>JARPSM010000101.1 GCA_029782475.1 Nitrososphaerota archaeon
CATTGCATTTCTTTAGAATCTGGCGCATGAGAAATAGTGCAAAGCACAACATCATGCGTTGGTATTTGTTTTTCATAAAATGGAATAATTCTCATTAATTCATGGATCTAAAGATCTTATTTGGTGTACCATCAGGTTAAATCTTAATGATTTCTAGTAAGCCTTAATCGACAATTCTTAATATTGGAAAATAACAGTCCCATCGTTGGATAAAAAAGAGATTCTAAAAGAATTTTCAGCAGATCCTGAAAAATACTATAATGTCAAATTATTCCAAGAACAAGGATTCGTAAGAAAGTCTTGTACCAAATGTGGCAGATTCTTTTGGACTCTAAATGCAGATAGAAATCTGTGTCCTGATGATGGATTGGATACCTATTCGTTCATAGGTGATCCCCCAACTAGCAAGAGATTTGATTATACTCAAGCATGGAAACAAGTAGAAGAGTTTTTTGTAAAAAATAATCACACTTTAGTTTCCAGATATCCAGTTGTTTGTAGATGGCGAGATGATTTGTTTTTCACAATTGCATCAGTAGTGGATTTTCAAAGAGTGATGGGAAGTAAGGTGGTCTTTGAGTTTCCTGCCAACCCACTAGTGGTTCCGCAAACATGTTTGCGTTTCAAAGATTTAGAAAATGTAGGGGTAACTGGTAGACATTTCTCTAGTTTCTGCATGATTGGGCAACTCAGTGTTCCGGATTTGGGAGGATACTGGAAAGATGAATGTGTAGATTTGGATTTTAGATTATTGACTAATCAATTTGGAATTAAGAAAGAAGAGATAGTCTTTGTAGAGGATGTATGGGCAGGTGGTGGCTCTTTTGGTCCATCACTGGAATATTTTGTCAGAGGATTAGAATTAGGAAATGCAGTGTTTACTGAATTCCAAGGGGAACTAGGACAACACACTACACTTGATCAGCGAGTAATTGACATGGGTGCAGGGTTGGAGAGATTTGCATGGATGACAATGGGTACACCTACAGCATATGATTGCTGTTTTGGTCCAGTAAACCAGATACTCTTTGAAAAGATTGGAATTGATTCAGATTCTGATGTTTTGAAAAAATACTTTACAGAAATTGCAAAAGAGATTGATCATTTCGATGACCTAAATAAAGTAAGACGTCTTGCAGTGAAAAACGCTGGAATTACAGATGACCAGCTAAACAAAATGATCACACCACTTGAAGGGATTTATCTAATTGCAGATCATTTGCGAACTCTAATCTTTGCAATTACTGATGGTGCATTACCAAGTAATGTTGGTGGTGGATACAACCTCAGAATGATGTTGCGAAGAATTAACGGAACAATAAACAGATTGAATCTAAAATTAGACATTGATGAATTAATTGATGGACATATTGATTATCTCAAGGATACCTATCCTGAACTTGATGAGAAAAGAGAAGATGTCAAGACAATTCTCAAGCTAGAATCTGCAAGATATGAGGATTCCAAAG
Organism: Nitrososphaerota archaeon; assembly: GCA_029782475.1. Classification (GTDB taxonomy): domain Archaea; phylum Thermoproteota; class Nitrososphaeria; order Nitrososphaerales; family Nitrosopumilaceae; genus Nitrosopumilus. Next base: position 1,470 of record JARPSM010000101.1, read on the forward strand.
TCCACATGAAGAAAAAGGCAGAAAAGATTCGTGAGCGAGGAGTGCCATCAGTTGATGAACTCATAACACTATACGAGTCAGATGGCATTACACCTGAATATCTCAAAGAAGTCAATGCAATAACTGAGATTCCATCACAATTTTACTCTAAATTAACTGATTTGCACCAGTCTGAAAAGAAAAAGGCAATTACAGAACTTCCACTAGAAGAGTTACCTGAAACTGAGATTCTATTTTACAAAGATGACCCAATGGAGTTTGAGGCCAAAGTAATCAAGGTCTTTGATGATCAAGTGGTACTAAATAGAACTTCATTTTATGCAAGAGGCGGAGGACAAGAACCAGACTTGGGAACCATTGCGGGATTCAATGTGGTTAATGTAGATAAACACGCAAACATTATTGTTCACAAGCTAAAAGGCGGAGTTCCAAGAAAAGGCGATACAGTATCTTGTAAAGTAGATGAGACTCGTCGTGCAAACATTACCAAAAACCATACCAGTACACACATCATCAATGCATCATCAAGAGGAGTTTTAGGTTCATGGATTTGGCAACACTCTGCATTCAAAGATGATGATCACGCAAGGTTGGATATCACACACCATTCCTCACTAACTGATGAGCAAGTAAAAGAGATTGAAGATGCAGCTAATCAAATGGTAAAAGAGGATTATCCAGTAAATATTGATTATTACGATAGAGGAACTGCAGAGAAAAAATATGGATTTAGAATTTATCAAGGCGGTATAGTCCCAGTAAAATCAGTTAGAATTGTATCAATTGAAGATAAAGACATTGAAGCATGTGGTGGAACACACGTAAAGAAAACTGGCGATATAGAACTAATTAAAATTACAAAAACAAAAAGAATTCAAGACGGAGTAGTTCGTATAGAATTTGTCTCAGGACCAACTGCATTCCAATATGTAAAAGACCAAGAAGAAGAATCAAAGAAACAAGCTTTAGATGATATTGCAAAACAAAAATTAGAAAAACAACGTGAAGAAAATAAAGATAAAGCACGAGAGCAGATTCCAATATTACTAGAGAAGGTTCTAGCTGGAGAATCAGGAGAGATAGACGAGATTACAATTAAAAATAAAATTTGTTTTACTGCAAGTGAGAATTATGATAACTATTTCAATCAAAACTTTGGCAAAAAACTAGTTGCCAAGGATGATACTGCTGCATTTTGTGGGATTTTTGAGGCAGGTCCAACTGTTAGAATAATGATATTTGCAGGAGAGAGATCAGGCGTAAATGCAGGGGAAATAGCCAGGGAAATAGCCTCAATTTTGGGTGGCTCTGGTGGTGGTGATGCTAAATTTGCTCAAGGTGGAGGAAAAGACACATCTAAAAAAGAGCAGGCAATAGCCAGAGCAAAATCAATGATTTTAGGATTAATGTTATGACGATTAATTGGAATGAAATAGAAACTAAATGGCAAAACAAATGGGCCGAATCAAAAGACTTTGAAACAAATCCAAATGAGAAACCAAAAAAATTCATCACAGTAGCATATCCATATCCAAACTCTCCGCAACACATTGGACATGGACGAACATACACACTAGCTGATGTTCATGCAAGATTTTATCGAATGCAAGGGTATAACGTATTATTCCCAATGGGATTCCACTATACAGGAACTCCCGTACTTGGTATGGCCAAAAGAATTGAGAAAGGAGAAAAAGAGATTCTCGATGGATTAAGAAATATCTATCACGTTCCCGAAGAGGATATCAAAACATTTGTTGAACCAATAAAGATTGCAGATTACTTTCATGAAGAAATAAAATCAGGAATGATTGAGATGGGGTATTCGATTGATTGGAGACGAGAATTTACCACTATAGTTCCAGGTTATCAGAAATTTATCGAGTGGCAGATTACAACACTAAAAGAAAACGGCAGAATTATTCAAGGCAGTCATCCAGTTGGATGGTGTCCTAAGGATCAAAACCCAGTATCACAACATGATACAATGGGAGATGTTGAACCCAAAATTGATGAGAAGAATTTCTTGATTAAATTCAAGCTTGGTGAATTTATTTTCCCAGTAACAACACTACGACCTGAAACAATTTTCGGCATTACAAATTTGTGGGTCAATCCAAATACAATTTACAAAAAAGTTACAGTTGATAATGAAACGTGGATTATTTCTGAGCAATGTGCACACAAAATAGAATTCTTTGAAAAACATGTCAAAGTTATTGGAGATATTCCAAGTAGTGAAATTATCGGACAATATGTAATAAACCATGACGGACGAGAAATTCCAGTATTGCCTGCTGACTTTGTAGAGCCTGGAATGGGTACAGGACTTGTAATGTCAGTACCTGCACATGCACCAAAAGATTACCAAGCACTGATGGATTTGAAGGCTGGTAATCATGAATTAGCCTCAAAAATTGAGCCTATTCCGATTATAGTTACTGAAGGATATGATGAATACCCTGCAAAACAGATTTGTGAAAAATTAAGAGTCTCAAACCAAACAGATGAAAAACTAGAAGAGGCTACAAAGGAATTGTACCTCAAGGAATTCACAGATGGGAAACTAAATGAAAAATGTGGAGAGTTTAACAATGAAAATGTGCAGTTTGGACGAGACAAAATTAGAGCATGGCTACAAGAAAATAATACACTAGAGAAATTCCCAGTGTTAGAGAATTCCCCAGTACATTGCAGATGCGGTGCAGAATGTGTTGTAAAAATATTGAACAATCAATGGTTTTTGAATTACGGAGATGAAGAATGGAAAGAACTTGCTCGCAATTGTTTTAATGAGATGAACATTCTGCCAAGTAATCTCAGAACCGAATTCAAAAAAGTAATAGAGTGGTTGCATGAGCGAGCATGTGCAAGACAACAGGGATTAGGAACCAAGTTACCATGGGATAAAGATTGGATTGTAGAGTCACTATCTGATAGTGTGATTTACACGGCATACTATACAATTTCACGATTTGTAAATGATGGAACAGTTACACCTGAGAATCTAACTCGAGAATTTTTTGATTACATTCTATTAGACAAAGGAGATGTGAAACTAGCTGCTAGTACATCAAAACTTTCTAAAGATATTATCAATACAATGAAAAAAGAATTCCAATACTTTTATCCAGTTGATTCTAGACATTCAGGAAGAGATTTGGTTCAGAACCATTTGTCATTTTTTGTCCTTAATCACGTTGCAATCTTTGAGAAAAAACTATGGCCACAAGAAATTGTAGTCAATGGAAGTGTCATGATGGATGGTGCAAAAATGAGTAAGAGTATGGGAAATATCATTCCACTACGTACTGCAATTAAAGACCATGGGGCAGACCCAATAAGACTAGCAATAATATCATCAGCTGAATTGCTACAGGATGCTGATTTTAACATGGAATCAGTGTATGGTATTCAAAACAAGCTAGAATCACTCTTGGAGGAATGCTCTAGGCTCAAAAATGAACCAATTTCAGAATTACAAGCAGAAGATAGATGGATTTTATCAAAATTACAAAGCATGATTGGTACAGTTACAGAATCCCTTGAAAAAATGAGATTAAGAGAAGGATTACACGAGATTTTGTTTTCATTTGAATCAGATTTGAGCTGGTACAACAAACGAGTTGAAGCTAAAGGAAGAAAAGATGTTTCAGGAATATTATATAAAATAAATTCTGCCAGAGTTGCAATGTTATCACCATTTGCACCACACATATCTGAGGAAATGTGGGAGAAATTAGGAGAGGATGACCAAGTATCAAAATCAGCATGGCCTGTACATTCTAAAGATGAAATTGATGCTGCTACTGCAATTCAATCAGAGAGTTTACTCAAAAATACAATAGATGATATTGCAAATATTCTCAAAGTTACAAAAATTGATCCAAAGAAGATCGTAATCTATGTAAATTCTAACTCTATGAAATCCAAAGTATATCGTAAGATATTAGGGATTATGGTAGTAGGTGGTCAAAACAACATGGGAGTAGTAATGAAGGAGCTAATTGCAGATCCTGAAACTATAGAGGCCAAAAAAATGCCAGACTATATTCAAAAAGTAATCAAAGATTTGCATTCAGAATCAGAAGAAATTAAAAATATGAAATTAGAATCTGATTTATTTGATGAGAAAGAATTCCTATCATCTGAATTAGCAAGTATTGGAAAGAAAGAGTTTGGAGTAGATGTTACAGTTTATTCAGAATCAGATAGTGACATTTATGATCCTAAAGGAAAAGCAAGGCATGCAAGACCTTTCAAACCTGCAATTTTGATTGAATGACATAATATATTCAAATCTTAAAATATTGCTTAAATGAAATTTACACTTTATTATCATCTAAAAATATAAAAGAATAATTTATTGGAAAATTGATATAGGTAAACAGGATTTTGTCATCATGAATCCTTTTAAAGATTGTAGAAGAATTTTTTTTTCAGCACATTTCTGGCTCTGTAAAGCTCAAAGATCAATTGCTCAAGAATATGTATTTGAAATAATAAAATCAGGCACTAAAGAAAGAAAATCTAATTCAAAATACCTAATTCAATTAGGAGGATGGACCATAGTAGCTACAAAATACGTGGGTGTTTAGGTCGTGCCTGATTATTGCCTCGATAAACCTACTTTACAGTTTCAAAAAATATGTCATACCATCTCTCCAAGGGTAATTTTATGCCGATTTTAACACTAGTTAATAGAATTTAGTAAATTAATAGATA
>JARPSM010000107.1 GCA_029782475.1 Nitrososphaerota archaeon
ACAACCAGATTGTTATCCTTCATGATATTGTATACTTGGGCGTAGCTAGATTATAACGAAACTTTTTCTTAGCTCCTTTGCCGTACTCAGGACTCCTGGAAGTCACAGAAAGTTCTGAGGTAATGCGCATGATTTTCCTGCCTGCTACGCACTATTCCATTGCATATTCTATTTGCCGTTGTGTTAGTCTTTTTACCATTGGTATTCTTGATCGGTACAGCCTCAAATATTTTCCTGGAGATCTCTTGAAATTAGTGCGAACTAATTTTCGTACAATAGAATAACAAATTTTTTTGGGAATGAAATCAAGATTCCAGTTAAAACTAACAGATTCATTGAGAGAGACTTTAGAATCTTACTAGTATTTTCATCACATGAATTGATTAAATCGTTTCTGATCGAGTTAATTCATCATATAGTTGGCCGATAGAAGTATCTTCGTTAAGATTTTTTTCAGTTATTTTGTTTTCAGCAAGTTGGTTTGAAATTGTGATACATTTGAAATGATCACTCTTTGTAGGAACATGGGTTTTAGTAGTAGAAGCATGCCCTTGTAAATCTGAAGAAATCCCATATAGTATTTCTAATGAATGAGTTGTGATTATGATTTGTTTATCAAATTTTTCGATTACATCATTGCATAAATCAATTATTGTTTCGATTGCTTTCGGATGTAAGAATGTCTCTGGCTCTTCTAATATTATTGTAGATCCTGGAGGTGAGAAAACTAATGCTGCAATTATTGTTGTTGCATTTTGAATTCCACTACCTTGAAGATTCATGTTAACATCGGTAGTATTGGATGTATCTTTTCTAGTAGTGACCATTGAAACAGTATTACCAACAATGGGTGTTTTAAGTATCGTCATATTTTTATCGACTTCTTTTAACCATTTTTCTGCATAAGGCCAATTTGGATCTTTTGAAGTGAATCGTCCTACGAGATAATCACTGACATTGTTACCTGAAGGATGTAATGGTTGCATTGCATCCACAACTTGTCCAATTTTTGAAGTGTGAGGAATGACTGTTCTACTGGGAGAAACATACCATACTGTGGATGCTATTTTTTTATGTTCATCAGAAGATAATGATAAATTTTTTTCCTCATTTTTCAAGAATTCATTCTGAGTCATAGATTTATCCCTAAATCCAAAAGTACTTCGGAAATTATCAGAATTTTGAGTATATTTTGCGGATATGGATAATACTCGATTTGTATCATGAGCATATACTGAATTTTCATAACTGTTTAAAGAATAGTAAATAGAATTCCATGTAATTCCGCCTCCTGCAAATGGAATTGATCTAACTAAATTGAGTCCTTTAAAAAAAGTACTCTTGCCAGAATTATTTGGACCAATTAAAACAGTGAATTTGTTTAAATCTAAAGAATATGAAAAATCATCAAAACAACCAAAATTTTGAATTGTTATATTGGTAATCATTATTGACCTCCACTCTGTGTTGTACTTTCTTTTTCTATATGTATCATAGGTCCACTATTAACTAAATATATCGGAAGTCCATTTGCATCAAAACGATCAATGACTCTAGATATTTTTGTGATTACTAATTTTAATTTCATGACTTGCCCGTTTTTTAAAATTCTGTAACTGTTAAACGGTTCATGATTTTTGCTTACTTTGATTTCATAGTTTGGCAATGTGTTATATTCTTCAGCCGCGGGGGCATTGTTTTTTTCACCTCTATTTGCCAAAGGTGCAACAACTGTTAGTATGATTGGAACTGTATCAAATCCATACTTGTTTGGATTTATTGGGTCTACTAAGATCTTTTTTAGTATCGTTCTTGCTCTTACTATTACTCCATCACTAAGTTCGTATGTGTTCCAATCTTCCTCAACAATTTCAAAATCTACATCTTCAAATTCGTCAGGAAGTGTATTTGGATTTTCTACATTACTCAATAGTTTTAGGTAAAATTAATGACTATTTGATTCTTATTTTAGTCCTTTTTTGAAGTAAATTCAGAATTTATTTCTAATGAAACATGTTCTGATTCGTCATCAGTAGTGCTAGTAACTTCTTTGAATTTACCTTGTGTGACAATCTCTGATTTTGTAGATCTATCATTTATGGACTTATACACTATTCTACTCATATCTAATATATTCCAGAAAGGTGTATTTAAAGCGATGTTGTATACAATTGAACGATCTCTTTTCCTGAAATTATTTCACCCCTTAACCAAGCGTACACTGGCCATACTATAGTATGCGTGGATATCATGGCATCCTATGGTAAAACTAGATGAGAAGAAGATCAGTTGGTTAATAAAATCAAAAGATGAGAAAGTCAAGAATTCAGACATTGCAAATGTGTTAAAGACAACCCCACGGAGAGTGTACAGCAATGTATTCTCAGTACAAAGCGACAAGTGATATTCCTGCACTCAAGACCAGGACGTCCCAAAAAACCAGTCACTGTTGCAGAGATAGAACTAGTCAAGCAAGTCCAGGAAAAATTTCACACAAACGCACTATACCTTGAGAAAATCATACCAAAGTTACACGATACCAAGATAAACCACAATCGTATTCACAGAATCATGCTAGATGAGGGACTAGCAGCAGAGCAGCCACGAAAGAAGATGAGAAGAAAATGGATCAGATACGAGCGTGAATACTCAAACTCGTTATGGCATCTGACTGGCACACGATACATGATTCACGCCGGGCAGGAAAGCAGATTATTGCATTTGAGGATATGCCTCACGATTCATCACAGGCTATGGCGTATACGATGAGGCAACAAGTGTGAATTCTTCTGTAGTGTTATCTGAGGCAATCAAGTCATGGCAGACTCGCATCTGTACTGTCTGATAACGGAAAACAGTTTACATCAAATCTCAAGCCACTTGATGGTAACAGTCCAGTAGACTTTGAGAAACAGTTAATGAGAAATCATGTGAAACATTCCCACACAAGAGTAAGATAAAATAGACTACATAATTGAACTGATTGATCATAGAAAGGATGTTTTACTATTATGTTCAATTCATGGATGTTTTCCATTATACTTGCCGCCACAATAATATTTGTGTCTGGTATTACTTTAACATCAGACATGTCTTACAAAAACTAAGCATCTAATTTTTGCATTAATGCCGAAAACTGTAATCTTAAATTGTCTTTATCTAAAGTCTCTCTACTTATTTCTAATGATTCGATAATGTTTGTACTTGCCACTTTATTTCTTAATGAATGTGTTTTAGTTAACACATCATCAATAGTTTGTTTATTGATTTCAAATGATTGAGTTGATTCTAAAATACTATCAATATTAGGTAATAATAATAATAAATCCACTGCAATTTTTGGATTATCATTAGCTTTTTGTGAATTTTTAAATCTGTATTCCATTTTTCCCAATATTAATTCCACATTACGAGCTGCTTGGTAAAAATAAAATCCATCTGAATTTTCTATATCCAACCATTTACTTTTGATTGTTTTTAGAAAATCACGTAAAGTTGCAATATTGTCTAATATGGCAAGATCAACTTTTCCAGTTTCTTCCATTTTATCAAGAGAATTTTTAATTTCCACTAAAATCTGATTTTTCATGCTTATTCAATCACCTTTTCCACCTTTATAATGCCTGTGTAGTGTTAAATAATGTTTTTTAGAAATTAATCCATGCAAATAACTTATCATGTAGAGCCTGATGTGAAAACTGATGGTTTTATTGCATATTGTCCAGTTATGAAACCTGTGAGTGTTTATGCGAAAACTGAAAAAGAAATTGCACCAAAAATGAGAAATGCCATTGCAGTTTATTTAAAACAGCATCCAGAAGTAGCAGAAAAACTACAAACAGAAACAATCGAAATGTGATTTTTTTTTTGAGACGGAATGAGTATAAATTAAACGTACTGCAAAGTGTCTTTGCCCGTCTAGGCTATGTTCCAACTGTTGAAGAAAACAATTTTCAACTGTTAACTTATTCTGTATCTAGAAATGAAATATTATTGGATACGTCATATCCAGTTGTAGTAGCTTATCCATTTGAAAAATTTGTTTAGATATAATTTGTATGGGTTTACTAGTTTCTTCAGATATTCCAGAATAGAATCTCTGAATAGGAGTTAAAGCCATATGTTACAAAATTCCATTGCGTTTCTATTAAGAGGGTTGAATTACCGATTTTACAGTTATTAAAGGGGATTTTTCTAATCTCGATATGCCTAGTTATCAAGACCAAACGTGGATCAGACTATGGAAAGAAAATTCCCCTGAAATACGTGAGCGTGTAATTAAATGGCGTAAAGAAAATGCAGTCACACGTATTGATAAACCAAGTAGATTAGAAAGGGCTAGAAGATTAGGATACAAAGCAAAACAAGGTATCATTGTTGTTAGAATGAGAGTAGGTACTGGTGGTATGAGAAAACAAAGACCTACTGGTGGTAGAAGACCAAAACATCTTGGTGTTACCAGAATCAAAGCTGATGATAATATGAAGACTGTTGCAAATAGAAGAGTTCTTGAAAGATACCCAAACATGAAATTTTTAGGTTCTTATTTTATCTATAAAGATGGAAAGCATTATTGGTTTGAAGTAATTTTGGCAGATCCTGATCATCCTCGAATTGCTCAAGATAAAGAAATTACCAAAAGGATTCCTAAAACTGCATAAATTGAAAATATTATTTGCGTTATCTATTGTATTGCTTTTTGTAGTAACTCCTGTTTATGGTGGTCTATTATCTGACGCTACTGGATTGGTAAATAGATTGGATATTCAAACAAGTGGTCATAGATTTGAAGTGAAAACTATTTCAAATTTTGAAATACCTAATTTTGAATTCAACAAAGACGAGAAAAAATTAACTCTTCACATCTCAAGTGGTTTAGAAAATAATTTAGGCGAAATTACTATTCCTCAAAATCTTTTGGGAGGGAATCTAACATTCTATCTTAATGGTCAAGAGTATATTCCTCATGTAAGAATAAATGAAAAAATTTCTTTTGTAACCTTGAATTTCACAGGAATTGGAGATAATACATTAGATATTGTTGGAACTGATTACCTTTCCGGTTTGACTGAAATCCCTGAATCTGATTTACCTTCCCCCAATATCACACCATCACGTCCTGCAGCTTTTGATGAAGAATTACTCAACACCCTCATTCTTGCCTTCTTAATTATTGGTGGAATTACTGGCGTAATAATTTTCAAGGCTAAAAGAAGAAAATAAAAGATAGACTTTTTTCATAATTATGGGAGTTATGGATAACGCAAAAATTGCTCTTGTAAGTGGATTTGTAATCGTTGTGTTATTGTCTGTAGTTTTAGTTTTGGTTGGATGAACTAATTTTCATTAAGTAATTTTTGAATCATGGCATCAACATGGCCTGATTGCCCAAATGACACATCTCTGAGAATTCCTTTTCTATCTACGATTATCGTGGATGGTGTACCTTGTAGGGCAAATTTTTCAAATGTTTCAGCTGAATATTCTTTTGATTTCATGTAACTTTTCACTCTCTCAATAATTTGATTTTTGTATTCATCTGGCTGTGAGTCAAATTCTGGGATTTGCGGATAAATAAACTCCATAATTTTCTCTTGACTTATTTCTCCTGAAGTTTTAGTCAAGTTATCCATTCCTAATGGAAATGGAATTTTAAAAGATAATTTGTTTCCTTCCTGTAATTGACCATATGATGAAAGTGCATCTTTAGTTTCACCAATCACTTCACCTGTCTCTGCAAGCATTTTCAAATTATCCAATGTGTTTTTTTCAAAATCTTCAAAAGCTGTAGCTAGACCTAAAACTTGTACTCCTTCATCTTTGTATTTGTTGTAGATGTTTATTGCTTCGGGAATTGCATTCATGAAACATCCTGGACAATTTACTTGAAAGACTTCTAACAATACGATATGATCTTTTTCTTGATCAAAATTTGTTGGTGCTCCTTGGACCCATTCTGAAACTCCGAAATTTGGTGCTTTCTCGCCTATTTTTGCACTCATATACCATTATCTGATTTTTTCCATTAAATACATATCTCAACAGATTCTTGATTTTTCTCCAAGTAACCTAATATAGGACACAAAAAATTCCAAAACAAAATGCAGGTAATTACTGAAGATAGAATGGCACTTTTTGCAGAGATGGAATCAAAATATGAACAAAAAGATACCGAATATTTTGTTTCACTTTTAGAACATTCGGATTATGTTGTTAGAACAAGGGTCGCATGTATTTTAGTTGATTTTGGAGGAGAAGATAAAGTTCCTCATATTGCTAAAGTTTTAAAAAATGATGAAAATGAATTGGTTCGACATGAGGCAGCTTTTGCTTTAGGTCAAATGTCTTACTCTAGTGCTATTCCGCCACTAACTGATGCCACTCTTAATGATCCTAGTATGTTTGTACGTCATGAAGCTGCGATAGCTTTGGGTGTTGTCGGCTCTAAAGAAGCAAAAGAGTCTCTTCAAAAGGCTCTAACCGATCCTGAAAAGCCAGTCGTTGAGTCTGCAGTTGTTGCATTATCTAATATCGAATTTATGGAAAAGTTAAGTAAGAACGAAAAGTTTGCAAAGTTGACAGGTGGATGAACTGAATTTTTCTTATGGAGTAATTGGTATTGTGGGCGTTCTTGCAGCAGTCTCTATCGGATTCATCGTTATGGATCCTACTGATGTAATTGAGCCCCGAGTTGTTGTTGAAGAAAATCTAGTTGCATGTACAATGCAATGGGATCCAATGTGTGGAGTTGATGGTAAAACTTATGGAAATATGTGTGGTTTAGATGCTGCCAATGCCAAATTAGATTATCCTGGTGAATGTATTGATACAGAAACAATCTCTGTTACTTCATACATTCTGCCTAAAACCGCATATGTAGGTGAGACTTTACTTGTTGAAGTTGAATTTAGAGATGATGATAAGAATATCGTTGATCACGTTAATTACGATATATCTGCAACACAAAATGCTGAAAGTATACTTTCTGAACCAGGTTCACATCGACATCCTGGAATGCACTCTATTCATGAAACAACCATTCTTGATGAATCTTCAGTTGAAATTATGGTGATAATACAAGGTTTAGGTCACGGTGAAGATATTACTGAACCCATAGGAGTTACAAGTTCCATTAGTGTAATTCCAAAACCAACACCAGTACCAACACCAGAATCAACACCTGAACCAACACCAGAACCAGTACAGGAACCAACACCAGAACCATTACCGATGACTGCTATTGTTTCAGTCCCTATAGGATCTGCAGTTCCAGGATGTAATGATACAAACGAATGCTATTTACCTTATGAAATTAATGTTGCAATTGGTGCAACTGTTTCCTGGATTAATGATGATTCAGCAGCACATACTGTAACAAGTGGGGCTGTGGGTGCTGTTTCATCTGTGTTTGATTCTAGTTTATTAATGGCAGGAGATGTTTACGAATTTACTTTTGATGAAGCAGGTTCTTATGATTATTTCTGTATAGTTCATCCTTGGATGACTGGTATAGTTAACGTACAATAATTCAATATCTAAGGAATTCTGTTTGTATCATTTTGGATTTTATCTAGTTTATTTTTGATATCAGACATTGTTTGGTTTAGTTGTCTGACTTTTTGAATTAGAATTTTGATAGAATCATTGACATTGTTGATATGTGGAATTTCATCAGTACCAATACCTAGTCTTCATCTAACTTTCTTGTACCGTTTTCTGCCCATCCTGCAATATTCCAAGTTACTCTGAGTAAAACTAGAATCATTACTATGGAAAAAATAAAATTGACAATAACAACATTCCATCAATAAAGAAAAATACCATTCCTAAAACAAATGAAATCATTCCTGTAAATGCACATGCTATGAAAATTACTCATCTCGTTCCCCCCATCTATGATAACAGTTGTTACATTCCCATTTTGGGTCATGGTCTGTAACTAGACATCCTCCTAGAATTATCTCTTTTCTTTCTATTTGCTCTTCTAAATATTTGTCATAATGTCCGGGAAATCCCCAAACGATTTCTGAAATCCATTCCTTGTTACAGTTGGGACATCTTAGATGTGATTCAGTCATTGGCATATCTCCCAATCCTCTTTAATTTCCAAGCCAGTGTTTCAGACCATGGTACTTCTTCAAAAAACAATTTCAACGTATCTTCTATTGATTGAAATTCTGAATAGCAACACCAAACATAACCTTCCCATTTACCATTATGTTTGATTAATGTCTCTGCATACCATCTATTTAGTCCAACACAGCAAAATTGAATATTTTCTTTTGTATTGTGATTAGTAAATCCGATGTAGTTTGGAAAGTATGTCCAGTCCAAGAGTAGCATTTCATTTATTGCACTTGGAAAGTCAATTGATTTTCCTTTAACTGTTCTATCTTTGTCATGCATATAGTATGTAATGTTTTGATATTTTACATCTGATTTTGTATCCTGATTTGATAATCTATCACTTTTAATTTTGGAGTGGACCCCTGTTTTTAGTACCACTTTTTGCATGATTTTACATACAGTTGGTATCATTTATGTTTCATCTCCCATAATTCCATGAATTCATCAGGTGTCCGATATCCCAAGGCAGAATGAATTCTGGAACCGTTGTAATCTGTACGGGATTGTTCTAGAACCACCTCAGCTTCCTGATAGTTTGCAAACTCATGTGGCCAGAGGTATTCCTTTTTGAGGGTTTTGTGAAACGATTCGACATGTCCGTTTTGCTGTGGCGTATGGTGCTGCCAGATGAATTCCTGCTGTATTCCCAACAATGCAACTGCTTTTCTGAAATCTCTGCTGTTGTACTGTGAACCATTATCCGTTCTGAGAACCAGTTTGAACAGTCAGATTTTGCAACAGATACGGCATTAACCACTGTCAACTGCCGTATTTTTGGATGCAACAATATCAAAGGAGTGCCAAATCCATCTTCTGCTGAATGCATCAATCACGCTAAAGCAATAACTCCATCTATCGATGCCGCAGCAGACGTGTGGTGTCTGTCTGCCACAGTTGGTTT
>JARPSM010000108.1 GCA_029782475.1 Nitrososphaerota archaeon
TGATTGACATCTTATGTTGCTGGGGATTTTCGTTTGTTTTGACACTCCAATGATCAAAACATAATGAGATCCTTAGATTTTTTGATAGAACAAATTTGAGAAACTGATTAAAAAATTAGAATTAGTTATGCCCAAGTCTCACATAATCCAAAAAAATCATAAATAAACTAGAGATTTAAGATCTCAACCATGTTTTATTAGACCTTGATGATTTAATATAATTTAAATTTTTATACTAAATACATCTAATGACCAATATGAAATTTAGAATACTGATAAAACAAGATGAAGATGGAGCATTTGTATCTGAGGTTCCAGAATTACCTGGATGCATATCTCAAGGAGAGACAAGAGAGGATGCAATAACTAACATCAAGGATGCTATTTCAGGATATGTTCAAAGTCTAAAAAAACATGACGAACCAATTCCATTTTCCATCAGTGAAGAAACTGTAGAAATACATGTCTAAATTACCTATTATTTCAGCAAGAGAGTTACTTAAGACACTGCATAAAATTGGTTATGATGTTGATCATCAAACTGGGAGTCATATTATACTGCGAAATGGACATTATCCTTATAGAAGGTTAACTGTTCCAAATCACAAAGAAATAGCAAGAGGTACCACATTACAAACATCAGAAGGATATTGCACAAGCTTGACATGTCTGCCAAGACTGTCAAACGCATCCACATCAACAGGGCAGAGATAAAACAGATCAAAAGATGGCAACACAACGCAAAAAGGCGGATTTCACGCCTAGAATCTAATAAATTTGCAGTTATCGTCTTTGATGAGGCAATATTCATAGATGATCCTGCAAGCAGAGTAAAGTACCAGTCAAAAAAAGGAGAGCCAATTGTACTTGCATACAAGGGACGGCACGGCAGGGTGGTGGTGGTGGTGGTGGCATACGGCTCCATTGCAACAGACGGCAGACAGTTCTTTAGGACGTATGACCGGTTTGACAAGGAGACGGTTCTGCAATACATCAAGGAGCTGGCTCGGCATTTCAAGAAAGTTGCAATAATTATGGATAACGCGCCGCAACACAAGGCATGTATTCTCCAAGAATTTCTGGATGGAAATTCAAATGTAAAGGTCATATGGATGATGCCCACTGCAACACCTGAGGTCAGTGTGACAGAGGAGAGGAGTATGGCACCACCAGGCAAAGCGCAATGTCCTAGTGTCCGAATACATGCCACAGTTGGGGAGATGCGTATGATACCATCAGAATATTTCAGGACGGCGCGTCTGGAACCGGACGTGATAAAGTTTATCAGTAAAAGCCCGCTTGCACTCTAGAACTTTTGATCGACAGTATATGCAAATATAAAATTATTTATTTTACAGACTCTCAGGCATGGTATGAATCCCAACAAACACGAAAATTACGCAATGAGATTCATGTGTGGTTCACATTCTATAGACTTGGAATGATGATCTGGAATGAAACTCTGGTTTAAATAATTTAGTTTACCCTAATTTTTTGTAAATCATGAAACGACAAATTACATTAACACTGATTGCTGTATTTGCAGTAATTAGTGTATTGTCTTCTGTACCACTAACTCAGACATCTCAAGCAGAAAGTGTAGTCCCTGATTGGATTAAAACAAATGCAGGATGGTGGGCTGATGGTGCACTAGATGATGAAACTTTTCTTAATGGAATTAAATTTCTATTAGAAAATAGAGTCATTGATGTTTCATCTGAATCAAACACTGCAATTAAAGATGCTCTCACCATTGGGTTTATTCCAGTTGAAAAAGCTGATGAATTAACTCCAAAAGCCCAAGCACTGGAATTATTTCTAGAAAATGAACTTGGTGTAGATGTTGAAATTGTTGTTCCAACAAACTATGAGACCATTATTGAAGGAATGAGATTTGGTCACATTGATGCGGCTTTTATGGATACTGGTCCTGCATGGATTACCCATCAAAGAACTGGTGCTGAAGTTATAATGGCTGAACTTGTTGCAGGTAAAGTAAATTATCAAGCAACTGTTTGGGCATTGGCTGATAACGAATCAATTCAATCCTTGGAAGATACAGTTGGTAAAAAAGTAGCATTTACCAGTATTACTGGCTCTTCAGGTTTTGTTAGGCCTATGGGAACTCTAGTTACTGACGGACACATTACAATTGAAGGTGATGATATTGTTGCTTTGGAATCTGCATTGGTAAATAACTTTGAAAGTTATACTTTTACAGGTGGTTACAAAGCTGCATTGACACTATTACTTGAGAATAAAGTAGATGTTGCATTTGGTTCAGATATTGCTCCACAAAAATATCTTGAATTAGAAGATCAAGTAAAACTACGTCCAGTTACAACAATTGGGTCTGTACCATCACATGTTGTTATGGTAAGTTCAGACATGTCTGACTCTACTAAAGAAGCACTAACTGATGCATTAATTCAACTCAATTATGATGAAGATAATCATATTTTGACAGATTTGTATGGTGCAGAAGCTCTAGTTCCAACAACCACTACTATGCACATTGGTGAATTTGGTAACTTTATTGATGCTTTAACAGGACTTGATCAAAAGATTCTTGATAAATATGACAAGAGCAAATAAAACCCGGGATTCTGGAATTGAAACAATTCAGATGACCCAAAACCCTTCTTTTTCATTAATTTCTACTAACAAAATCATTCAGATGAGTGATGTATCTACATCTTATGATTCTAAAAACTATGCATTAGAAAAAATTAATCTTTCAATTGACAGGGGAACTAATTATGCAATTGTTGGTCAATCCGGTTCTGGCAAGTCTACTTTATTGAAATTGATGAATGGAATGATGAACCCAAGTGGCGGAACAATCAAAATTGATTATATTGCTCCAAACATGAATAATAAAAAATTTAAAAAAATGATGCATACTATTGGATATATTCCTCAAAGTTTAGGATTGGTAAAAAATATCACCGTACTTGATAATATTTTGATTGGTGCCTTGCCTAGATTAAACAAGGTACAATCTTTTTTTAAAAAATTCCCTGAATATGAGATAACTGAAGCTAAAAGAATAATTTCACTTGTTGGATTAACTGGTAAAGAAAATAGAAAAGCGTACATGCTGAGTGGTGGAGAAAAACGTAGAGTTGCTATTGCTCGAGCATTAATGCAAAAACCTACTATTTTACTAGCCGATGAAATTGTTTCAGAGCTTGATCATGTTACGGCAAAAGAAATCATGGATTTGATTGCTGATGCTCAAAAAAGAATGAATTTGACTGCCATTATGGTTCATCATGATATGCAATTGGCATTAGAATATGCAAATAGAGTTGCAGTGATTAAGGAAGGCCAAAAAATTTTAGAAATTGGTGTTGAAGGTGACACTATAGTTGACTTTCAAACAGGAGATATGACTACTGAAGAAATAATGGAGATGCATGCTGATGACACCAAAAAATAATATTGTTATTGGAATTGTTGTGGGGCTTGTCCTTGTTGCATCCTATAATGTTGAAGCTAATCCTTTAGAATTTGTTGAAGGTTTGCCAAATCTTGGAATAATTCTTGAAGAAATCCTGGTTTTAGAAAACATTATTGATAATATGAAATATGTTCCAAGCGCTCTTTTAGCAATGCTTGAAACATTACAAATGGCATTCATTGGAACTGTGATTGGTGTTGTTATTGGATTGCCATTTAGTATGCTTGCTGCACGTAACTTGAATAGTAAATTCATCTATGCTCCAATTAGAATATTATTGGCAATAATTCGTACATTTCCTTCTATCTTATGGGCCATGTTGTTTGTAATTGTTGTAGGACTCGGACCATTTGCAGGTGTCTTGGCAATTATTTTGTATACTATTGGATTTGTAACTAAATTACAATTCGAATCAATAGAGACAATTGATTCTGATCCTATGGATGCAGTTGGCTCTATTGGTGTTTCAAAATTCCAGTTAATTCGTTATGTTGTAATTCCTGAAGCCGCCTCACATCTTCTTGGACAAATGCTTTACATGTTTGACTATAACGTACGTCAGAGTACAATTCTTGGTATTGTCGGTGCTGGAGGTATTGGTTTCTTTATCATACAATACATCCGATTCTTTGAATATGGAAAAGCAGCAGTTTACCTCTTTGTTGTGTTAATTGTGGTTTTGGGAATTGAATGGATTAGTGTTAAAATCAGAGACAAGTATATTGTCAAATCTCAACATGGGATGGAAGTTACTAAAAAATAATTCTAGTCATGTGGTAATTTTGTCTAATTGATTGGATTCTGTGGCTGCTTTAATCTCTCTTGCAATTCTTTTTCCCATACTCATTGTTTCATTGAATAGTAGTGAATAGTATGGTGACCCATCCATGTAGATGTTAGAGCCTGCAACTATTCTTGCTGAAAATTCAAAAGATTTGAATTTTGCATTTTCATCATAGACTCCTTCAAT
Organism: Nitrososphaerota archaeon; assembly: GCA_029782475.1. Classification (GTDB taxonomy): domain Archaea; phylum Thermoproteota; class Nitrososphaeria; order Nitrososphaerales; family Nitrosopumilaceae; genus Nitrosopumilus. The sequence goes on from JARPSM010000108.1 coordinate 4,434, forward strand.
ACAAAATGGGCCATTCATTCCTGGCGCAACTACTCTTTTTGCAGCCTCTACAAAATTTTCGCCCATTTTATACACTTCATCTAATAATGATTCTCGTAAAACAAGAGGACTATTGCCAATAACATTGAATGATGGAACTTTGTTTGATTTCATTTGTTGTTCTGCTGGAATTCTTCCCAATCCTTCGATGTCTGATTCATGTCGTTGATCAACTCCAAAGAATTCTAACTCTTCTCTTAATGGAGAGTAGAAAAATGTCAAATAAGCTAAAACACCTGCTGCATATTCTTGAATGTATAATGTTTCATCTTTAGAGATTATTCCTTCTGAAATCAATTGGTTTCTTTTAGCGTTATAATCTTCTTTGTTTGCAGCCATAAAGTAGCCTTTCCCACCTGCAGCTCCTTGTCTTTTTACAATCACTAGTTTTTCAATTTGACTTGGGTCTGTAACTGGTTCAGGCATTGGGAGTTTTGCTTCTCTCATAAGTTTCTCTTTCATTTCTCTATCTGATTCCCATCTTAGAATCCATTTGTTACCGAAGACAGGTGTTTTGATTGATTCAATTTCTTCAGAACTCATTTGTGCTACCAATGTACCGTGTGGAATTAGTACTGCGTTATTTTCTTCAAGAATTGATTGACATTTTTGATCTAACACTTCTTTGAAAGAGTCTACGATAATCATTTTGTCTATAAATGGAAATCTTTTGTATAGTTTTTCACGTTTTTTTTCACATACTAGAATTGTTTTCAAACCTTCATCTTTTGCCCCTTTTAGAACCTGTAATGAGCAGTGGGAGCCTAATGTTGCTATGGATGTCATGTGATGTTTTAGTTATTACTTTGTACTTTATGAACTATGTGCGGATGTGACATATTGGAACACTTCATCTATTAATTCTACACTTAATTCTGATTTTATATCTTCAGGAATTACTTTTAATACAAAATCATACATTGTTGTATTTTTTGGTAATTCGTCTCTTTCTTGAAGTAATGAAAATACTGCAATTCCATTGGAAATTATTGCTATGATTTTTTCCTTGTCTGAAAGAGTCATGACTTTATGAATTACTATTATAATTTAATATAAATCCGGCTTGTTGCTAAAGGGTGGTTTTTCTTAGTTCAGGATCTTGATAAATTTGCAACAAACCTGAATTCTTATTTAATGTCTCTAATTCAATAGTTACACTATGTCCTTCTACCTCATCTCCTGTTTCTTGAGATGCATGATATCCAACATACACGCCAACAATGATAAACATTGCAACCACTAGTAGTATCAGAATGTTCAACTTGTTTTTTTGAGGAATTTTAACTGGCTATAAGCATTATGAAAATTAAGGAAATGTATCTTTTCCGGAAATTATTTCATCCTTTAACCAAGCGTACAGTGGCATACTATCGTATGCGTGGATATATGGCATACCTATGGTAAAACTAGATGACAAGAAGATCAGTTGGTTAATAAAATCAAAAGATGAGAAAGTCAAGAATTCAGACATTGTAAATGTGTTGAAGATAACTCCACGGAGAGTACAGCAAGTGTATTCTCAGTACAAAGCGACAAGTGAAATTCCTGCACTCAAAAGACCAGGACGTCCCAAAAAATCAGTCACTATTGCAGAGATAGAACTAGTCAAGCAAGTCCAGGAAAAATTTCACACAAACGCACTATACCTTGAGAAAATCATACTAAAGTTACACGATACCAAGATAAACCACAATCGCATTCACAAAATCATGCTAGATGAGGGACTAGCAGCAGAGCAGCAGCCACGAAAGAAGATGAGAAGAAAATGGATCAGATACGAGCGTGAATACTCAAACTCGTTATGGCATACTGACTGGCATACGATACATGATTCACGCTGGGCAGGAAAGCAGATTATTGCATTTGAGGATGATGCCTCACGATTCATTACAGGCTATGGCGTATACGATGAGGCAACAACTGTGAATTCTTTTGCAGTGTTATCTGAGGCAATCAAGTCATGGCAGACTCGCATCTGTACTGTCTGATAACGGAAAACAGTTTACATCAAATCTCAAGCCACTTGATGGTAACAGTCCAGTAGACTTTGAGAA
>JARPSM010000111.1 GCA_029782475.1 Nitrososphaerota archaeon
ATCTATTAATTTACTAAATTCTATTAACTAGTGTTAAAATCGGCATAAAATTACCCTTGGAGAGATGGTATGACATATTTTTTGAAACTGTAAAGTAGGTTTATCGAGGCAATAATCAGGCACGACCTAAACACCCACCAATAAATATATTCATAACCTCAATCTAACGAATATCTTGTTTGTTTTTGTAGTTGCTGAACTTGGAAAGGAATCAAATGTAATTAAAAAAATTGAGGCAAAGAAACTAGGTCCGATTACTGCAGTTGATTCAAATGAAATTGTGGTAAAGATCGATAATCCTCCGAAAAGTAAGGCAAAGAAAAATGAATTAGAAAAAGGATTTGAAACAATCAGAGGCGTATTGCGTGTTAATTTAGTACCTTCATATCTCAATGTTGCAGACGTATCGTTACAAGAAGCATTGAGAACCAATAGGTGTGGATTCTTTTTTGATATTGATAGTACACTTACACAAGGAGGTCCAGCAGGAACCATTCATCATAAAATAGAAACTATCTTTAACAAAATGGTCGATAAAGGGATAAGAATATTTTTGCAACTGGACGTTCTATGCCTGACTTGTCTAATCTAATTCAAAAGTACCCTGTAGAAAATTATGCAATTGCAGAAAATGGTGGAATATTTTTAGGATTTGGCTCAAAAGGATATTTTGAATTTGGAGAGAAAAAAGAGCCAAACAAAGTACTAGAATATCTACAAACAAAACACAGTATACCTGAAGATATGAAACAAGGAATACGATTAACTGAAGTAATATTTCTACAAAAAGATGTACCTCTGAAACGTTTGAATGCAGCAATTAAATCCACAAAAGCAAAAGTAAGTATTCATCCAAGTAAAAATTCATACCATTTATCAAAAACTGGAATAAACAAAGGTACTGCAATGTTAGAACTTTGTAAATTATTGCATTTTAACAACCGAATGGTCATTGCTGTAGGTGATGCAGACATGGATATTCCAATGTTGCAAAAAGCTGACTATGGTTTTGCAGTAGGAAATGCTTCTCCAGGTGCAAAAAAAGCAGCAAAAAAAGTATTGAAGGGAAAATTTGAAAAAGGAATTGAAGAAATCTTCACTTTGATAAATCGAGTTTAAAATAACAAAATTGTCTCATTATATCACAATTGCAATATCTGGATTTATGACCTGGGTTATTTGCTGTGATTCAGATAAAAACAAGAATTGATGTTTCTCCTACTGGGTTCATTTTTTTCAAAATTAGCCAAATTGTCAAATTTTCTAATAATGCTTATATGTTAACTGTTAATTGGATTAACTGTTAATGCCGTCAACAGTTAACAATAACTCCAATAAAATAGAACTTTTGAGAGCATTCTCTTCACGTCCAATTTTGACTTTTGAGGAAGATAAAAAGTTCTTTACATCTTTTGAGAAAGACATCGAATCTACAATTCTTGCAATAGATACTTTTGAAAATGTGTTAATTGTGGGAGACCACGGCAGTGGGAAAAGCTCTCTTCTAAACCATATCTCATACAAATTGACTGATGATGAAAATGCACTTTTAATAAAATTAAGTGCATTAGATTTCGAAAATTTTAATCGACAGAATTTTTTGAAACACGTCGTTGAGATTCTAAGAGAAGAATCAAAACAAAATCGTTCCAAGTCAGGCAAACTGTTAGATGGATTTATCCGAACTATGAGTGACAAAAGAATGCAAGACGAGATGGAAGAAAGACGGCCTAAAGAATACAACGATCTATCTAAACTACAAACCAGATTCGTAACAATGGTAGAACATCTAAAAGAAAATCAAATCAAAATTTGTATAATTGTCGATGATATAGATAAAATTAATTCTAATCTAGTCTGGCTAACATTTAGAAATATTCGAGATCAAATTTGGAAATCAAAAATTTCAATAATTTTAACGGTTTTGCCAAATCAAGTTTCAGAGATAACAAAATCTCCATTAGATCATTTTTTTTCATATTGGGTTAAAATTTCAGCGTTTGATTTTAAATCTACAAAAGAACTTGTACAACGTCGTTTGGATTATGCTCATTCCAACATTAAGATTGATGATGGTGCTATTAAAGAAACATTACGACGTACGGGTGGAAACCCTCGAGATATTTTAGATGTTTTTAGAAGGGTGTTCGAATCTGAAAAAACTTCTAATTTGATATCTAAACAAGATATTGAACAGGTAGGTATAGTATTTTCAAATAAATTGCCAAGCATAGAGAAAGAGATTTTTAATTATCTGGTTCACAATTCTGACTCTTCCTCTTCCTCTACAGATTTTGCAAAAAAGATGAGAGTTTCAAGATCTAGAATTGCCCAGATACTTAGTAAGTTAAGAAAAGAAGGATACATAATTTCCCACAAACAAGGTAACGTAGTTCGATATTCTGTAACTGACAGTGGTCTTGAACGACGAAAAGAAATTTAGTATTTTATACAATTATTGTAAATTATCTGATTCACAAATCAATCCAAGATGTAAACATCCAAAGAAAATTAGAGAATGATGAAAAGGACGGTATTGCATGAATTGTGATTAGGATTGTGACATATTTTTCAATATGCTCAAGTTAATACAATTTTAGATAAAGCATGTTAGGATTTGGCGATTGCAGATGTTGTAAAAAATACAAGAACTAACAACTCATCACGATAAACAATTAAATGAAAAAGTGATGATATGTAAAGACTGTCATGACATTATCGAAGAATATATCAAAATTCAAGTTAAAGTTAGTAAAGAAATAGTAAAGGAGAAAAGAAAACAAACAAATCAAAAAAATGATTAAAAACACTCTCTCGGTAATTTTCACTGTTTTTTATTTTTAGAATCAATGTCCCAAAGAATTTCTACCAGTTGTCTCATCAATATGCCCGTAATCATACCTACAAGCAGTCCATCTTTTCCAGTTTGAATGATAGGATTATCATCTTGTGGCATTTTGATTTCACCATAAAAGTTGAATTTCTTTATGAGTTGAGATATTTTGTCTCCTAATGGATTAATTTCATGGGCAAACGTATTTCGCATCTTATTAATAATTTTGAGTTCATGATTTAGGTCATCATTGAGTATTCCTAATTTATGGATGATTTTTTGTTTTTGAGAAAAACTAAGTTCAGTTAAATCTCCAGTCTCGGAGATTTTTAATTATAATAAATTCCATCAATTGTTCAATCTGGATATTAGCAACCAAGACTTTAGATCTGTAATCTAAAAATTCTGTTTCAAAATCAGTCATATCTAAAAATTCTTTTTTTGAATATTTTGTCAATAATTCATTAACGTCGTTTTCAGCTACGACATAAAGCCAAATTATTACTGAGAATTAAGAATTTCAAGTATGAATAAAAGAGGATCATGGATCCATAGTAGATTTAATCACAAAAGTCAAACTCTGAAAAAAGTAGTGTATTTTTTCCTACCCAATCAATGATTCTAAGATTTCAATTTAATAACTAGTCAATCTAATTTTAAAAAATGCCTCAAACAGAAGCTAGGAAAACTCTGAAAGATGCCCCAGTCATGTGGAGGAGAATCAATTCGATAGGCATGATTTTAGACTGTAATTCAACATATGCTGCAAATCTAGGCTATGCAAAATCAGAAATTCTCGGGAAACCAATTTTTGAGCACGTCCCAAAGGACTCCTGGGAAGACATGAATAATTCACTAAAAACATGGTTTGAAACAGGCAAAGTAACAGATAGAAAAATAACATTCAAAAAACAAAACGACGATACATTTTCAGGATTATTGCAGGCAACCAGTTTATATGATGAAAATAAAAATCTGCTTGGAAGCAATACAGTGATTTTTGATTTGGCACAAATGTCAGATGAGAAAATAAAAGAGTATGCAGAATTTTTCAAAGAGTCAATTAAAAGATTAGAAGAAATTAAAGAAAAAGAATATGATCAGTTTGATGAAAATTCAAAATCAGAATATGATGGATTAAAAGAAATGTTTGAGATGTTATCTAAGATCAAATTAAATGATTTAAAAAAATAATTATTTAGAATTATCTTGAATTGTTTTTTGCAATTCATCAAAAACCTGTTTAACTTCATTTACTGCAGCAGCGCCATCTTCCAGTGTACTGACATCACCAATTTTTTCATTGTTTCCTATCGCTTTTAGTAACCTTCGCATTATTTTTCCACTGCGGGTTTTTGGCAATTTAGAAACAAAATAGATTTGTTTAGGGGTTGCAATTGCACCAATATCGTTTCTAATTTTATTGGATAATTCTTTTTCTAAAACATCAGTATCATTTGAAATACCATGTTTTAAAACAACAAATCCAATGATTACCTCACCTTTAACCTCATCAGGAATACCACATGCCGCAGATTCTGCAACACTTGGATGAGACACCATACAACTCTCAAGTTCGGCAGTACCAATTCTATGACCTGCAACTTTTAGAACATCATCTGCACGACCTAACAACCAAATATAATCATCATTATCTTTTAGAGCATAATCACCAGGATAGTAACAATTTGCATATTTTGACCAGTAAACAGTCTTGTATTTTTCATCATCGCCCCATAATGTCAAAAGCATTCCAGGCCAAGGGTTTTTGATTACAAGATATCCTTTGGTATTTGCAGGAACATCATCACCATTTTCATCAACTACCGTGATATTTACGCCTGGAATAGGTAAAGTTCCAGAACCTGGCTTTAGTGGAATTGTTTCCAATCCAGGAAGAGGAGAAATTAGCATGCCGCCAGTTTCAGTTTGCCACCAAGTATCAATGATTGGACACCTTTCTTTTCCAATCGTTTTGAAATACCATTTCCAAACTTCAGGATTTATTGGTTCACCAACAGTTCCCAGCAATCTCAAAGATGAAAGATCAAAAGAGTTTGGAATGTCATCACCAAACTTCATAAACATTCTCAAGGCAGTTGGAGTCGTGTAAAAAATTGTAACTTTGTATTTTTGCAAAATATCCCACATTCTAGATGAGTCAGGAAAGTCAGGCGCTCCCTCATACATCACCTGTGTTGCGCCATGAAGAAATGGAGCATAAACGACATAGCTGTGTCCTGTAACCCAACCAATATCAGCAGTACAAAAAAATACATCTGAATCTTTAATGTCAAAAGCCCATTTGAATGTCGAATACAAATGTGTCAAATATCCTCCAGTACCATGTAACACGCCTTTTGGTTTTCCTGTAGTTCCAGAAGTATACAAAATGTAAAGAGGATGATCACTAGGTAATTCTTCAGCAAGGCAAGAATCAGAAACATTCTTCATTAATTCAGTCCAGAGTTTATCTTTAGAGGACATTGAAATTTTATTTTTAGCTCGCTCAAGTACCACCACATGTTCAACAAAATCCAATTTACTTACTGCATCATCAACTACATCCTTTAGAGGCACAATCTTTCCTCTCCTATATCCCCCATCAGCAGTAATGATGACTTTGGAGTTTGAATCAGCAACTCTATCTTTAATCGATGTTGCACTAAATCCAGAAAAGATTACAGTGTGAGTAGCACCAATTCTAGCACATGCCAACATTACAATTGGTAGTTCTGGAACCATTGGAAGATAAATTGTAACCCTATCTCCTTTTTTTACACCAAGGGATTTGAGGACATTTGCAAATTTTTGAACTTGGGTAAAGATCTCACCATATGTGACGTTTCTGGATTCACCATTTTCCCCCTCCCATAGAATTGCAGATTTATTAGATTTTGAGGGTTGATGGATATCAAGGGCATTATACGAGGCATTAATCGTGCCTCCAACGAACCATTTAGCAAAGGGTGGTCGCCAATCAAGGGTTTTTTCCCAGGATGAGAACCAAGACAGGTTTTTTGCTTGTTCATCCCAAAAGGACACAAAGTCTGCATCAGCCTTTTTTCTTAAAGAATTGTCATTATTTCCCAATCCAATACGAAATGTCTCAGACATCAAAAGTGTATGAAGTTAGATCTTTCTAAGTGTTAAAAAAATAATATAAAAAAATTATTGTGCTTCCATTCTTGCAAGCCAATCGTTATCATTGTCGTCTTTTGAAGTATCTGCTGTCACCTGTTGGGGTGGTTCTGGAAATGCAAATGTTACCTCAGATTCTGTTGGGGGTACTGGCATAGGGGTGCTAGGTGCCTCAATTGGTCCTGAAGGTATTATTGTTGATTCGACTGGTACTTCTGGAAGTATAGTCTGAACTATCTGTTGTTCGTGTTCAGCTGTCTCCAGATATGAACGGGCTGATTCTTGGATGTCTGGTGTTGTAGGGGCTGTTATCTCTTGCACTTCCAATTCAAGGTCTGCAATTCTACTCTTTACATTTGCGATTTCTCCTGTTTCGTGAGTTACATGCTCAATTATCTCAGTTGTGCATAATTTCACGGTCTCAAATGTTGCATCAGAGATTTCGTTGCTCTTAAATTGTACTTTTGCATCAAACGATAACATTTTTGCAGACTTCATTTGAACATCTAACTCTGTCAATCTTGCCTCAAGTATTGCTTTGATTTCATGTTCTGTCTCATCTAATGATACAAGTTTTGACTTGTATTTTTCATGAATGATTTCTGCATCTGTTTTCATGTCATCATTTTCAGAAACTATGTCAATCAATGCTTTCAATCGACGTAGAGTTAATTGTTTTTCACGAATGAGTCTTTGTGAGTCGAGTCTCCATTTTGGAATAAATATAACAACTTCTCCTTGAACGACTAGTTGTTCATATTGGATTTGCTGTAATCCTTGTGAACCGCAGTCAATTCCGACGGATTGAATACTACCGTCAAAGTCAGTTATTGTTCCTACGACTTTACCCATGAATGTTCCGTACATGTCTTTGACATTTTTACCGATAATTTCGATATCGTCGTTTGTCATGTGTGATACTTTAGAGATTTGTATAACCGACAAAGTGTAAGAAATGTTTTTAGTTTTAGTAAGATTAAATTCACTAAATCAGCATCACCTGAGATTTAGCAATTTTAAAATTTAGAGACAAAATAGTAGGCTCATGATTCAAAAAGAAGAACTTGAACAAATTTTGAATTTTGTCGCAAGTCGATGGACTGAAGCCACAAAAGATCCAAACAACAAAGCAATGGAGACATTACCAAATGATTTCTGGATGAATTCAATCGGAGGAAAAACAGCCAAAAAAGGATTTTGGGTTACAACACTTTTGTACACTGAAAATGAAGCAGACGCAGAAGGATTCAAGCAAGTGTTATTGAGATGGCAAGCAAAAGGTCAAGACAAAGATAAAGACAAAGGACCCGATCTAATTCAAATTGGAAAAAAGAAATAGACTATTAATAATTGTGAAACAGCATATCCGTATTGTCTGAATTCTCAATTAAAGAAAAAAAGATTCTATCAGATCATTTTTCAAATACTGAAGACAATGTCTTTGCAATAATTACCCCACGACAAGTTGATCGTGGTGCATTGATGTCAAGATACAGTAGAACTGACAAAAGCATGAGAAGAATTTTCCTTGATGAATTTTTACAAAATAAAACAAGAGGAGAGGAATTTTACAATAGAGTTCTTTTAGAATATGGGGATGATTCTGTTGCAGAGTTAGGTGAAGCACAAATTGCAATTGAAGGATTATCAAACATTGCAGTTAAAAAAATTGAAGACAGAAGAATCGGATTATCCTATTTAGAAAAATCATCAAGATATGTTGCATGGAATAAAAAAGAAAATGGAAAGTATAGATTTTATCGAGATCCTGAAATTATGAAATCTCGTTTTGCAGATATGTATGAAGAGAGTTGCAATTTTTCATTTGATATTTATTCAAAAAATATTGAACCCATGATAAACTATGTAAGAGAAAAATACCCAATTGAAAAATACAGTTTTAAAGATTCCAAAGACGGAAAAGAAAAATTATTTTCAAAATTAAAAAATGAATCAGACATAAAATCTGCAAACATGATTTACAGAGGATCCACCAAAGCTAAAGCTCTGGATATTCTCAGAGGATTATTACCAGCATCAACTTTGACTAATGTTGGAATCACTGGAAACGGAAGAGCGTTTGAATATCTACTAACGATTTTAGGTTCATCAGAACTAAAAGAAGAGCAAGATTTAGCCTCAAAAATCAAAAAAGAACTCGATACTACCATCAAATCATTTGTAAGACGAGCTGATGACAAATACGGAAATGCATTTCAAAAATATCTCAAAGATGTAAAAAATAAATCAAAATCAATTGCCACCAAAGAAATAAAATCAAATCCAAAGAAAGGTCAAATTACCAAACTCGTACACTATGAATCAGAAAAAAATTCTATCGACATAATAATTACAAGTATAATGTATGAACAATCACCTAGTACATCATATCAAGACATTCTACAACAGGTTAAAAAAATCTCAAAAGACAAAAAAATTAAAATCATCAATGAATTTACAAAGATTCGCACAAACAGACGTCATAGACCATCAAGGGCTTTTGAAAATATCTATTACACGTTTGATTTGTGTAATAATTTTGGAATGTTCAGAGACTTTCACAGACACAGAGCACTTACACTTGAAAGACAGTTACTAACAACAGACCACGGATATAACATGCCAAATGAAATCAAAGTTTTGGGAATTGAAAAAGATTTCAAAGACTGTATGAATAAAACCAAAGAAACATTTGATAAAATTAGAACTAAACTACCAGAACAAGGACAGTATGTTGTAAACTTTGGATACAATTACCCATATTTTATGAAAATGAATCTAAGAGAAGCATGCCATTTAATTGAATTAAGAACAGTTCCACAAGGACATGTAGATTATAGAAGAGTAGCACAGCAAATGTTCAAACAAATTAACAAAGTTCATCCAAATCTCAGTAAAATTATGAAATATGTAGATATGAAGGAATATGATTTAGAAAGATTTGAATCTGAAAAAAGAACCGAAGAAAAACGAAAGAAGTTAAAAAAATAGAAAAATATTCTAATATCAGAATAATCAAAAAACATCATGACAGAAAAAATTGTAAAAAACCCTGAAGAATGGAAAGAGCAGTTAACTCCAGATCAGTACGAAATTTGTATCAATCATGGAACAGAACCGCCATTTACTGGAAAATATAATGACACCAAACTAGAAGGTGCCTTTAAATGCACATGCTGTGGTGAAGAATTATTCTCATCAGATACGAAATTTGATTCAGGTTCTGGATGGCCGAGTTTCTGGAAGCCAATTTCAGAAGAAAAGATAGAATACATTTCAGATACATCATACGGAACAGTTCGTACGGAAGTCAATTGTAACAAATGTGGAGCACATTTAGGACATGTATTTGATGACGGTCCACAGCCTACAAATCAGAGATATTGTATCAATTCAATTTCATTACAACATGAAAAAGATGAAAACACACAAGAATCGTAGAGTAACAAGACATGCTATATTTGTGAAAGAATATTCAAAAATTATTAATAAAACACAATAAAGGATAATAAAATCAAGAAGATCATCATGAACCGCAAAAACGAAACAAAAGGGAAAGAAATGATTTGAGAATCATATTATGCGGTTTTGGCGTTGTAGGTCAAAGCTTGGTAAAATTATTTGAATCAAGGGCAGAGGATCTATATGCAAAATATGGATTAAAACCAAGGGTTGTCGGAGTCTTTGATAGTAAAGGAAGTGCAGTAGACCCATCAGGATTAAATTTCAATAAACTAATTGAGGTAAAGAAGAAATTTGGAACCGTAAAAAATTATGCAGATATTAAAAACTCAATGTCAGGAATTGAGCTGCTAAAAAATGTAGAAGCAGATGTGCTCATAGAAACCACTGCAAGTAATTACAAAGATGCAGAACCAGGAATGACCCATATCACTACTGCCATGAAAAAAGGCATGCATGTCATATCAGTAAACAAAGGTCCACTTGCTTTGGCATTTCCGTCATTATTAGAACTTGCAACATACAACCAAGTGATGTTCAAATTTAGCGGCACTGTAGGTGGAGGTACTCCAATCTTAGATTATGCTAAAAATAGCCTCAGCGGAGAAAGAATTACATCATTTGCAGGAATTCTCAATGGAACTACAAATTACATTTTAACAAATATGGGAACAGGTGTAACTTATGAAGGAGCACTAAAAGATGCAAAAGACAAAGGATATGTCGAAGCTGATGAGACTTTGGATTTAGATGGACTAGATGCAGCGGCAAAACTAGTCATCTTGGCAAACTGGATTATGGGAATGAAAGTAACATTACCAGACATTAACTGTACAGGGATTAGAAAAGTTACAGTTGAAGACATCAAAAAAGCTGCCAAAAATAATTCTGCAATAAAATTAATCGCATCTTGTAACAAAGAACTTGTTGTTGGACCAAAAGAAGTACCAAATGACGATCCCCTTTGCGTAAATGGAACACTAAATGCAATATCCATCACATCAGAACATTCAGGCACCCAGACAATTATCGGCAAAGGTGCAGGAGGCATGGAAACAGCTAGTTCAATCCTCAGAGACTTGTTAGACATCAGACAAGAGATTGCTAGAGATTGAAATCCAATTTAATTTCTAAAAGTGAAACAAACGTACTGCTAAAAACAGTTTCAGAGAAATGGGGAATTGAATTTCCTAAAATGAAAAATGTCAAAGTACATCAAATTTTAGATGATGCACAAATTATTACCGGTGATGGATTAAAAATTCTAAAAATTGATGAAGATTATCTACCATTTTTATCTGAAATTGAAATGTTAGAGAGATTTCCAACAGTTACAGTAGACATGGGTGCAGTGAAATTCATGTGCAAGGGAGCAAATTTGATGAGGCCTGGAATTAAGAAATTCACAGAGTTTGAAAAAGACAAAATAGTATGCATAGTTGAGGAATCGCAGCACAAATTTTTAGCAGTTGGGAAATCATTGGTAAGTAGTTCAGAACTAGAAACCATGGAAAAAGGAGAAATCATAAGAAACATGCACTACATTTCAGATAGATTCTGGGAAACAGGAAAAACCATCTACGATTAAAACTAATTTTTAAAAAGAATTTTTTTATTTGATATCTTCTGTAAATTCTTCTGTACCATCTTTGGCAATTACAAGAACATCCAATCCATCACCACTAGCAGAATCTCTAAGAGCTGCTGAACGAACTGCACGTTTTGCTAAATCAACTGCCTCATCTTTACTCATGTTTGGTTTGAATTGAGGATCCAAGACACCCAATGCCATTTCTGCACCAGTTCCTACTGCTGCATAATCATCAGGAAGTACTGAACCTAATGGGTCTAATGTGTACATGATTGGTTTATCGACTACACCGCCAACAATTACCTGAGTTAGTAATGGAAAGTATCTTCGCTCATACATCATGTTTGACATCATTTTGGCCACTGTGTTTGGCGGAACATCTCTTTTGAGATCCATTTTTCTAATTTTGGCTAAAGCGGAAATTTGTAAAGATAGAATTTGCATGTCGGCTACAAGACCAGCACAAGTTGCACCAACTTTGTCGGTGATAGAAAATGTTTTCTTTGTGGATTTACTTACCAAAAAGTTTCCAAATGCGATCCTTTTCTCACTTGCAAGAACGATACCACCATCAAAAGTAATTCCAACAGCAGTTGCTCCTGGCATATACATTGACATATTTCAAATAATTTTACCGCATAATAAAGGGCTTTCTACATTTAAGGTGTAATTTGTGGGCAAAATAATTATACTGGAAATTCAAGATAGTTTCATGACCTCTGCTGAAATTCGAGAGAAGATTCTAAATGATGTAGTGTTCATGGGTTTAAGATCTGCAATTGGCGTGATCTTTATTCTTCATGGAATCTCAAAGTTTAGTCCAGGATTTGCAGAGAATTTGCCAAATATGGGATTGCCTGCAGAATTGCAAATTCCAATTGCATTAGCAGAACTAGTTCCAGGAATTTTACTAATTATCGGAGTTCTAAGTAGATTATCTGCATCATTGATTTCAATTATCATGCTTGGTGCAATTTTCATGGTCAAAGGAGCATCCGCCATTACAGGAAAAGGAGGAATCGAATTTGATTTGATTCTACTAGCAGTTGCACTTGTAATTATGATAGTAGGACCAGGTAGAATATCACTTGCCCAAGTTATCAAGAAATTACCGAGATGTCTCCACTAGGAATTTCCAAAATTAGTCATTATTTCACACATACACTTTGTAGTTTTCTTTAACAAATCAATTCTTGCAAATTCATTTGGGGAATGAATTCTTGAAAACATGTATGTGCTTCCAATGGATATACAGGGAGCGTTTAGGATTTCAACAAAAGGATACATCGGACCAGTACCAGCATTTGAAACATTGAGAATCGATTTACCAAAGGATTTGTCGGCAGCATCTTTAACTTGAGATACAAAAGGATGAGAAGAATCAGTTCTAGAAGCGGCCTCACCATGGTAAACTTTGAGTCCAACATCCAAGAATCCTTTTGATTTCAAGTGATTTTTTAATCGTAAAACTTGTTTTTTAGGATCCATCTTGGGAATTAATCTAAAATCTATCTTTACAAGAGCACTGCCAGGAAGAACCGTTTTTGCACCATCCCCAGCATACCCTGAAACAAAACCTGCAATATTGCAAGTTGCCCCTCCAACTAGAGCTTTTTTTGCATCCATTCCTTTTTTGTTACCTACAAATGACTTTATTCCAAATTCTTTTTTAAATACATTTTCATCAAATGGTTCCTTTTGAATTATTTTCAAATCATTTTTTGAAAAAGAGGATACTTCCTTGTACCAATCTTTGATGAGCACCTTACCATCAGAGTTTCTCAATGTATTTACAACCTCAATTAATCGCCATGCAGGATTTTTAATTAATACCGCCAAGCTTGAATGTGCATCTCGGATGGATTCGTTTACATATAATTCAACAAAAAGTAGGCCTTTCATTCCAAGTCCAATGATGGGTCTATTTTCTGCATCGACGTATCCAAATTCCCAAATCACTCCATCGCATGAAAATTTTGTTTTGTATTTTTTTAAATATTCTTCAATATGAGCACTGCCAGTTTCTTCTTCACCTTCAATTACAAACTTTATGTTACAAGGTACATCACCAGTTGCTTTCAAAGATGCTTTTACGGCTTTGATTCGAGTGATTAATTCGCCTTTATCGTCAGTTGCACCACGTCCAAAGATTTTGTTTCCTTTTCTTGTACCACTAAATGGAGGATCATCCCACAAATTAAATGGCTCTGCAGGCTGAACATCATAATGGTTGTAAAACATTAGAGTTTTTTTGGGATTTTGTTTTGATTTTATTTCACCGTATACAATAGGTGCAACACCTTTCTTTAATCGTAAAATTTCTGATTTGACCCCAGATTTTTTTAGTAATTTTTGAACTAAAACTGCGCATTTTTCAATTCCTTCATTTTTTGCAGAAACACTAGGTTGGCGAATTAGCATCTGTAAATCTGAAACAAGTTCATCCATGTGAGAATCAACATATTTTATTGGAATCATTTTACTCACACAATTCTATCAAAAGGCTTCATTATAATTGGAATATCATCTAAAAGATCCATTGACGTCATGTGTAATCCCAATCGTTTCTGAGTGGCTTTTCCTGCCAATCCATTGATGAATGTGGCAGCTGCTGCAGATTCCAAAGGATTTCTATTATTTGACAGCAACCCCGCTACTAATCCAGATAAAACATCACCTGTTCCACCAACTGTCATTGCAGGGGTTTTTTTCTCATTAAGATAGGTAGTAGTACCATTAGACACAATATCAGTTGCACCCTTTAGCAAAACAGTAATTCCAAATTCTTTTGCTTTAGATTCCACCAGTTTGATTCTCTCATTTTTTGCATTTGATGGAACATCACCAAATAATCTTTTGAATTCGCCCACATGTGGAGTAACTACAACATTCTTGTTTGCCAATAGCGGTAAAACATCAGGAATTAATGCACTAGCATCAAGAGACAATCGAACATCTCGATCAAGCAAGGATTTTACAAAATGTAACAAGGAGTTTTTTTCTTGTATTGCAAGACCCATTCCAATTGTTGCTGAATGTAAATTACGAGGTAGGGCGCCAATCAATTTGTTTACTGCACCCAATGTCAATTTTTGATCAACTAAAGGAATTACAATTAAGTTTGGAGAAACAGCTCGAGTAGGAGTAACGTTAACTTTTGGAACAGATGTGTAAACTAGATCAGTACCGCATTTCAATGCAGCCAGTGAAGATAGGATTGGTGCACCATGGTAAATGTAACTTCCACCAACAACTAAAACAATGCCATTGTCACCTTTTCTAGATTTTGATTTTCGGGCAGGAATGAATTTCTTAACCATTGCTGCAGTGAGATTCTTTCTAACCATACCATACACTCTAAAAAATAGACGAATAAATCTTGTTTTAAAGTATCAAAGAAAGACTAGGCAGATTTTTTGGTTGCCTTTTTCGTAGTTTTTGCACCGGTCTTTTTTGCAGTTTTTGTGCTAGTTTTTTTAACAGTTTTTGATGGAGTCTTCTTTGAAGTTACTGAAACTTTGGGAGTTTCTGCCGATTTTCGAGCCGTCCTTCTGCCAAAAAAGGCCTTTCTTGCAAAGCAAAGGTAGGTAGTATGACCAATTCCCTGGAAAGAATGTCTTGTTTTTCCCTCTCTAGCCTCTATAGTTCTAATGATATGTTCAGTTGATTCAATGTCTGTGAATTCATTTTCAACTAGAGCCAGGGTCAATTTTTCTAATTGATTCATTGTAGGGCAAATTGCAAACATTGTTCCACTGCCCTTTAGCATCTTTCTAACTTGAGGGATTACAACCCAAGGATCACCTAAATCAATTATCGCCATATCCATTTCCTCCAATGGCATTTTTTTAGCAGTTTTTAAATCAAGATTGTGTTGAGTGACATATTTTGAAACACCTGCTTTTTTGATATTTTTCTCAGCAATTTTCATAAAATTTTCATCCACATCAAATGTGTATACATGTCCACGTGGTTTTACAACACTAGCTACAAATGAAGTCAAAGAGCCACTTCCAGTTCCAATCTCCAAGATTTTTTGTCCATCACCAATTCCAGCTCTTGCAATAATGTATCCGATATCTTTAGGATACACAATTTGTGTTCCATGTTGGATTTTCATTACATAGTCATACATTGTTGGCTCCAAAAGATAGACGTACTTGTCCTTGTTTGTAATCAGTCTGGAACCATATTCTTTGCCAATTGCATCAGCATGTTTGAGTACACCAATGTGAGTGTGGAATGATTCTTTTTTAGAGATTTTAGCTAGCCATTTTTTTGAATTGTTATAGAAGAATAATACCGGAGAATTGTTTTTAATTCTAGTCATATATTTTGCCTCAAAATTTTAGATAAGAATCTACTGGTCGAACTTGACTTTTTTGCCCATGTGAAATACGCTGACTTTCAATAAGCTTAAGTTTGGAATTCCCATAAAGAACTCATGAGTCTCAGAACAAATGTATTTTCAACAAAAGAACTGGCAGCAATTATCGGAATTTCAGTTATTGTCTCATCAATATTGTATGTTCTCTATGTCACAGGTAAATGAATAGATTCTAAACTCATTTTGTAGCCAATTATCCAGAATTAATGAATACTGTAGAGTTTGTTACGGCTATCATTTCAGCCATTTTGATTGTAATATTCTCTTTATTTGAAATTGCTAGAATTTCATCACGATGTTCCTTATTCAAATGATTTAGAAATTCTTCTTCTCGGACATTATTTTGCTTGAAACTACAAGAAGTAAAGATACAGTTGAAATTCAATGATATTATTTTACAGTTCTAGTAAAAAAAATCAATACGCTTAAAATTCAGTTATCCAATACAGATTATGGAAGGTGCCGAAATTGCCAAACTCAACCATCAGAGAAATAAATCAGAAATTGTAAATCTAGTCAAAGAGATGTTTAGCAAAGACAGATGGGGCAAGGAAGAATACAAGGAAAAACTCCAAGAATTAGTTACAAAAGATGAAGAATTGGTTCAAGAAGTCATTAGAAAAATAAGGTTAGAGAGAAAGGCACAGAGTAAATATTTCCAATAACCTTAAGTCTGGAAATAATTCAGAATTGTTATGGAAGAGGTTTTCGTATACTGTAAAACATGTGAAAAAAAAGTCAAAGCCATGATTTTGACAAAACATGACAAAGAATTTGATGAGACAGAGGGTACTTACAAACGATACGGAATAGTCAGAATTTTACAGCACACCATTGGATTTAGAAAAAACTGTGAGGACACATCCCAAATTAAAGCAATAGTAGAATCAGACTCTAAAGATAGCAATGGAGTAATGAATTAAATGAGAAATACAATAACTGCATAATTCAAAGTGTTATTTACCTCAAAAATTAAAGTCATGTGCTGATGATTATTACAACGGGTTCTATCTGATTTCCTCAAATTTGATGAATATTGCCGAATAATGAAGCTATTTCTTGTATTTAGAGATAAAGAGATTCTAAAACACTCACGCATGATTTTTTTTTGATCGGGTGTTTAGAAATTTAACCTAAAAGTAATTATTTTTGATTCTGGCTTTTTAACAAAAACATTGACGTAATGGATTCAATGAGACATTTGCGGTGTTAGCTGGAAGAGCCCATTGCTCACATAAACTAGTTAATACATTTCAGTCTCCATAGTAAGGAGACTGACTTTTTTCCAGGGAAAGAGTGAAAAATTCCTAGTTCAAACAGTATTTTAAGACCAAACAGAGTACATGATCAAATTGACAGAAATTCAACTAGCAGGATCAGGCGGATGGATTAATGCAGATCTTACTGATGAGCAAGTAACAAAATCAAAACTTGTTCCAAATATGGATAAGCATTTTTTGGCATCACTTGAAAAACTAGATACTGCAAAAATGTCAAAACACTTTTGCAAGCAATGCGATTCAGAGTTTGATGGACCTACTCAAATACAAATTGAAGAACAGCCAAACGAAGCAGTTGCAGATGGATTAACTCTGATAGAGAGAGGTCAATACACATGTCACAAGTGTAACTCCATTATCGGGGAATACCGAGTATTTCAAAAAACTGAATAACCCAAATTAAATTATTTATTCTGAACTTTATTATTTTTATTCCCAGCCTAAATAATGCGTATTCATTAAATACGGCAATTTTTTACTCTCATTATGTCAAATCAAAAATGTGTATCATGTGGAATTGGTTTCTTCTCCCCAACAGGAGCAGAGAAATGTTCCAAATGTGCAGGTAGCGAATCTCAAGGACAAGAAGGTCACGATTCCTGTGGTTGTGGACACAGCCATTAATTTTTTTTTCTCTAATATGGATATATCAAATAAGGAATAATCAAACTCATGACAAAAACCGCCCAAGAAATGAAAGACCTAGTTGAAGAATTCATTAAAGTTACAAATATCAAATACGAGGATCAGACTGAAAAAATCAAAGAAAAAAGCAAGATAATTGATTGGCAATTTCATGTAGGGAGTAACGTCATAGTTAGTAAAAACTCAAACCGTGAAGATAGAGTTCACATCAATGTGAATATGCGTTTTCCACCACAAGATTCAAAATTACTAGTAATGAAAAATCAGTTATTCTCTAAAGCAATAATGGAGATAAGTGAGGTTTGCACAACATGTGGAGTTGGCCATCAATGGATTAAGGATGGAGAAAACATTGCAGGATTGGCAATATTCTCCCATGTAGATGAACAGGTATTAGACAGAATCTCATTTCATAACTCGTGGGATAATGTAGCAAGAGTGTCAGGGCATGTTCAAAAAATTCTTCGTTCTAATTTCAGTGGATTTTCAACTCAAAACAACACAACTGATGCGACAATTGACAAATCAATGTACGGATAAGAAGACCGGGTTCTGTAACATCTTCGGGAGTTCTAAATTGAATTTTCCTTGTAGAGTGATGCATTCTGTATGATAGTTTTCCACTTGTTATCACCGTCAACCTTGATTAGTGCAGATTCAGAAGGCGTAACATCTCCATCTAATCTGCCATGTTCCTTTGAGAAATTATACCATAACTTCAATCCCTGAATTAATGGCATATCTTTCTTTTTGAGACCTCTAAACACTTTTTCTCTATCTCGGATTTCACCATTCAATCTCTCCGTCATGTTGTTTGTAGGATGTATTTTACGACCTGTTCTTTTGCTGTTTATTCCAACATTGAATATGTGGTTAGTATCCTTAGCAAATATTTTCTTGCTTGATTTCAGATATGCTGGAAGTCCGTCTGTGATAGAACCTCCTATTAGTCTGGTAGTAACGTCTCGGGCAGTACGATTCCTTTATGAGAATTATTTTCAGAGATACTCTTTGAGTGACTCTTGATCATATTCTCAGGAATAGTTTTGAAAATCTATGATCTTCTTTTGTTTGGTTACACATCTCACACACATCCGCTGAGTCGGTTTCTAGATTGCGCTAAAAATAAAATGGGTTTGGATGCTTGGGCTCAGTCAAAAAATTGAACTGTATTTCTACAGTTTTTCTTCTATCTTTTTGAGAACATCTATCATGTCTATATGATTTTGCTGTTGCGATGATGCTATCTCTTTTTGCGATGATGCTATCTTATCCAAAGAGTCATCCATTCTGGTCAGGATTGTATTTAGCTCATTGAATCTCTCATGAAGGTTTTTTGCGACATTTCTTGTTGCAAGCATCATGTAGATTCCTACACCACCGGTAATAATAAAGGCAGATCCCAGTCTTGTAGTATCTCTGAATGTGGAGGTATCATTCCAACTATCAATATTGCAGCACCAATACTGATAATGACAAATAATAGCATGTTGTCCTTTAGGGTATCCTTCATGTGTCTTTTTTGGGAATTTGTGCTTTTAATGTTTGTCATGTGTTTTGCAGATTACTTTGCATCATTTTGACTGCCTGTACATGAGAAATACCATATTTAGAGTCTGCAGTCAAATCATCATCAATCCCAATTCCTTCCAAAAAATATGCAGATTCTAAAAAGGTTATAAACATACAACAACTGCACAAATTCTTTCCAGAACTGATTGCAATTACAGATGGAACAGAGCAACTGATTCCAAGACCAAAAAACAAGAAAAAGAGAGAGAAAGACTCACTATTCAGGAAAAAAGAAAAAGCATACGGTACAAAATCAAATCACAGTCAATCTAAACGATGAGGCAATTCACAAATCCACATATTCACCAGTCTTGCAAAGTGTATTGGGATTGTGACCTTTGAGGAATAGTATCACTTCAGTCTTGTAGATTTTAGTGAGTCTCTGGCGTATTTTAACTGGCGTAGAGTCCTTGAGTGATTTTGTGTGGAGTCGTATGGTTCCCGTTTTCTCAGATATGGTTGCATAAAGCAACTGGCCATCTTGCCGATTCAAATCTTGAAATATATCTGACGGAATTGTAGATGAGTTGTGTAATTATTTTTAGGCATGGGTTTTGAGTAGGTAAATTTCCAAAAATTCACTTATATTGAATTTGTAGGCACAAATTTGACTAAAATTCAAAATGTTGTCAAAAACCATTTCAATTACGCAATTGATCTTGTAATGTTGTACGAATCATGTCTTTGTATTTTGTAGTTTTCTTTTTTGGTTTTAAAGAATACTTGGAGTTTTGGCATTATTGTGTAGAAGAAATTTTGAATTTAAAAGAGTGAAAATGCTTAATTGTAATTATTTTGTTGTAGTACCATTGACTAACGGTAAATGTCATATTTGTGATGAAATATTTTCTAGTCTAGAAATGGGGAGACATTTAATAAAATGTATCGCACTAGAGTACCGAGAAAATCAGGCATTTTTAATAAAAATCACATCTGAGGATTCAAAATTTTGGATGTTCATCAAGGTAAGCCCTGATTGTACACTTGATTCTATTGATAATTTTTTGAGAGATATTTGGTTGGAGATTCATGATCATATGAGCCATTTTATCATTGAAAATATATGTTATGAAAAGATCCAAGTGGATGGTCTCACAGATATGGAAAATTATAAAAGCATGCAGATTCTGGCAAGAGATATCTTCCATCATAAGCTGAGATTCTCTTATGAATATGATTATGGAGATACCACACTATTACACCTAGAGATTCACAGTATAATTAACGATGATGATACATCATTAAAACCGGTACTTGTTGCAAGGAATAATTCTGCAAAAATTGTTTGTGATTCCTGTCAAGTAACAGCCAGTATGGTATGTGAGATGTGTATGTGTGGCGATGATGATGGATTTTTTTGTGAAAATTGTGCAAAAAAGCACCAATGTAAAGACTGTGATGATGAGCCGTTGTTTCTTCCTGTCGTGAATTCTCCTAGATGGGGGTATGCGCTTATGAAGGCTAGTTAAATTTTGTAACCTCTACCAAACATTTGGTACAAGTCACTTTGACTCTATGACTATTTTATCGCCCTCAAAGCGTGCAATCAAAGACTCTTTCATGTACAATGTTTTTATCTTTTTTATCTTTTTGTTATGAGGCTTTACACTTACTGTCTCATCCTCGTTTATTCTAAATATGATGGTTTTATCCCCCAGATGTTCTGCAACTGGATTACTACAATTTCGTTTGGTTGTAATCGTGGTGCTGCAACGCCAGAAGTTGTATACAAATTATCAGAATCAGGTAGATACTGCAAAAATTCCAATAATACTTTTCCAAAAAAAGGAATTTCAGTATAGCCATGCGTATGACCAAGCAATGTCAAATCTATCCTAGTATCATTAGGGATGAAATTCCGTTGAGTATGGGCAAGAACAATTATAAATTTATCTGTATCAGGTATATGTGAGTTTAACTTTGTTGTATTTTTTTTATCAGCATAAACATCCAATCCAACAATAACCACATCATCAATGGTAACGTTTTTGTTTCTCAATACTTTGAAATTCATTTTTTCTGTCATTTGCTTTGCGTGTGAAAAATCTGGATCATTTCCTAAAATGGAATTTATTTTATATTCAGCATTTCCCAATACTCCGTAGATATTTTTAGATTTCAGATTTTTTAATGGTTCATAAACTTCATAATCTCCTCCAAGAAGTACAACGTCAGGATCAATTTGATTTATTTTATCAATTACTTTATTGACGTTTTCATTGGATTGCATCTCAAAGTCTGAAACAAACACTAGAGTCATGTTATTCCCAGTATTTTCTAATGAAATATTATGAATCTTAATTTGGTTTGGATAATACAAAAATGTAATTATTGCTAAAATCACAATTACAATCACAAATATTATTATTAATCCATGAATCATTTTTTACTTTATCTTCTCTTTATTTTTTTTATAATTTTTTTAAATAATGTGTTGGGTTTTGTATATTGTAACAATCCAATTCCAATATTCATAATCATGCTCCCAAGATAATGCTTTTATTTTTATGACTTTATCAACTTGGCGAATATTCCAAGTATTATACAAATCTTCTAATTCAACCAATAATTACAATTATTATGGTTGTATTTTAATTATCTTTGTGAGGGTAAAACTAGCCCAGATAAAAATAGAAAAAAATACAACATAAGTGATATTGATGTTATGATATATTTTATAACAGAAATCATAATTGCATATATCTGAAAACTTTACACATAACTTTTCTAAATATTGATCCAGAGAGAATGATTATAACTTCAAATGGTATTTTTCTACTCTCTGGATCTGAAAAACACCTATACAATCTATTAAACCATAATCCATTAAAACCTTTTCGATAATGGTATTGTTCACAGTTTTATAATTTTAAAAAAATAATAAGTGTCGATCTGGTTTTTACTTTTATCATTCTAATCTATTATTTTTGGAATAAATGGATATTTACAAATATGACACAAAATTAAAATTTTACTGATTATTTTAACTTCGTCAATTTTAAAATCTGACTCACATAAAGGACATTTTGTATATTTCAGTTTAACTTTAATTACTTCTTTAGGCTTTTGTTTATGTTTTTTCTTCATTCTAATCAAATACTGATGTTAACCCGTTGTAAAACTTTGTGAAAACATCCTGATTAATTTCAGGTCTTATCTCTGAATTTGTTATATTATTAGATTTTGTTGTATGATTTGTCAGTTGTGGTTCTTCTACAGGTTTTGGGATGTATTCTGGTTCTGGTTGTGATGTTGGTTCTTTTGTTGGTGTTTCAACTGTTTCTCTTTTTTCTGGTTTATCTTGTGGTTCTGGTTGTGTTTCTGGAATACATTTACCTTCTATCTCTTGAGTACCTTATCCACATGAAGGTTCTGGTTTAGATGCTGCACTTGGTTGGTCCACTATACAAATTCCATTTACTTTACGAGTCCTCACACCACACGTAGGTTCTATACTGTCGATCAAAAGTTTTTGAGTGTAAGCGGGCTTTTACTGACAAATTTCATCACGTCAAGTTCCGGATGTGCCGTCCTGAAATATTCTGATGGTACATGGCGCATCTCCGCTACTTTCGGGTTGAAAAAGTGGACAACGCCCCTGGAATAAAATGGTTTAAATATTTCAGAAAATTTAGGACTGCATAGCATATAATAATTCAAATAATCCGCGGGGGGGGGGGTTGTACCTAGGCAGGATCTCCAGTCACGGCCTTGTCCTGCTTTCATGCCTGCTTGCAATAGTACTGCTTGCAGTCGTTCCTGCTGGTAGTGAGGCATTTGCCCAGACAGATCCATCATTCGTTACTACGAGTCAGACCACAACAAGTGCGTCATTCCTCATAGAAATAAACCGAGGCTCGTATTTTTCACAACTCAAGCAGGATGGCACGAACCTATTTTTTATTACTGTGGCTGGTCCAACTCCTTTTAGTCGCACTGTGTCCCTTGAACCCGGTGATAACGTGTTTACTCTGCACGGTCATGTCGCGACCGACCCTGCAGTGAACACGGTAACAATAACATACGATGATAGCACCAGTCAACCGGAAGATACCACGCCGCCAGTCATCACACTTTCAGGCTCCTCCCTAATTCCGGTAGATCAGGACAGCGCCTACCATGACGTAGGGGCGACATGCAGCGATAATACAGACGGGGACATTACGGTTAACATTATAACAGTGAATCCTGTCGACACTTCAACTCCAGGCACATACACGGTGACCTATGACTGCGCCGACATTGCCGGAAACAATGCAGCCCAAGTAACCAGATCAGTCCAGGTTGTTGCATCTATAACAGATACCACGCCTCCAGTCATCACACTTTCAGGCTCTGC
>JARPSM010000112.1 GCA_029782475.1 Nitrososphaerota archaeon
ATCTATTAATTTACTAAATTCTATTAACTAGTGTTAAAATCGGCATAAAATTACCCTTGGAGAGATGGTATGACATATTTTTTGAAACTGTAAAGTAGGTTTATCGAGGCAATAATCAGGCACGACCTAAACACCCACCAACAATATTATCTCAAGACATTCAAAGAGGTAAAAAATACAGAGTTAAAATCATCACGCAAAAATTCGACAACGGTAAAGGAGATTATGATATTGCAAAATCTTGATTTTAACATTATTTCTTAAAAAAACTCAACTCTTTTCTAGTATATCGAAAACATTATGATGTGTTAAAGGTGAATTTTGAAAAATGATGTTAGAGCATACCAAAGAATGCAAATATAGAATGGATAGTGACATGCCCCATACTAATTGTACATGTCAATGTCACAAAATCATCATGGCAGAATCTACAAAGTTAGACTCAAGGATTTTTTGACTCAGGCTCAAAATTATCTATAATCTCAGTAATATTGGCAAGTAAGGTCTTTTTAATTTCCTCTTGACTCATTCCGGATTTATGCATTAATTTCATTTGATCCATTATAGAAAAATGCATCCTACCTTGAAGATAGTCAACAATTCCAAAGCCTTTTTTTGGAAATTCTGTCACAAACATTTCAGATTCAGAAGATTCGTTATCACTCATGATATTATTTTAAAAAAACTAGTTATAAAATTTCCAAAATGTTCTTTAAACCAGAAAAAAAGGAAACGACATGACAGAATTCGTCCACAAACCATATGATAAAATCTACGTCAGAGACATGATAAAGCTGAATCTAGACGATCTAATAGGCATGATGTCATCATTAGATGCAGCAAATGCATACTGGGTAGATGGCGTACTATTTGCAAGCTTTGCAATGACAGAATCTGAAGAATTAGCAAAAAAAGAAATGCAAAATGAAATGTTTCTAGACAAGATAATTTTTACAGTTTATGAGAATTATACAAAGACGGTGAAATCCTCAACCAATTTAGAAATAGGAGTACTAAACATGCAAAAAAGTAAACTCTACAAAGATTTGATTGCATGGATTAAAATCCAATCAATTTGGAATGAATAAAACAACATACATTTAATGAATAAATTTATTTTTAGTTTAATTAATTACCGTGTTGTTTAATTTGTAACAAAAGTTTTTTCAATACCAACCATCATACATTCAAAGTGAATTTGTTCTATAGTTACATCACCGCACTCATGACAATAGAATTGATTTTCTTTATTACAAACGGTACATTTTTTGTTAACTTCCAATTCATTACCACATCGTCTGCATGAATCTAATTTCATAGTATAGCATACACACTGAGGGATTTAAACACTAGAGTTTATGCGTAATCATTCATAATCACACATGCAATTACCAACTTTGAAAAATATTTACAGTAAGAGTAAGTTCGACATTAGTTTGAGTATGAAAATATCTTTCAATAATGGCGGACTATTCAGATATGAAACCCTAA
>JARPSM010000119.1 GCA_029782475.1 Nitrososphaerota archaeon
TACTGTAAATGTTGATGCGCCTGAAAAAATATTTGATTCTGTTGATTTGGAATTACCTGAATGGATTATTTACATTGTGATTGGTGGGATTTTGATGGTAGGTGTAGTTGTGTTTATGTTCTTAAAGAAATCAAAAACCAATTTGGAAGAAGAATGGGAAGAAGAGGGAGAACTTTAATTTTTTTCTACTCTTTTTTTATCTCTACAAATTCCACAAAGATAGTTTTTTAAAAAGTCCTTAACTTCTATCTCAAATTTATGTGATTGATAATATTTTTCTCCAGTCTTTAATCCTCCCGGAACTTGTTTACCGCAATCAGTACAATGTATTTTCCTCTCAAATTTTATTATTTTTTCATTTTTTGGTATTTTACCGATTATCATGAGTCTTTTCTCTTTAATTTCATTATAAACAATAGTCTCTTTAAACTCATGAATATTATATTGAAAAATTGACAATAGTTGTAATGCTTTCTGTATGGTTTAGGGTGATTAGAGTGAGATTTCTTTTGGCATCTGTAATTGCAGTTTCTGTTGGATTGGCATTAAACTGGTGGCAAAATATTTCTCTTGATATCCTTGATGTCGGATTAACTTTTGCTGGTGTGATGGCATTACATGCTAGTGTGGATTTACTAAATGATTTTTGGGACTATAAACGTGGTATTGATACTAAGACAACTAGAACCAAAATGAGTGGCGGAACTGGTGTGCTGCCAGAAGGACTATTGAAACCCTCATCTGTCTATCGTGCTGGAATTGCATTTTTAATTATTGGTACTATTATTGGTGGGTACTTTGTAGTTACAGATGGAATTATCATTGCAGTAATTTTGGGCTTTGCAATTTTGTCAATCTATTTTTACTCTACAAAAATCGTTGATTCTGGTTTAGGTGAATTTTTTGTTGCAGTAAAAGGATGTATGATAGTAATTGGTACATTTTTCATTCAATCTGGAACGATTTCATTTGAATCTATACTTGCAGGAATTGTTGTAGGTTCTTTATCTTCGTTAGTTTTGTTTATTGCATCTTTTCCTGATCATGATGCAGACAAGTCAAAGGGACGAAAAACTTTGGTTATTGCAGTTGGTAAAAAAAGAGGTGCAAAACTGTTTTGGATTTTCCCTCTAGTTTCATATCTGGCAATCATTATTGGCGTTTCTACAACTTTATTTCCTGTATTTTCTTTGATTAGTTTTCTTAGTGTTCCATTAATGATAAAATCCGGCATTGGTTTACAAAAAAATTATGACTTTGTTGAGGAACTTGTACCCTACATGTCCTCTACGTTGATGTTTGGTAGAGTTACTGGTGTGTTGTTTATAGTTGGAATTTTAATTGATAGTATCACTTGACATAAATTTAGCAAATCCTAGAATGATCTCATGATATCGGGTTTTGCTAGTACTGAAGGAACTCAAAAATTTGCTAAAAATTCAGGTGTGGATGAGGGTAATTTCAATAAATTTCAAGATTTATTTCTCTCCAATGTTGGTATTGGAACCTATCTTGGAGAACCTGATGCACAAACAGATCAGTTGGTAACTGATGCTGTAAAAAAATCCATTTTGATGGGAATTAATGTAGTTGATACTGCAATTAATTATAGATCTCAAAAGGCCGAACGCTCAGTTGGCAAGGCAATTTCTGAATTAGTTAGGGATGGTAAAATCACTCGTGATGAACTTTTCATCAGTTCAAAAAACGGATATGTTACTAATGATGCTGATGTTCAATTAGGTTTTTGGGAATATGTAAAGGAAGAATATTCTCAAAAAGGTGTAATTCAAGAAGGCGATGTAACTTCAGGTTATCATTGTATGACTGTTCCATACCTTTCTGATCAATTAGATAGAAGTTTGAAAAATCTAAATATTGATTGTATTGATTTAATGTATCTTCACAATGGAATTGAAGGACAAATTAAAGATGTCTCCAAAGAAAAATTTCTAGAAAATTTGAAATTAGTTTTTGAATTATATGAAGAAAAAAGAAAAAAAGGTAAAATTAAATTCTATGGTATGGCGACATGGGAGTGTTTCAGAGTTGTAAAAGATAATCCTCAATATCTTTCACTTGAAGATATTGTTAATATGGCAAAAGAAATTGGTGGTGAAAATCATGGATTTCGATTTATTCAATTACCATACAACATGAATTATGATCAGGCGTTACTTGCAAAAAATCAAACTCTTGAAAATGAACCTGTATCTATTTTGGAATCTGCAGTTAGATTGGGGGTTGGAGTATTCACCAGTGTTCCATTCATGCAAGGTAGATTGCTTCAACCTGGAGTGATGCCTGAGTTTAATGATTTGAAACCATCCCTTCGTGCTTTGCAATTCATCCGTTCATCTCCTGGCGTGCTTGCACCTTTGGTAGGTCAGAAATCTACAGACCATGTGTCTGAAAATCTTGAAATTATGAAAATTCCATCAATGTCTGATGATGAATTTCTTGCACTGGTAAAGAAACTAACTTCATAGGTTATCAGCCTCAAAATTCTGTACAAAGATAATAAATGAGTATAATCTAGGGTCATAGTAATTTGCCCTCAAAAATATATGATTATACAAAAATCTGTGAATCCGTATTTACAATTGATCCTAAAATTAGATTTGCTGGCGTGATTAATGAACGAGGTCGATTAGTAGCTGGTGGTATGAAGGAGAATGTTGAACCTCTGGAAAGTGAAAAAGATGATGAAATGATTTTCATGGAATTAGCATTGCGTGTAAAGATGAGAAAAGAGTTTGATAAACAACTGGGACCCGTTAATTTTGCAATGGCCTCTCGTGAACGTGCACTTGCAATCAGTGTAATAATCAATGATGACATTTTGTATGTCGTATCTGAACCTGACACTGATTATGGTTTAATTCCAAAGAAAATAATTGAGATAATTCATTCTTAATTTGATCGAATTTCCAATTTTGGGACTTGTGGCCTTCTTAATTAATGATAAAATTTAATTTTATTATATGATCGATGATGACAAGTTAGATTCTGATTATTTGGCAATGCCTGAACTAACTAAAGAAATTGGTTTGATTGTAAAGGTTCTCTTGATGATGGGCAAACTGATCTGTCTTTTTCTGACATTGAACATATTTTGAAAATCATTTTTGATGTGACTCGCAAAATAAAATTGCCATTACGTGAAATTACAATATGAATTCCTGCAATGACTGACATGATCCTATTTACAAAATAAAATACAAGCCTCTTACTGTTGGTGGAAATATTGGTGAATGCCTAGTTTGTGAAACGTGTTTTGGGCGACAAGAGTTTTTTGGTGCATCTGAAGAAATTAAATCTATTGTTTCACTAAGGGATTATTTTGAAATTGGATTGGATTGGATTGGATTGGATCTTGGGCATCTCTCTATTATGACTGGAACTGTTACAAAAAAAAACTCAAAAATCATCTTCTAGTTAATTGAATTAAATTCATTACAGATGAAACTATAAATTGAATTTAGCAGTGGAAAATTTATGCCAGTAGATCCTGTATGTGGAATAGAACTTGATGAAGAACTAGCATTAATTCATGATCATGATGGTAAAAAAGTCTATTTTTGTTGTTCAGGGTGTAGACGAATTTTTCTCAAAAAACCACGAAAATATAAAAGTAAAATTTAGATTGGAAATGCTCCGCACATTCTACAAAACTTAGATTTACCAACATGATGTTTACAATACGGGCATATTTCCTCAGATTTAGGATTCACCGGGGTTCCATACAATCTTTTAAAAATTTCATAATAATGCATTGATTCTCTACTCCTAATAACCACTCCATCTGTTTTCTCAATTGTTAATTTTCTCTCAACAAATTGTTCTTCACCTACTATGGAATCAAATAGATTGGTCAGCCCCACTGTTCCAGATCCATCTTGCATTGGGGATTTCTCCCTCCATGCAATTTGTTGTGGGATATTTTTTTCAAAAGTTTTTCGCAAAATCCACTTGCCTTGCCTTTTGTCTTTTTCTTCTTTTACTTTGAGATTGACTGGACTTTTCTCTGCTAGTTTGATTACTTTATCATTTAGAAAAGGTGATTCGATTGTTATTCCTAATGCTTTGCCAATTTCCTGTGTTGGAAAGTGCATTATTGAACATATTCGCTTAATTTCTCTTTTTAATTCTTCTTCAGATTTGTTTGTGAGAAAACTATACC
This sequence comes from Nitrososphaerota archaeon, assembly GCA_029782475.1. Taxonomy (GTDB): domain Archaea; phylum Thermoproteota; class Nitrososphaeria; order Nitrososphaerales; family Nitrosopumilaceae; genus Nitrosopumilus. Next base: position 4,184 of record JARPSM010000119.1, read on the forward strand.
CTGCAAATAGCTCATCTGCTCCATCGCCTGTAATTATTGATTTTTCACCATTATCTTTTGCCCATTTAATTGCCAAATACATCACAACATTGTTGCGAATTTCAATATCGTTAAAATTTTTCAAAATTTTAATTGTTTCCTCTATTGCTTCTAGTATTTGCTCTGTCTTGACATTATAGATTGTTAGTGGTAGTTTCATTTCTTTTGCAATCATTTGACAATATGTCAAATCTTTTGAAACAAAATCCTCTGCAATTATTGCAACTGTTTTAGGTTTTCTTTGTTTTAAAAAATATGCGATGATGGAACTATCTAATCCTCCTGACAGTGATATCAAATTTGATTTACATTCATTACATGACTCCTCTAAAACATTGTAAAGATCTTGGGATATTTTTTCCAACACCCTTGATGTTCCTTTGAAATTAAAATAGCTATGCCTAATGTGGCTGTAACGACTAATTTATCTTTTATTGCAAACTTTAAATCCTTAATCCGATTCTTGAGGGATATTGCTACTCCCTGCTGAAATTGAATCTAAAACACTAATCCCTGCATTACGGGCTATTCTTGCCAAAAAACTTGCAGAAAATCATAACATTCGAGAGGATGAAATTTCTAAAATGTTAGGTGTAACTCAAGCTGCAATTAGCAATTACATTAGAGGTACACGTGGTGATCCTTCTTTGATTGCAAAACTTTTGGCAGAAAAACAAGTTGCTATCATGATTGATGAATTATGTGATGGCCTTTCTTCAGACATGGCATACACTCCATCCAGTCTTTCAAAATTTATTGGACTTTGCAACTACATTAAATCAAGTTTGTTAATATGTGAGATACATCACAATTTAGAATCAAACATCGATGAACAGGTTTGCAAAGAATGTGAAAATATGCTTCTTAAAGGACCTGGAAGTGTTTACTAGCTTTTAACTAAAATAATTTCAATTGTTGATGTCATATTTCCAATTCCTGCAGCTGCCACTGTGTCTAGATTAATTTTTTGAACTTTGGAATTACCTTTGAGCATTTTTTCTGTAATGATGTTTGCTACTGCAACTGCATTTGGTATTGAATTCCCTCTTGATTGTAAAACTACTTTCTTTTTATTTCCAAATATTGTTAATACTTCAAAAGCCGATTCCATAACTGGGTAATTTCCTATTTTTATTACGGCCTGTTCAGACTTTTCGGTCTGCTCTTGACCTTTCGGTTCGGTTATCTCGTCCATGAGCATTATTCAATATTTAGAAATTTTCTGTTCTTTTAAGTTTTATCGACGATAGGTTCATGTCTGATTATGGCATCATGTAATTTTATCAACTAATTTGGAACTAGACTTGAAATTTTCTTTGCTCTTGATTATTTCTCAAAGTAATCGATTGGTATGTTTTGATAATCTCCGTTAGGAAGTACACGTCTAATTGTAATTGGAATTACTCTTTGCTCCAATTCCTCCATTGAAATATCCAGTGATATTCTGGCAGATTTTGGAATTGGGATGAATGGTGGTGCACCTAATGATAATTGTAATGCTCTTGCTCCCATAATTCTTGCTTTTTCAAATCTTGTCAATGTTGGTGGTCCAATCGTAATTTTGTTTTTCTCACAAGGAATTTCAACTGGATCATGTTCTTCAATTTTCTCAACAACTTCTCTGTTTTCAATTTCTTTGATTCTTTTTTCAAGATTATCTTGTTCTTTTTCAGTTAATGGTTCGACAAGATCTTTTCTATCTATTAATTTTCTATAGGTATCTAATGCTTTGTTTAATCCTGCGTTTTCTTCTACCTCTGATTCTAATTCTTCAGGTTGTGGTGCTTCAATTAATTCAGATTCTTTAGGACTAGACAAGTAAGAAAATTTCCTTAAAACGTTATATAATCTAATCATTTTAAAGTACGAGTTGAGTACATCGTCAGTCTCCAGAAAACAACTTATTTTAGAAATTCGTGGAAAAGCAAAAATTTCATGTGATCTAAAAAGACACTTGTCTCCAAGAACTGTTGGATCAATAATGAGATCTTTACCGTTAGAAGGTCATGCACATTTGCTTGGAAAAAGTATTTTGTATTTTGAATCAAGTGTTGATTCTGGGATTGAGAGATCTAGAACTGAATTTAAAAAAGGTGATGTTGCATTTTTGCCTTCAACTGGAAGTTTGTGTTTTTTTCTCAATGATACTGTATTTACAAAAACAATGACTCCTATAGGAAAACTTGGAGAAAATATTGATGCATTAAAGGATGTAAAATCTGGAGATGTACTTTGTATTTATGAAGAAACTGCTTGATACAAATAATGTCCTGAATATCCACCAATTCTTTTTACTACTCCCTTACTTGTAGATTCTTTTAAGAATGCATTTGCAGCTGAAATTTTAACACCTGTTTGTCTTGCAAGATCTTGAACTGTTAGAACTTTGGAATTTTGAATAATTTTCAATGCTTGTTGTTCATTTAGTATCACTGTGATCTCTGCTTTCTTTTGGCCGCCTTCGCCTTTGTCTTTCTTTTTCTTTGTATCTTTGGATCCTGCAGATTTGTCTTTGTTTCCTGCAGTTGGTTTCTTTGCTCCACCCATGATTCTAGAAAAAAATATTCCTCTTATAAACGATGAATCATTTTTAGGATTACTTCTTTAATGATTAAATTTAACCTGAAAATTATTTTCAAGTATAAATAACATCTTGATTACTATTTCATATGGGCATAGTATCAAAAGGTGCAAAATGTAACTTTGAAGGCTGTGATCAAGACGGAGCTCGTTCTCTTAACACTGCTAAGGTAGAAAATGCTGGGTTACGTGTAAACTCATCTGGGAAAAAAACAGTTCTTTGTAAAGAACATTATAAAGAATACAAAAAAGAATCCAAAGGTGATCGTGATCTTGAACGTGCACGATTTGACAAGTTTTAGTTTTTCTTCAAAGTCTATTTTATTTTATTATCTGGATTTTTGAAATAATCGTCACTTAGATTTTCGTATAGTTTGTCGAGTTTTTTATACAGTCTTTTTGGTTCTCTGCTTTTTTGATTACTCAGAACATACAATGCAAGAATTGGAAATGCTATGGTGGCATCCGCATACACTGTGACCATTCCATTATGTGCGTCTTGGACTTTGCCCCAACTTTTACCTTCTTGGAGTGTTGCACCTGACAAACCTCCTGTATCTGGACGAGCATCTGTTATTTGAATAATGTAATCTTGTCCTCCGTCTTGTCTTTTTAGAATTTGATCTAAAAGTGGACCTGTTTGCTGAGCTGTATTCTTTGGCACTCCTCCTCCTAATTCTAAAATTCCTGATTTTTTAGAATCATATACAATAGATGCTTGTTCTATGATTTCTCTTACAAAATCCAAATTGTATGTTTTACCTGCTAGTCTATGCACTGCTAAATTCAAAGCTAGAGAAGAGTCTTTTATTGTTGAAATGTATACTGGAACATCATAATCATATGCAGATGTAACAAAACTTTTTTCAGGATGTTTTGATTTTTCCTTGCTTAATTTCCCCATTAAATTACAAAATTCTGCAGTTGTAAATGATTTATCTGGAAAATCATCTCCAAACATTTTTTGAATTAACTGATCTTGAACTTCTAATGTTTCATTAAATTTGATATACACATCTCTGATTCTGACAATTTCTTTTTCATACAACTTCATGTCATCTACATCAAAACTTCCTTGTTTTACTGGCAATCCCCAGGCAAAATGATCTTCGTGATATACGTTGGCCCCAGTTGTGACAATCCAATCTACAAACCCTCTTTCAATCAGTGTTTTGATTATTCCTCCAAACCCTACTGGCGTCATTGCTCCTGAAACTGTCAGACAAATCGTTGCATCTTCCTCAATCATTTTTGCATAAAGTTTAGCTGCATCCCCTAACTGTCGTCCATTATATCCTGAACTTGCAAAAACATCGACTAAATCTTCGATGGTCATTTTAGGATCTAATTTTATGTGTGGAATATCTTTACCATGAAATTCATGCGGATCCATGTTTGAAAAACTAATTTTTTAGTAAATAATACTATCTAATCCTTTTTGATATATGATGAAAGTCCAAATATATTAAATGACGTTTAAAAATTATGTTTTCAAAAATTTATGGCTACAAGTTGTACTCTCTTTAATCCTAGGACTGGCTGTAGGATTGATTTTAGGTGATGATGCTGGTGCTGGGTTGGATGATGATACTTTAGATACCCTAATATCGTATCTAAAAATCCCTGCTAACTTATTTTTGAGTATAATTCAAATGATAATTGTTCCACTGATCTTTGCCTCTATTGTTGTGGCTATTACTAATTTAGGGGCAAAAGATAAACTAAAAACTCTGGGATTGGGTGTTGGCGTTTATTTTGTAATTACTACAACAATGGCCATACTTGTAGCCGTATTTCTTGCGTCAGTTATATCTCCTGGCAGTATCCTTGATCTAAGTGCTCTTCAAGAATCACATGATCTTTCAGATGATGAATTACAAATTAAAGATGGCTTTTCACTAGATGATATTCCAAGTGTAATTCCTAACATAATTCCAAGTAATCCTATTTTTTCATATCTTGAAGGACAGATGTTTAGCATCTTAGTGATGGCACTCATTGTAGGACTGTCAATGGCCTGCTCTTCTAAAAGAATCAGTCAAAGCATTACTGGATATGCTGGAATCAATTCAAAAAATAACATTATACGTTCTATTGTTTTCTATGAAGATTGTACCATTTGCAGTTTTTGGATTAATTGTTGGAATGGTTGCCACAGTTGGTATAGAAACCGTGGTGGGATTGGGAGTATACATGGGAACTGTTGTTCTGGGTCTTGGAATTATGTTATTGATATACACATTATTCTTAAAGTTTGTAGCAAAAAGACCGATATCATCAACGTTTTCAAAATTCCGTAATCCCCAAACTTTGGCTTTTTCAACAGCCAGTTCAATGGCAACAATGCCTGTTACATTAAAGACTGCAGAAGATGATCTTAAGATAGATCCAAAAGTTTCAAAATTTGTAATCCCTCTTGGAACAACTGTGAATATGGATGGTACTGCTTTGTATCAAGTAATAGCTGTTTTCTTTTTGGCACAACTCTTTTCAATTGAATTGAGTCCGTTGGCTATGCTTGTAATAATAATAACTTCACTTTTAGCTTCTATTGGAACTCCAGCTGTACCTGGAGCTGGCGTAATTGTCTTATCTACTATACTGGTAACTGTTGGCATCCCTCCAGTTGGAATCTTACTGTTAATCTCTGTAGACAGAATTTTGGATATGATTAGAACTATGGTAAATGTTACGGGAGACCTTACAGCTAGTTGTGTGTTTGATAAAATAACGTGAGATAAAGTTTAGAGTTATTTTAATGATAATCTGTATTGAATATTACTTATTTAGGAATAATTCTAAATAATACAGAATGAACATTGTTGATTTACATGATCCTACACGCGTAGGTGGAATTCCCAATGCAGTTAAGATCCTATTTTCATCTGGAAATTTCATTCAAGATGAATTCAAAATTTTAAAAGTAGAATTGCGGCTTTATTCAGAACAGACTGATGAAAAACTAGGTGTTTTTTCTTTAATCACCTCTTTTGTTGAGACTGATAGGGGGACTGTGGAAATGATCTATGATGAGGGCTTTCGTGGAGAGGATTCTCTTTTGAGAGCAAGTGAATTTCTTACATCTAGTTTAGGCATTTCTGGATTAATTCTACGATCTGTTATTTCCTTGAGAGAAAAATTAAATTAATTTTTTCTAGCCTCAAATTCAATTAATTTGTCATATGTTTTAATGACACAGAGAATACTACTGATGATTACTGCTTGTTCTCAAAGTAGAATTTTTCATTTTTTGTTTTTATGAAACAAAACCACAAAAAGCATTCGTTACTATTTACACTACCTGTGTTGGCAGTACTTGTTTTTGGTTCAATAGGAACAACTAGTGTATTTGCAGAAGATACGTACAATGGTTTTATCCCTACTGGTGTTTTATCAGTGACTACTAATGCATTATCTGATGTAGCAGTAACATCTCCGGATCGACAAGCCCAAGTAAATTTTGATGGAAAAACTAGTGGATGGGCAATTGTTGCAGGTCAAGCATTTCCTTCAAATATTGTACTTGATGGTACAGCAGCCGTTGATCAAGACAATGGGGTTTGAAAAGTAAAATCAACTGCCGATATTTCTGTAGGTGATAGACTTGACATTCCATTGGAATTGAAAGGCAAGGCAGTAAATGGAAAACTTGGTCTACATGGTACTGGAACCTTGGATGGTGGCGATACTTTTAGAATTATTCTAAGAGGACACATGCTCCAGTGGCTGATTCTCCAGGTACCTTTGTACTTGATTTCTCCACTGCTAAAGTACAAAACATGGAAAATGGTTTGAAATACCTCTATTTCAACACGGTCTAATCGATGTTGAATCTGTAATCCCGACTGTGGATGATTTTGTTGCTGATGTAAACTTGGCTAGATAATTTCTCTATTTTTTTAATTGAATGTCTTACCATTTTTTACCTTGTTTTTTTAATTGGTTTTTTGCTTCTTTTGCAATTGTGTTTAACGTATGTGAATCATAATTGGCACCTTCAAAATTTATTGTTTCAAGTACTGCTCCATCAAAATTTGTATGTCTTAGATTAACCCCGCCAAGGTTTGCATTACTCAAATCTGTATTTCTTAAATCTGCGTAAAACAAATCTGCTCCTCGTATGTCTGCTCCTCGTATGTCTGCTCCATACAAATCTGCATCCCATAGTTTTGCACTAGACAAATTTGTTTGTTGTAAATCTGCCCCTCGCATTTTCACATTAAACAATATTGCACCACTCAAATCAGCCTCACTAAGATTAGTGCAATTCAAATCAGCATTGTGTATGTCTCTATTTTTTAGATCCACTCCTTTCATATTGGAATCTGAAAAATCTCTCCCAATCAATTCTTCATATTCAAAATTAACTTTTGAAAGATTTCTTTTTCTAAAAACATCTGATGGGTTCATCGTATAATTTCATTTATTGATATAGTACATTTGAATTTAGATCTAAAATATGCCTTGAGATGCCTATTTGTTGTATAGTTCCAATTCTTGTAAAATTTTACCCATATCATGCTTCCATCTTCGCATTTCCTCAATTCCATGCGGTCTGTTTTTTTCCAATTCTTTCTTTTCTTTGAGTAGTTCTTGATGCCTATTCTTATCTTTTCTACCTTGCATGAGTGATTTGTATTAATTCTGAATAAATTTCAATAGTAATTTTGAACTAAAAGATCTTCTAGGAACCCTCACACTATTGTAATTTTTGAGAATCGTATATTTATGCCCGATTTATCATCTCTAAACATGCGTATATTGCAACTTCACTGTGATCATATCGAGTATACTCCTACAAAAAAGGAAATACAATCTGCTGAAAATATTGAAAATCCTCAAACCCAAAGACTGGAAGAACTTGTTGTGACATTTGTTGCAATTGAAGACGGTGATGATTCTTCTGTGGCACAAAATGCAATATCACAAATTAAAACATCCATGGAAAAAATTGGATGTAAAAAATTACTGTTATATCCATATGCTCATCTTAGCTCAAATCTTGCAAAACCCTCAGTTGCCATTAAATTACTTCAAGAGATGGAAGACGGAGCATCTGAACTTAAAGTATCTCATTCTCCATTTGGATGGACAAAATCTTACAAAATTCAAGTCAAGGGACATCCACTTGCAGAAAGTTCTAAAGTTGTCACAAAAGATTCTGAATCTTCAAAACCTGATGAAGAATTAACTTCTGATGCTCTCAAAGGAGAATCTAAAATCCGTTCATTTTGGAAAATACTTTCTCCAGATGGAACAATGACTAACATTGGCGATTTTAATTTTGCAAAACATCCTAAATTGGAAGTTTTGGCAAAATATGAATCTGCAAAAATTCGTAAAGTAGACCAGCCTCCACCACATGTTGCATTGATGAAGAAGATGGGAATATCGGATTATGAACCTGCATCTGATTCTGGAAATATGCGATTTTATCCAAACGGTCGTTTGATCAAATCATTGATTGAACGATATGTTACTGACAGAGTTAAAGAATATGGTGGTTATGAAGTTGAAACTCCAATCATGTATGATTCAGAGCACTCAAGTATGGTTAGTTACTTTAACCGATTCCCTGCAAGACAATACAATATTGACTCTGAAGGTAAAAAACTCTTTTTGAGATTTGCTGCATGTTTTGGACAATTCCTAATGGCTAATCAATATCAATTATCATACAAGAATTTACCCTACAAACTCTATGAGTTAACTCGTTACAGCTTTAGACGTGAACAATCAGGCGAATTAGTCGGTTTGAGACGACTAAGAGCATTCACCATGCCTGACTGCCATGCCTTTTGCAAGGATATGCCGCAGGCAATTGATGAAATTAAGATAAGATTTGATCTTTCTCAAAGTGTACTCAAAGAGCTTGGAATTGATGAGACAGACTATGATATGGCAATTCGATTTACTGAGGACTTTTACAATGAAAATAAATCTTCTATTGAAGAACTAGTCAAAAAACATGGAAGACCTGTACTGGTAGAAATGTGGAAAGAAAAATTCTTTTACTTTGTATTGAAATGGGAGTTTAATTTTATTGACGGTATGGGAAAAGCATCTGCTTTATCCACTGACCAAATTGATGTGGAGAATGGAGATAGATATGGGATTAATTTTGTAGATGAAAATAATGTCAAACAAAATCCTATCATTTTGCATAATTCTCCAAGTGGTGCAATTGAGAGAATCATTTATGCATTATTAGAAAAAGCTGCAAAAGATTCTCATGAAGGACGAAAACCTCAATTCCCACTTTGGTTGGCACCCACCCAAGTTAGAATCATCCCTCTCAAGGAAGAATTCAATACATTTACTGACACACTGACTGATAAAATTTCATCTAATGGTATTCGTGTAGATATTGATGATAGAAATGAAAGTATTGGAAAAAGAATTCGTGAAGCTGAAAAAGAATGGATTCGTTATATCTTGGTAATTGGTGAGAAGGAAGCAAATTCTCAAAATCTCAGTATTCGTGATAGGCAAACTGGGGATGTACGAGAATTATCTTTTGATGATTTTATTAATGAAATTAAAGAACAGACTAAAGGAAAACCCTTCACTGGTTTGAATCTTCCAAAGTATCTCTCAAAGAGACCAAATCTAATGGTGTAGTCGATATGAGTTTCCTTGATCTGTTCATGAATAACAATTCTCTAATCACGTCTTCAGATGATGATTCAGAACCTGTAGCAACGATATTCGGAATACCTTTTGATTCTACTCACTCTTACAAGCCTGGTTGTAGATTTGGACCTGACGCAATTCGTGACTCTTTTAACAATATTGAGATATTTCATCCTGAACTTGGAATTGATTTAGAAAATGTAAATATTGAAGATTTGGGAAACACTCGTCACACTGTTGTAGCATCTGAAATGATTGACATGGTAAAAAAAATTACAACTGAACTAGTTGCAAAACAAAGACAGTTGTTCATTTTGGGTGGTGAACATTCTATCACATATGGTACTTATACTAGTTTTCCAAAAGAAACTGGATATGTCGTTTTTGATGCACATTATGATTTACGTGATGAATTTGCAGACATTAAATTAAGTCATGCATCTTACTTGAGACGGATTGTTGAAGAGCGAGGGGCTGAAAATATTTTGCATGTTGGTGCAAGGGCATTTGTCAAAGAAGAACTGGAATTTCTGACTGAGAATAAAATCAAAACCATAACTTACAAACAAATTTGCGAAGGTAAAGGTTCTAGTCTACTAAAAGATCATATTTCTACATTTGATACTGTGTACTCTAGTTTTGATCTTGATGTATTGGATCCTGCATATGCCCCTGGTGTTGGTAATCCTGAATCTGATGGTATTACATCTAGAGAATTATTTGATATGATCCACACATTTCAAGAGACCAAAGTTACTGGCGTGGATATTGTGGAATTAAACCCCTATCATGATAATGGGGCAACTGCATCTTTAGCTGCAAAAATTATCTCTACTTTAATTGCAATTAATTTATCTCAAAATAATTAATCTATTTTTAATCCATGTGTTCAGATTAATGAAAATTGTAAATAATGCCCCAAAACAGATCATTCCTACAAATGCAACTTTAATTGATGTATCCATTAATAATATCATATTTTCATTAGATATTACTATTTCTTCTAAATTTGAAAAACCATACAATTAATGGATTTTTAGGTTGATTTGCCTCGATTTTACTCCTACTCACTTTATTAGATGGTATTTTGGGTGTAACTCGTGTTAAATAATCTGCGAGAAACTCTTAGACCTATTTTAGAAAAAATAGGTAAAGGATTTGCATCCACAGGATTATCTGCTAATTTTTGGACTTTTGTAGGATTGGCATTTGCGCTAGTATCTGCAGTTGTTTATGGTATGGGACTTGAATATGGATTAATTCTTGGTGGTGTCTTGTTACTTGTTTCTGGATTCTTTGATATGGTGGATGGCCAAGTGGCAAGATCTACTGGAAAGACTTCAAAAAAAGGCGAATACCTTGATTCAATGTTTGATAAAATTTCTGAAGTTGCAATATTTCTGGGACTTTTAGTTGGGGGATATGCAGAACCATATTTGATATTACTTGCAATTACATTATCGTTGTTGGTAAGTTATGCTAGATCAAAATCTGATATTATTAACATTAAACTTCAGGGAATAGGAATTGGCGAACGCGCTGAGAGATTATTGGTGATTGCAATTATTGGGATAATTGGATTTATGGAGTATGCTGTACTTATTGTGGTGATAATTGCAGGAATAACTCTGATACAAAGAATGATTTACACTGCTAAAAATATTAAAGAATAATGCTAACGAAGTTTTCCGCGTTTTCTTCTGTTATCTGCAGATCTAATTTTTAGAATCTTAAAGTGAATTGCACATGAAATACAGTAATGTTTCAAAACTGTTGGTGATGCAATATATGCGCCTTGTGCACGTAGTTCTTTTGCCAAAGTATGTTCCACCAAATTTAATTTTGATGTGACTTTCTTTGCCTTGTCTTTTGGGACTGTTTGTCCGCAGTTTGTACATTGTACTGTACCTGAGGATCCTTTTCCTCCTTTTGTACGACCTCTACTTGCACGTTTAAGTGGCATGAATTTGAGCGAATTTGCCTACTTATATTCTTGTAGAATTTTAATAAAAATTGCTTATTTTGTGCCTGTATTTTTGATAAAAACCCTACATGTTTTAATCTTAGATCGAATAAATTCTATTGTTATATCATGCGTGGTCTATGTCACACTTGTTTTAGTTCTGGGGTGAAAGTAGTGGTCATTCACGGTGAAGTGATTTGTGAGCAATGTGCTGCTGCAAAAAATGCAAAAAACTAAATCTATACTGATTAAAATCAAGAGAAATGAAACTAGCTGTATTTTCACATTGTGCAATTGATACTATCACACTTGATGGTAACAACTATGAACAAATTGGTGGGGCTGCTTGTTATTCTGGTATTACTGCTAGGCAATTCAAGTTTGATGTAGATTTGTACACAAAATTTGGCCCAGATTTCCCAAAACAATATCTGAATGATGATAAAATCAATCTTGTAAATTCAGAGTCTACAAAAAATACTACTAAATTTGCTATTTCAATAACGGGATCTGATAGATCTCTTAAACTGGAAAATGAATGTGAAGAAATTAATTATTCACATAGTGATGCCGATGCTCACCTTGTAGGTCCGATTTATCATGAGATATCTGATGAGACATTTAAAAAAATAAAGACTGATTCTAATTTTCTCTTTGTTGATCCTCAGGGATTTTTGAGACGTAAAGACTCTGAAAATAATATTTTCTTGGAAAAAACTAACCTTGATTTGACTAATGTAGATGCAATCAAGGTCAATCCTGAAGAATCTAGTCAGATTGTAAATGGAACTAATGATGAAATGATGTTGGCATTACAAAAAAAAGGAATCCAACATGTGTTGTTAACTGATAAATCTAATGTCTCCTTACTGGTAAAAGATAAAATTTATTCTATAACATTACCCAATCAGAATATTCACGACACAACTGGAATTGGTGATATTTTTTGTTCTGCTTTTACTTGCACAATGCTTAAAGAAAAAGACTTTTTGTGGGCACTGTGTTTTGCTGGGGGTGCTGCTCAGGCTGCTTTGGAATCAAAAAATATGGGCTTGCAAAAAATTCCAAAAAAAGGAGCAATTGAAAATAATGCATCCTATTTTTACAATCTGGTAAAATTTCGAGATTTGTGATTTTAATTCTCTTACTTCATAATTGTCTTAAAAGATACAAATGTATGCACGAAAAGTCGAATATTCTTTTCGTCGTGGGATTTTTCAGTGCAATAATTTTTCATAGCAAGAAGTCTTATCTACTCATTTTCGAGGATCTCAAACTATGAAGTCTAGATATGAAATGATATTTGAACAGTCCATTCGTTCCTCCATAACTAAAGAAAATTATCTTCGTTCTATGAAAAAATTTATGAGATTTATATGAGACTTGGGCATAATTAATTCTAATTTTTGAGTTAATTCTCAAATTATTCAAATGGAAAAAGCTAAGGATCTTTACAATATTATTTCATTGCAACATGAATGTAAAAATCCCCAGCAAGATTCTATCTGAATCATTTCTTATTGGTGTTTTATATCTGGTCCAATATGGCACAAGTCAGACATCAAAAAGAATCGTTTACCAATTTCAGGAATTGATACTGATACCAAATGGGGTTTTTCAAAATCCAAGGGTTGGATATTTGGATACAAACTGCACATGAGTTGTATAGTATGAATCAAAAGTCTTCTACATTGATTTTTGACCACAACCTTTTTTGATCGCGAAATATTGTCACATGTATGGATGAAAAGAACAAAAAGCTGTTGATCCAGGCCTTCAAGAAAGAGAAAAATTCAATCCTAAAG
>JARPSM010000140.1 GCA_029782475.1 Nitrososphaerota archaeon
AGCGTCAGTACCGCATTCTCAGATGTTGCCTCTGTAAACAGGCGTGCAGCCATAAGACATCTTGATGAATCATCAAGATACGTGACTAGCTGTAGCCCTCTGAAGCGTGGATCCTTCATTGTGTGCCAGTCCACATGCCACATTGCATTGGAGTACTTGCGCTCAAATCTGACCCATTTGCGCTTGCGTGACTTTGCCTTGCTGGGAACAACCAGATTGTTATCCTTCATGATATTGTATACTTGGGCGTAGCTTATAACGAAATTTTTTCTTCGCTCCCTTGCCGTACTCGGTACTCCTAGCGGATATTTGTGATGTTGGGTTAGGACTGCCTCTTTTTGTTCCGGGGACGGAGTTGTTCTCTTGCGCCCTGGCTTGCAGGGGACGTGTGGCGTTCCTGTTTTTTGAAATTCTGCGTACAATTGCTGGATGCGTCTGGGAGTCACAGAAAGTTCTGAGGCAATGCGTATGATTTTCCTGCCTGCTACGCACTGCCTCATAGCATTTCTATTTGCCGTTGTGTTAGTCTTTTTACCATTGGTATTCTTGATCGGTACAGCCTCAAATATTCTCCTGGAGACCTCTTAAAATTAGTGCGAACTAATTTTCATACAATAGACTGTTACATGTGGCTCAAAAGCACTAAATATTGTTAAACCAATTCCAGATAGTGAAATATCTATTCCTGTTCTTGTTAAAATAGCATAGAATAATCCTCCAACAAAAGCCCCAAAAATCCAACCATGAGTACGTTTTACTTCATCCATGAAAACCATCCTCCAGATTTTCTATAATGTCTAGCTTTTGCTATCTTATCTTTTACACGACCTGTCTTAATTTCAGAGTAATCCCATTTTCTTAACCAAATAATTTTATTCTCTTCTATCCAATAATGTGATTGACATGGAATACTCCAATTTCCAATTGATGGGTTTATTGAAATTGTTTTTCCATTCCAGATTATCTCCCAATCTGTAGGTTTGATTGGCGTTACAACAATTTCACCACAACCACAAGGACATTTGTGAGTAGCTGTAGCATAAGGGATGGATATGTACAAGACTCCTTCTTCCACTATGTCTGGAATTAAATCAACAAACTCATGTCGAATAATTTTACTCTTCATTTTCAACCTCGTCATTTGTTAAAGTATTTGTAGAAATTCCATAAACAGTATGATGTTCATTTGGGATATCATGGTAGAACCCACAAATCTTTTTCCATTTGATAACTGCAAATGCAGCGTTTAATGCGTTCATATCAGCAACTTGAATATTAGTAGAATATTCATTATCTTCATTACTGCCAAAAGGAATTTTCTTCGACATGTCATTATTAAAAGACGGATCATAGGTAGTTGTTCTAACCAATCCAGTTAATGCATTATTTTCATTTATGAGACCGATTCCAACATCTATGAAAGGTATTTTATTTTCTATAAGATAATCAACTAATAATTTTCTTGGTTCGCCTTTATCAACACAAAGAAACACGAAATCCATAGAATTCAACTCCTCAATGTTTGATTCATCTACAAGATATGGATGAGGAATGATATTTCGTCTCATACGAGAATAAATTTTTGTAAACCACTCCACCTTTGTTGTATTTTTTGAAAGTTCGTCATATGATGGGGCTCCAGGAGAACGAAAAGCATTGTGGTTATGAAACTTATCCCCATCAAAAATATGGATTTCTCCCACTGGAGTTTTAGCAATAAGATCTAGGATGTATGAGCCAGTCCCACCTAATCCTACTATGGCAATTCGATCTTGCTTTATCTTGTCATTAATAGACGTAATACCTGCACGACTAGAAGCAGTATCCAAATAACAAAAAACAGATTCTTCTTCGGTTGGTTGAACAGGTAAAAGGTCTTGGCAGTCACATTAGGATCAATAACATGTGCTTCACCTTCCAACATCCTGACATAGGTAGTCATCTTTTCATGATAGTTTGCATATGCTGCTGAGGGAGTTTTAGGTTTTTGAGAAAACATACGAGTGGCCACCAATTCTTCTTGAATTTTTTCTTGTATGTCGTTTCCCCCTAATTTGAGTAATTGTGAACCGTTGTAATCACATGGGAAATCTCCAATCCAAAGTGCTGTATGATCAATAGATTTCACAGAGGTTTCTGATATGGTAGATTTTGAAACTAATGTCCCATATGCTATCTCTTTCTTATCGTTGACATATGGAACATGATGGATCATGAGGTAGATGTTAAAAAATTCTACCTCATAACCTTCATTTCGAAGTTGTTGCAGATCTGGATTAAGATTTATCAGTTCTTGTGACATCAAATACCATTCCGCTTTTAATTTCAACTTCCTTTCTCTCTACAAGAGTACCTTCACGGTTTTCCTTTGGACCACGACTATATTGCACAGTGAATATTTCGTTTGGTCCATATGGAGGAAGAAATGCTAAACCAACTACTTGTAAATAATTGATTGTTTTATCTTCCCATGAATGTCGTTTTGCATTAACAAATATGTTAAAGTGTCGGGAGCATTGTTCATTTTCTTTTTGCATTGTTACACATCCTTGAATTGATTGTTCTGCAGGGCTTTATTGCAGAGACATTGTTACCTTGTTTATGGGATAACTGAAATGAATTAGAAATGAGATAAATTCGTCTCATTCTTGTATATTGTCTATTATTTTTTGAGAGTTTTTCACATTTCCAAACACTAAAAATTAATCCATCTTTTTCCAAATCAATAATAATTCTAGATAGATTTGAGAGATCTAATTTTACTACTAATTGAATTTCATCAAATGAGCAGGCTCGTTTCTCGAGCAGTCTCATAATTTGTATTTTATCAGTATCATAATCATACTTCATTATCATACTTCAAGTATCTTTACAATACCGATATATATAAGCATTAGTGCATGATTATTCCTGAAAGAAAAAGAAATGTGTGTTCAATCTGAAAATTAAAATTTAATAGCATATGACTTTTATAGTTACACTAATGGAACCTGAAGTATTATGGGAATAAATGGTACGCAGTTATTGCCAAAAAATTTAAAACCAACACAAATGAAAATTTTGGCATATGTACTGAAAAACAAAAAGGCAGCAAAAATAATTGCAGTTTTGTGTGACAAAAAAGGATCGTATTTCAACGAAATACAGGAAAAAGTCGGAGGAAGTAAAACATCAACACAAGAAATTTTCAGGGGTTTAGAAAGACTAAAGATAATTTCAAGTGAATGGGAAATTCGTCACATAGAAACAAACGGAAAAAAAACTACAAGAGCAGTTAAGTCATTTACATTGACTGAAGAAAAAGAAACCCTATTAGAAGAATATCTGCCACTAATTAGAAAAATGATTTAATTCTTAAAATCATTTTTTATTTAATTTATTTTAGATTAGAACCAGCGTTAGTGAATGAACGTAAACTATCTCTAAGAGCACCTTCTGTTTCATCAATCAATATAATTATATCTTCAAGGTTACCAGAATCTTTAAAATCAAACGAAGTAAAATTAATTTCAAACACACCTTCAGAATTTAAAGTTGCATATACATCATAATACACATTGCCACTAAAAGTTAAACAATCAAAACTAAAAGAATGTATTATCCACGAAGGATGATTACTATCATCAATATCTACATTATCACCATCCATACAAGGCGTAATCCCAGATTGATTTAGATGAGACCATAATTGCTCTATTTGACTCAATGTACATAAAAACTAAATCGGGCATTAATTAAGATTTAGTTAAAATATTACTATATTATGATTGTAATAATTTCACAGATCGAAATTACAATTCATACAATACCATTGACCATTAGGAGATTCATCTCTCATCTTCTTTGGATGTTTACAGTTTGGAACTAGTTCTTTTTTGATAACTTTCAAAACTTGTACATTATCCTCGTGAGATTTTCCAAGAGAGGTTGCTAACTCTCTCATACAATCAAAACCAACATTTCAGGATTGGGTAGGATCTGTCATGCCTTTCTGTAGTTTTATTTCATATTGAATTAGAAAATCAATCATTTCAAGTGCTCTTTTGACTGTCATAATGCAGTATTGTAGGCTCAATTAGAAAAAATCTATCAAAGGTTATGAGCCCAAAAAGGCCTGAACCTTTCTTGGGGATAAAAAAAGATGCAGATTAAGTTTCAGGATAGAAATGAAACAGTAGAAAAGTGAGAAATCATTCTATGAATGAAGTACCAGGTCTGCTAATATGACTAGATAGCAATGACTGATAATCCACAAGGGACTCATCATTTAGGGTCATAATTGCTTTCGGCGGGAAATACTTTGGTAATCTCATCAAAGTAACACTTCCAAAATCAAAAATCATGTAGGGTGCAGATCTAGAATTTATCTTGTCAAGGGATATTTCCATACTTTAGGCACGAGTGCGTCCTATTTGAGTCCCAATATAGGGGATGGGCCCACGGGGATTTGAACCCCGGATTTTCGCCGTGTAAGGGCGACGTCATAACCGATCTGGACCATGAGCCCAGAAACCTACCTTGTTAAAATCCATTTAAACTTTGAGACAAGAGAGAATCTAGAAATTTGATAAAAAATCAAGAAAATCATGAATAATTATAGTTTTTTTTCCAGTCCAATTGGATTAGGTCACGTTACACGAGATATTGCAATTGTGAATAATTTTGAAAATATTTCAACTAATTTTATCACTGGAAGTGGTGCTGCAAAAATTCTAAAAAAACTAAATTACAAAATACAAGATGTATACAATCCACCTTCATTTATTATTGAAAATGGGACGTTAAAGAATCCAGCAAAATGGTTATGGAATTATTATCAATATTATAGAGATTGTAAAAATATTTCAGAAAAAATTCTTCAAAAATATAATCCAAATTTGGTAATCAGTGATGAAGATTTTGCATCGTTGACTGTAGCACAAGAAATGAAAATTCCAACAGTGTTAATTACTGATGTTTTTGAGACACATTTTACTAAAGGCATAGCATCATTTATTGAAAAAAAGATGAATAAATCAATGCAAGGGATCATAAAAAAATGTGATCTAGTCATATTTCCAGAAAATGGAGATGATCACGACAATATCAAAATGGTAGGCCCCATAGTAAGAGAAACAAACTCAACAAGAGAAGAATTAAGAAAAAAGTTTTCATTTGAAAAAAAGATCATTCTCATTTCTATTGGAGGTACAAGTGTAGGGTTGTTTCTAATTGAAAAAGCATTAGAAGATATCTCAAAAATTAATCAAGACTTGGACGTAGTTTTAGTTTCAGGACCAGCAGTAAATAAAAAATATGAAAATGTAAAAAATTTAGGTTTTGTAGATAATTTACACGAATTGATTTTTGCTGCAGATGTAATTATTTCATTGGCAGGGAAATCAACTATAGATGAGGCTAAGGCATATGGAACTCCGGCAATATTCATACCCATAAAAGGACATTTTGAGCAAGAAGATAATGCAAAAGAATTAGGTTTTGTTTTCGAAGACATAAACAGATTACAAGAATTAATTTTAGAAAAACTAGAAGAAAAACGAATTCAAGTTAATACAAAAGGTGCAAAAATTGCAGCTGAAATTATTCAAAAATTAACAAAATAACAATCAAATGCTTAATAGAAGGTAATTTTGATTTGATAAAGTACTATGACTAGTCTAATAGTTGCCAAATTTGGTGGTAGTGCATTAGGTCCAAATGGTGAATTTATTCCAAAAATTATTCAAAGGATTGAAAAATTGAAAATCGACTCAAAAGTGATTGCAGTTTTTTCAGCCCCATTAACAATTCACAATGAAAAAAAACGTTCATTGACTGATGTTGTTTTGGAGCAGGGTAGAAATGCAGAAAATGGAGAAAAACCATCTTTAGATATCGTGAAATCAACTTATCAAAAAATTCTAGAAAAAGTTGATGAAAATAATAAGGAAAATTGCCAAAAAACAATTGATTATCATCTAGAAAAAGCACAAAACGCGTTAGATGAAGCCTATAAGATTAAAGAATTTGCAAATGAAGTACGCTCCAAAGCACTAGCATTTTCAGGTGAAATTTTAATGTCACACGTCATGAATCATATTCTACGAAGCAATGGCATCAAAGCTGAAGCAGTGAAATTTGATGATTGGCCAATTATCACTGATAAAAATATAGAATTTACAAATTTTCTTACTGCAGAATCTAGAGAAAAAATGGACAAAACAGTAGATTTGGTAGAAAATAACGAAGTGGTTACCATAGGAGGATTTATTGGAAAAACAATTGACAACATCACTACAACATACGAGCGTGGAGGTTCTGACAGAACTGCAGCTGATCTAGGAATATTATTTCATAAAAAATACGAAACGAGTGTAGATTTTGAGAAAGATAGCTCAGTAGTTTCAGCAGATCCGAAAATTGTTAGTTCCGATCTAAGGGAAATCAATCAATTATCATATAATGAAGCAAGACTTGCAGGGATGTTTGGAATGAAAATTTTAGATCCAATTGCAATTAAAGAAATTGTAGAAAATGGTGTAGACATACCAATTACTATTACAAATATGAAATATCCAGAAAAAATAACTACTATTAAGAGAAATTTAGAAGAACAAAAAGGACATCCAATAAAAATAGTTACAGGGAAAGAAAATTGTGCAATTTTTAGGATTGAGACAAGTGCTATTCAAAAATTATTAACATCTTTAGAAAAAGACAAACACTATAGTGAATTTATCATTCTATCACCATTTACAAAAGATGAAATTGAATTTTCAAGAATATTATTTTTAGATGGAGAATATGTAAAAAGAAATGAAAAATATCTTTTAGCGTTTGATTCGCTTGCCACTATTACATACAATAGAGGAGTGATTACATTAATCGGAGATGAAATGTGGAGAGTTCAACAAGTTGTATCTAGAACTAGTGCAAAGATTGGTGAATCTGGACTAAACATATTGAATATGGATGCACAAGAAGAAACATCACGAATAATTATTGTTGTAGAAGACACACATGACAATATTGCAAAAGCCATCAAAGCAATTCATCAAGAAATTTCTAACATAAATTTTGAATAATTGAAAGTGGCGTTACGGGCTTTCACCTGTAAACCGCCATCATGGGTTTATTCTTGGACCTTTATCTAGAGTTAGTCCGGCGTTACCCAAAACACGCGATACTATATGTTGAAATTTCTAGTATTTAGACCTGATCTATAGCGAAGAGACAAAGTTCGTGAACTAAAAATCATCGAAAAACTAGCGATTAGTGGATTTTATTAAGGTAAATGTGAATAAGCAAACTGAAATGCATGGAAAATGACTCACGAACTTATGCTTTTCGCTGTAAGGGTTTAGGTTGGGCACAGGCGATCTAGTCGAATTTATGCGTAAAATCAATTCTCTAGGCACAAGCGACCTAAACGGTTACTCTCGCTATACCTGCCTTTGCCTATGTTTGACTACTCTGGATTGTTTACATATCCCATTGCAGATTCTTTTTTGAGTGCCTGAAACCATCTAGAATCACGGAAATTCCCTCAATAACATATAGCCATGCGATTGGGCATTCTCATAATGTTTCATGATGACTCGCTCAAAGTCAGCCTCTAGGCTAATCAGGGATTTTTCCAAAATTGGAATTCTTTTTCTATACTCTTTGTTTCTCTCAATTAGTTTGGTCACATATTTCATCGGTGGCAGCGCTCCTAGTTTGTGCAGGTTGCACTGCTGGCACACCAGGGTCAGATTCCAAATGTCGTCTTCGGCAATATAGTCAAACGGGATGACATGCTCTACATGTGTCTTTGATCCTGCCTGCAATGGTTCTTTGCAATAAAAACATCCTCCAAAGAACGGCTCTAGCAACTGCCTGTATTTGACCAGTCCTTTTCTCTTGATGTTTTTCCCTTCCGTCTTGGCTATTATCTTTGGCAGTCCAACGTTTAATTTTTCAAGAAATCGCGCCCATTCCAGAATTACGGTTTTTAAAAGGACTGCATTATACCTTTGAAAGAACCGTATTGCGTTAGGATTTAGGTTTATTCCATAGTCTAGATCGACGATTTTTTTATTGGAGTTTATGGTTCTTTCAATCTCATAATCAAAAAACAGTCTAGCCTCTGTAGCCTTGTTGATTTTAACCCTTTGGAATCTCCATGTTACGTTGTGAAAACACATCTTTACAATCTGACTGATGCATTTTTGAATTTTTTCAGGCTCTAGTTTTCTAATCTCCTCAAACGTCTGAGGATAGTGTGGCTTGTCAAACTCTTTTTCTATGATTTTAACAATCTCCGGCTTTTTTGTGGCCTGGGGGGCATGCTTCATCTTTAGCTTGCATGTCTGGATCCAGTAGTATTTTAAAAAATATTCTGCAATAACTACAAAATCAACATGGGTCTTTACATGACCGTGTCCGTTGCAATAATCTAGCAGGAATCTGGCCAGTGCAAACTTGTATGTGTTGTCTTTATAGCCACGACTGAGTATATTTAGAAAAATACGCTCAAATTCCTCATCAGAGATGATATCAAAGATCAATGTTTTTATGGCATTTTCTCTTGAAAATATGCGTTTCTCAAGGATTATTGTATTGGGCACCACCAGTAATTTCAGATTATAAGGTTCATTTTTAGATAAATCAGAATGCTTTCTAATTCCAAATATCAGGCACAAATTGATCGTTGTTTTGAATAATTTGACATGCCCAGTCACGTTCAAGTGAATTGAGAAACAAAGTTCAATTCACATTTGTAGTTTTTTCTGTAAATATTCCCTGTGGCCTGTACAGTAAAATTACAAGCAAAATTACCCCCAACAACAAAAAGTCTAACCACACAACATCAAAGGGCACAAAGCCTTCAAAAGAGTCCTTGAAAAATATGATTAGCTTACGTATCACCACAAAGATTAGTGTTCCAGCTAGTACCCCTTTGTTGTTTGCTAGTCCTCCAATGAGTATCATAAGAAATGGCCAAAAGGTCCAGCTAGCCCTATCATATGCAAATGCAATGGTACCACCTACATAGAAAGCATATAATGCACCGCCAATTGCTGCAAGTGCAGCTGAGACCATAATTATCTTGATTCTAGTATGAGTCGCGTTTTTCCCCAAAGCCTCTGCTGCCACTTCATTGTCCCGGATTGCCCGAAGCATTCTACCCAGAGGGGATCTGACCATCTTTTCACTATACACATAAACTGCAATTGCTATTGCCACAAGTCCAATAGTAGCTACTGGGAAACGTAGCTCATTAGGTAAAAACGATAGTGGGTCTGGCACTTGTACTCCAAGGGTTCCCCCAACTAACGGTGTGTAGTTATTTCCAATAATTCTGATGCTCTCACCAAATGCCAGTAATGTAATTGCCAGATAATCTCCTCTCAATCTTATTGCAGGATATGATGTAAGAATACCAACACCTGCACCAACGCCAGCTGCAATTCCCAGTGTCAAAAAGAAAACGGCAAATCCTACACCAACATTATCTACAAGCCACAAATTAATCTGAGATACAATCAGTAAATTATCTAAAATATAATCGCCTTCAATTCCTGCCATTTCTGCAAATATTCTACCCGGAACTGATGCTGCAACAAATGCCCCAGCACCTACTGCTAGTACTTTACCAAAGTTTGGAATTCCTGTATATCCAAATTCCATATTCAAGCTAATATTTACAATGGCATAGATTGCAAATATTGCAAGCAAGTCTATGATGAAGATAGTTTCAGACTCGAACATATCTCCTCAACTTTGACCAGTTTATCCCAGCTAATCCCTTTGGTGCCAAAAATAATGTCACTACAATGAAAATTAATGGAATTAATGGCCTGTACGCAATGAGCCATGCACCAAACTCCCCGGCTAAGAATCTAGTTCCCAACACTTCAGTTAGTCCTACCAGTATGCCACCAGCTATTGCTCCATAGATACTAAAGAATCCACCAACAATACTTGCAGCAAACACACTGGGCATTATTTGTGGTCCAAGATTTGGATCTCCTACAAACCATAACGACATTAAAGCTCCTGCAACTCCTGCAAAGCCTCCACCCATTAACCAGGAGACCCCATAAATTAGCTTGACATTAATCCCAACGGTTCCTGCCAGATCAGAGTTCTCAGTAGATGCCCTCATTGCAATGCCAAACTTTGTTTTTCTTAATATGATGTGTAAAGTAATTGCTAGGATTGCAATTGTAAGCGGAGCTAGTACTACAATTAATGGCAGTCCCATAAACTCTACATCATAGCTTCGCAGAGAAAACTCCCTTGATGTAATTTGAAATGTTTTTACGATGTAATCAGCTGTGATGTTTAGCATGGCAATTACAATTAAATCAAAAGCTAATGTTGCAATCATCTGAATTGCCTGTGATGCTCCTTTTCTGATCAATGGTTTTAGGATAAACGTGTACAGTAATACTGCTGTTACCCCTGATATTACAAAAGATATTGGAATTGATGCATATGGTGAGAATCCCCAAACATGTGTTACTATTAGCGCAATATACACGCCAATTGTTGCAAATGATGCATGTGCAAAGTTGGGCACTCTAGTTGTGATGTATGTTAAGGTAAGGCCAATACTGAGTAGTGCCAAAAGACTGGCAAAAATTATAGCATCAGAAAATATAGGATCATATATCAATATATTTATACTTTTTAAAATAACCTTATATCACTCTATATTTTTATTTTATCAAAATGGTTTTTTTTACAGTTAATAATATCATAAAACATTTTGGAGGTAATGCAGTTTTAAATGGAATAAATATGGAAATTGATAAAGGTAAAATTTACCAATTAATTGGTCCAAATGGTAGTGGGAAAACTACACTTATTAATATAATATCTGGGATGCTAAAACCAGATGATGGTAAGATTATTTTTGATGGGAAGGATATCACATACAAATCCCTCTATGATACTTTTAACACTGGCTTGGTTAGAACCTGGCAAATCCCACAACCTTTTGTAAATCTTACAACTTTGGAAAACTTTGTAATATCTAGTGGGAATAATTCTGGAGAATCTTTTCTGTTAGCTCCTCTAAAATCCAAATGGAAAAAGGATGAGAAAAAAATTACAGATCATGCATTACATATAATGGAGATGGTTGGTCTGATTAATCAAAAAGATACTCTTAGTCAGAATCTAAGTGGAGGGCAGCAAAAACTACTCGAGCTAGGACGTGCAATGATGTCAGATGCTAAAATGATACTAATGGATGAGCCAATAGCTGGTGTGAATCCCACCCTAGCTCATGAGATCTTTGAGAAAATCTCAAGTATTTGTAAAAGACAGAAAATCACATTTCTAATTATAGAGCATAGACTCGATATAGCACTACAATATGCAGATTATATCTTTGCATTAAATGGTGGGAAAATTATTGCAAAAGGGAATCCTGATGATGTAATGAAACATCCAAACGTTATAGAGTCATACCTGGGAGTATAAAATGGTACAAACCAGTTCAATAATTTGTGTGGATAATTTAACATCTGGATATGGAAATAACCATATCCTTTTTGGAGTAGACTTTGAGGCAAAACAAAAAGAGATTACAGTAATTGTAGGACCCAATGGAAGTGGGAAGAGTACTTTACTCAAAAGCATCTTTGGTTTATGTAATGTATATTCAGGAGAAATCAGATATCATGAAAAAAACATTACAGGATTAGCACCACATGAAATAGCAAGGAAGAAAATTGCATATTTACCTCAGGTAAATAATGTATTTGCAAATCTTACAATAAAAGAGAATCTTTCCATGGCAAGCTATACTCTAGATTCAAAAACCCAATCAGCTAGATTACCTGAGATCTTGGAAACATTTCCAATCTTAAAAAAATATGAAAAACAAAAGGCAGATACTCTTAGTGGTGGCGAGAGACAAATGCTTGGCATGGCCATGGCATTAATTAGAGAACCCAAAGTTATGCTCTTTGATGAGCCAACAGCTAGTCTATCCCCAAAACTAGCTTGTGAAGTACTAGAAAAAATAAGACAGATTAGAGATGAATATAACATTACAGTAATCCTAGTTGAGCAAAATGTCAAACGTGCACTAAAGATATGTGACTATGTCTATCTCTTGGCAAACGGTAAGGGTATATTCAAAGGAAAATCAAAAGAGTTACTATCTCATTCAGAACTAGGAAAATTATACTTGGGAATTAACCCATAGTTATAGAATCATCACTGTAATTATACTGTCCTAGTAATACCCATTGTCCATCTCTAGTTCCCCAGATTTCATAGTTAGCTTGTGCCAAGTCTCCTGCCTCATTGAGTTTGGTAGATCCTATTGCACCACTGTAATTTTCAGCGACTCCTGGAATTGCCTCTTTAATTAGAGTAACATCACTGCTTTGGGTTTCAAGCATTGTAAGGCCTATAATCCATGCTGCATCATATGATGAATGGACATATCCGTTTGGTGTCTTACCTAATGTTTCAATCAGGTGAGCTTGAACCTTTTCATATGTCGGATTTTTGGATGCTGCAGCTTGAACTGTGGTAAGCATAACACTATTTGTAAACTCTACACCTATTGGATCCTCAACTAGACTGTGCAGTTTTGTATATGCACCAGGACCAAACCATCTTACTTTATCTAAAACTTCATGTTCAGCAGCTGATTGTGAAAACTGTAAAACTTCTGCAAAGCCCAAAAATAACACACCAACTTTGTCTGCTCCGTATTCATCGACATATCCTTGAACCTTTCCAGCTAGTAAAGAAGTTGATGCTGAAAATTCTGGGGATTCTGGATTATATCTGATTCCTTCATCTACCATTCCTCCTCTTTTTGTAAATGAATCTGAAGATGCAACTTTTAGTCCATCACCCCATGTGTCTCCTCTATATACTGGAATTACCACTGAGATGTCCTCATGTTGTAGTAACTTTCCAATTGCAGTTCCTTGATTGGAATCATCAGGCACCAGACGATATACACTGTCATTTGGAATGGCAAGTGCAGGAGCTGTTGAGCAACAGCTAACAAGTAACATGTTGTTTGAATCTGCATATCCTTTGATGTTTCTAATGTTTGAACTGGTTTCAGGACCAAGTATAATATCAATTCCTTTGGCATTAAGTGAAGTTAATTTTTCTAATGCAATAACAGGATTAGTTGCAGAATCCTCTGACACCAGTTTGAGATGCCAAGGAGCATCTATTTCTTGTAAATGTTTGTTAAATTCAGAAACTCCAAACTTTGAGCCTTCATAATTTTCTTCACCATGAGTTGCTAAATCTCCGGTAAGCGGAAGGATTAATCCAATTGTAACTTCTCCAGATAACTCAGATCTGTCCATAGAGTCTGATGGTAATGGCATATCTTGTAAACTAAATAATGCAATACTTGATGAAATAATGGCTATTATAGCAATAACAATCCATATTTTCATATTCACAATCAAAGGGCATAAAATAGATTATTTAATGTTATGTGTATATGGGCTTCCTAGAAATCATCAGGATTTTAGCATATTGTAGAACAAATTAGCCATTCAGATCCATGAACCATCAAACATTTCTCATTTTATGAAAAACAGATACCAACGCATGATTTCCCTCATGCGCCAGATTCTAAAGAAATGCAGTTCCATTGTTTTTGTATCCCAAATCAAAGCATGTATTTTCAATACATCAGCACATTATTTTACTAGTCCTTAGAGAGTACGAGTCATTTGTTGAATGGCTGGATGTTGCAACTGAGATTGTTTTACAATTACAACTAAAACAATCCCACATTTTACAACACTACAAAAGGCAGCAGCTCGAATCAGCGAGGGAACATTACATGTTGCAATAGGACACTTAAGATAGGACTCAAACAGGTCAGCAAAAACTCTGTTGGTTCAATAATGCCTGGCATGAATAAAAACACACAGGTGATTGCTATCAACCCTGAGACACTAAAGGAATCTTGGTTTTTTGGATGTCAGGATTCAAAATCAGTAATAATTTTTTCGATGTTTGGAATCAATGTTCATAAATACAAGGCTTTGTTAAAGAAATATAATCTGGAGGGATGACATGGCTGAATTAAAGATATTATGCACAAACAGAAAAGCATGTCCAGATGTTATGGAAAAATTACAGAGTTTGGGCTTCAAACACATACTTGAAATTGATTCTCCGTCATTTGACATTGTTGCAAAATTTGACAAGTCTATGGACCAAAACTCAGTAGATGGAAAAGTAATCCGTTTGATTCAAAAAAATGATCAATCCCTCAAATTATCAAGATAAAAAGATCCAGATACAAGCATCATGTGCCTACTTTATTGAAATAATTGCTGTGAATCAGTTGAGACAGGGGAAAATATTATTTGTGATGCAAAGAATGGTTTACTTTTCCATCTACTGAAACTATGAAGAGACAGTGAATAAAATTGATGAGTTGTGTAGAGAAAGTGTTCAGGCAATTCAAATATCATAAATTATTCAAGGGTTTTTGGAGAACTCAATCAAGTATTCATTCTCCTACCAAAAGTTCTCCGTCCTTTTGTGAACTTCTTGAGAAAGAACTAGATTTGGAAAATCTCCCGTCGGCAAACTTTTCAAGACATGGAAATTTTTTCATTATATCTGGAAATTAAAACTTGATTCAGACTTTAAAGAAAAACTAAACAACTTTCGCACAAAGCATCCTGAAATAGACATTTCCTCGAAAGATATTTTTGTTTTTACAAAATTTACTAAAATGCTACAAATTTTAGGTGTTATCGTAAGTGTTTCAATTGCAGCTTATAGACTTCCATCAATTATTGAGGCGTTTACACAATTTCTTAATTCTTTAAGCCGTGGATGATGTTTCATTTTAAATTCTAAGTATGATCCTAATAGAACTTATCAATGTTTAATATTTTTTTCGGCTTTGTCCACTTTTGACAATTTCACAGATTTTTTTCAAGGCATATTTCCCAGCATTTCACATCAAACTCGATGCATTAAAAATCACATCAAGATAGCCCAGGAACTAAACATCACTGCAAGACATGTGCGGAGACTGTGGGCCAGATTCCAGAGAATTGGAACCACACGCGTAAAGATTGGCAGATCGCTTGTTCCAATTACAATCGCACAGATACGTCTGGTAACTGAAGCACATCATGACGAACCTGCAGGAGTTGTGCGTATAACAAAACGACTAAAGCCCAATCGCGATATAAGCTACCACGCCGTATACCGTATAATGAAAAAGAACGGTACTGTAACTGCATCAACTGCAAAGTCAAAGAAGAGAAAATGGGTGCGCTTTGAGCGCAAGTATTCCAATGCAATGTGGCATGTTGACTGGCATACAATGAAGGATCCACGCTTCAGAGGGCTACAATTAGTCACGTATCTTGATGATGCCTCAAGATGCATTACAGGTGCAGCGCTCTTTGAGAATGCCGCAGCTGAGAATGCCGTAATGCTCCTCAGACTTGCAATCAAGAGATTTGGCGCTCCAGCATCAATACTCTCCAATAACGGCGCTTGTTTTGTAGGTCAAAACGGAAGAAAGAAGAAAAAGATGGGAACCTGGATGCCAACACTGTTTGAGGAAGAGTTGCTTGCACGCGACATAATCCTGATAAACGCTAGACCATATCATCCACAGACAAATGGCAAGTTGGAGCGCTTTCATAGGACCATAGAAGATGAGATATGGCACTATGCCAACCTCAGAGAGTATGTTGACTATTACAACGAAAGGAGACTGCACTTTTCACTAGACATTGACAATTGTGAGACGCCGCTTATGGCCTTTAGAAATAAAAAGGCGACAAATGCGATTAGAAAAGAGGACCCAAAATGGATGGAGAAAGATACAGATGACTAGCGGACCTACTTTCCGTATATTACAAATTCAGGACTTTTGAAAAATTAAAAGGAAATTAGTTCTCTTAAGGGGTATGGTCGAATTGGTTCAACTCTCCAATTTTGAAAGGGGATTGTAGTTTTAGTTTGATATTTTCAATTGATGTGAAGGTGGATAATCACGTTCTAATTGAATAAAGAAATAATGTTGCCAACATCCAAATATACTAACGGTTAGTTTTACGACTAGCAACTAGGGCCACTATCTCGGAAAACACAACTTGGCGTGCAAACCATAACACAACAAATTAAAAATCAACGTATCTCCAAATCTTTAAAAAAATAATTCATTATTAAATAATAATAGTTACGTATCATTTTCTAATTTCTGAAGACATAGAGATATGGTTGATTTTTGTTGGGATCTTAAAAAATTCTGAAAATATGTATTTTTTGGGCCCGCATGGATTTTTGGAATAGCATATACATGCCCAATGAAAGATAGGGTAGAGAAAGGTATCGTGATTCTTTGAAAGATCATCCCATAAAGTTAGACCAAAGTTTCAGTCAATAGATAGTGCAAGAAATCTAGATAAATTTTTCATCGTAAGAACCAGGAATAGTTGTTTATACCAAGTTATAATATTGCTAAAAATTGTTTATGCAGGAGTTGCAGCTTTTAATTCAAGTTTGTAGTGTTTATTTATGATATCAATAATTTTAGAGAGATCTTTTTCTTCCAAAGTTGTAGTAGCCAAGTCTTTTACAACATCTTGGGCACGATATGCAATGCCCAATCCACAAACATCAAATAATTTTACATCATTTGCACCATCTACGACACAAATTATGTCTTCTTTTTTCTCACCCCATTCTTCAATTTTTATTCTTGCAGATTTTGATTTATCAGAATCAACATTAATTGTAACACCATCTAGTTTACCATCTTTGAAAATCAATTCGTTGCAAAAAACATAGTCAAGATCCAGTTCTTTTTTTAATCTGTGCATCATCAAGGAGAAACCACCAGATACTGCCATAATTTTCCATCCTGCTGCTTTTAATACCTTACATGCCTCTTTTGCACCAGTCATGATAGGCAATGCATCAGATACTTCTTGGCAAATTTTTTCATCAAGGCCTTTTAGAGATTCGACCCTAGTGCGTAATCCTTCTTCCCAGTTAATTTTTCCTTGAATTCCTTGTTTTGTAATTTCCCAAATTTCAGATTCTTTGTTGAGTTTTTCTGCAAGAATAGGGAGATACTCTTCATCATACAAAACTCCCTCGACATCAAAAATAGCTAACAATAGTTTTCTGATTTGGAAAAAATTCGCTAATCATATTAATCTACGCTCAGTAACAAACACTAGTAAATTATTTTTGCTTAAAATTCATCGTTTTTTCAAATAACTAGATAATATTTTATCAGCCATTTCAATCACATCCATATCTTTTCTTGTAGCCAAACTATGTAATTTTCTAGCATTTCTTTTAGTTAATTGTATAGTAATTTTCTGTTGTAATAATCTGGCCTTTGCTTTTTTTAACAGTTTAGGATGCGATAATTTCGGAGATCTACTCAAAACCTTGAGATATTCTTTTCTTAACTTTTGATCTAACGGAATAATTTTCTCTGCAATGGATACAGCCTTTGAAATGTTTGGTATAATCTGATATAATCTAGTACAATCATTACGAGACAACTCTTTTGGAACAAATTGTTTTAATTTGTCTGGAACTGCTGCAAATCCAAGATATTTGTTCAGAGTTTGTGATGAAATCCCCAATGATCTCGCAGCCTTTGATTTACCTATAGATTCAGTCAAAAACACACATGCACTAGTCATATCTTTGATATTCATCTGGTTTCTGTGTAAATTTTCAACAACTGATGCAGCCTTTGCATCCTCTAAATCATATTTTGTAGCATTTGTAAGTAATAGTACGGGTATCTTTTTTGCACCAAGACGTTTGAGTGCTGCAAGTCTTCTCTGGCCCGACATTAACAAGTAAGAGTTTTTTCCATCCTTTTGGACCATGGGTGGATTCTGTAACCCATCATTTTTAATTGACTTTGCAAGTTCTGCAATACCCTCTCTATCCAGTTTTCTTGCCTGTGCATCTTTCCACACTTTGATCTGCTTTGCTGGAATTTCTCTTAATCGATATGTGATTGGTGAATTATATTTTTTAGCCGTAATAAATAAAATGCGTCATTTTTGATAAAATGTAAAGTGGTTAATAATTGACAAATGATTAAAAAAAGATCCTTACAAATATGTCAAATCTAGGCAACATTATCCCTCAAACCCTTACATCTATTCCTTACGGTAACTTCTGTAACTCCTGAAGCATCTGAAATTTCTTTTTGGGTTTTGTTTTCTCTATTTTCCATACATGCCAGGTATAATGCAGCAGCAGCTAACCCCATAGGGTCTTTTCCGGCAGATTCTTTTTGTTCATATGCGTCATGTAATATTTTTCCTGCCATTCTTTTTGTCTTCTCTGTAATGTTTATCTTACTTGCAATTCTTGCAATGCACAAAACTGGATCAACTACGGGCATTTTTAACTCCAATTCTCTGTGGAGTAATCGATAACACCTTGCAACGTCTTTTCTTTTCAGATTGCCTGCAGTAGAGACATCATTTAGGGTTCTAGGGGTTTCAGTATTTCTACATGCAGCATACAATGATGCTGCCATAAGTGCTGAAATTGAGCGTCCTCTTACTAGTTTCTTCTCTAATGCTTTTCTGTAAATGTATGCTGCCTTTTCATTAACTGATGTTGAAAGGGATAATTTGTCTTTAAGATTGGATAATTCCATTAATGCCTGTCTTAGATTACGATCCGCCGGATCTTTTGCTTTGCTTCTATTATCCCACGTCCTTAGACGCTCAATAGTGCTTTTCATTGTACCAGATAATGGATTGCCTGATGCATCTTTATTTACGGGATTAATTGTAGTTGCTAGTCCCCTATCGTGTATAGTTAATGATGTTGGAGCACCAGTTCTTGCAGAGTTTACACCATTGTCATTTTGAAATGAGCGCCATTCAGGTCCTGAATCTTGAGACACTCCAGATATTACATAACCGCATTTTCCGCAAAATCGTTCACCTGTAGCATCATCAGTCAATATGGAATTTTTTCCACAGCGTTTACAGGCATCATCTCCAGAATTAGTTTTTGCAGATACCATAATGTTAAATCTGAAATGTATTGGGATAATAATCTAATTGATGAAACAAAAAAGATAAGATAAAAATATTAACTGTATTATCACAACTTTAATTCTTGGATTCAAATATTGATTACAATACAATGGCAACAGACCTTCTAAATGCAGGAATGGGTGATGTTGGACGATTACAATTCATACAAGAATGTCTCCAAAAGAAAAAATCACTATACAACACAGATGAGAAATACCTCACCCGAAAATATCAAGAATTTGAAGATAAATTAAAGATATTATCTGGCAGTAAAAAGAAAAAGCCAAACATAACAGTAACAGAAAATCAATTGGACAAGATTGTAGATGAGGCCCTTGCAAAAGAAAAAACAGGAAAAAAGGTCATGATTCCATCATCAAAACTTGAAGAAAAATCATTTCTCAAGAGAATCTTTAGTAGAAAATAACATATCTCAGAGATTTACTTTAGTCTTCCTTACACAGTCATTAATCATTTCACCATAACTGATTGATTTGTTCTCTGATTGAATTCTCTTTGCTTGCAATGTTCTCAATTTCTTATCTAAATCATCATTAATCTGAGATGAGTTGCACAATTACAAACAAAATCCAACCTTTCATTCCATTTGATTTGTAACTGTTCTATACCATCACGGTATTACAATGAATTCTTTTTTCCATTTTATCTTGTAATTGATAATTCCACAGACAATTTCACTAACCGTGTCATACCTTGATAATTTGTTCCTAAACACGTCACTACTTGTCCTGAATTTCTTGATTTGTGCAATGGCATGTTCCACTTTGACTCTTATCTCAGACTGACTTGTTGTATACCTTTTGCTGAGTGGTGATCTTTTGCCCTTTTTTTTTCTTGTATGGCAAAACACTGATCTGATTTTCAGTCTTTCTCAACACCAAAATACCCAAGATCAAAAAACTGGAATAGTACTCGGGCAATGTTGGATGCTTTGACTTGTATATCCTGTAATCATGGATGACTGCCAGGCGCATAAGGTGATTTGTGAATTATCTCACCGTTGAGATTTGTCGTTATTTGGTTTTGCACTGTGTGTTTTTTCTTTTTGCCTGAATAGTGTGTGCGTCTTTCTTTTGGTACGACTTTTGGTCTTGGGATTGGCTGCTCTGTCCGTCAGTTATTGCAGTCAGTTCGAGAAAGAATTCCAAGAGTTGTTGCTGCATGTTTGCAATCTTTTTTGAATCTGCATACTTATGGAAGGGATTGGCACGGACTGTTTTATTGCAGGCTCTATAGATATTTGATGTCTCTACATACATTTGATTTGTCCAAATCAAATATTATTATGCCCAATAGGTCATGTCGCTATGTTCAGTAGTACATCAAAAGCATCAGGATTCTGTTCTTGAGGGGCAAATCAAACTTGTGGCCTGCACCGATTCTTCTTTTCCTGTTTTTTGACAGGCGGTTTTCTTTTGTAATTTTATAGTTTTTCCCTATTTCTTGTGCAGTGAATCAAATTGCTGTACGGCAAGACTGGTAACTGGGAGAAACAGTTTAGGTTTTTTGCTAGTTTGGTGCATTGAACATGAAATTAGATAGTTACGCCTCAGCTTTGGATCTTATTATTAGAAAATGTTGAGATTGTACTCTAATTGTGCTAATTGTGCAAGACATCTATTGTAATGATTTTTCTTGTAATACCATCATAATTTCTTTTACAAGGAGTCACATATTGTCATTCTATGTATGAGCACAAACCTTAAAGATTTCACATATTCATAAAAAATATTCAAATGACAAGACGTATTTTTAAATTAAATGATCCTATTCATGAAATTGATTCAAAGTATGCCGTGCTTGATTTTCAGAATCCAAAACTAGATTCTTTAGGAATTTCACTTCAAACTTTGAATCATGAAAATAAAGATAAGGAATACGTATGGATTCATGAGGTAAATGACAAAGTTTTGGGGGCAATGTCCTTTCATGATATGGGCAGGTATTTTCAAATTGAAATTGTCGCAAAGAATAATCTTGAACAGGAATTATGTGATCTAACAAAACCTGTGTATACCCTTATTCAAAGACTAGAAGATTATTCCAAGAGATTCAATCTAGTTCTATTCGGGTTGATTCTACATCAGAACGTGTGGAATTGTGGGAATCATATGGTTATGAAATGATTGGAATGCCTCAACATTGTGATGGTTGGGGACAAGTTTTTCCTATGGAAAAGAAGTTTTAAGCAGGAATGTGATTGTTTTCTTTCTTTATTTCATAATCAGGCATTTCTTTTGCTAGTGCAAATTCATATGCAAGTTTTCTAAGATGTTCATTTTCTCTAAGAATATTTTCAACTAGTTGAGAGTTACTTTGACCTAATTGAGTTGCCAATCTACCAATAGCATTATTCAAATCTGCATTTAGAGAGTATGAGCTCTTGATTTTTGTCATGTTATTATATTACCATAGTAGGATATATGTCATACTCTTAGGCACATAATAGTGATTTTAGTATTATTATATACTAAATTAATAGAACTAGATGAGTTGTGTAATTATTTTTAGGTATGGGTTTTGAGTAGGTGAATTTCCAAAAATTCGCTTATATTGAATTTGTAGGCAGTTTTCAATAACTCTATAAGGATTAAGCAAAGATGCAAGTCATGGTTGAAACTCAGATTGGATGGTGTAATATCATCAAGACTACGAATAAAAAATTTAGCTGACTTTTACATGCTGGTACAAGAGGAGAGAATGGGTTGAAGATTCATACAATCTTTTATGAAGTTAGGAAGACCATAATGGAATTTACAAATCCTGAAAAGAATTTGAATTTCATAATATATGATCCAAGGGCAGGAGAGATGTTCGAAGAGATTCAAACATTTTTTTTATATTCTATATTTGATTCATCCCTCGAGGTACTTGAATCTGAGACTGATAATTCATCTAATCCTAATTTCATGTTTATCGATGAAGAATCTATCCAAAAGCATCATAGCACTGATCACTATAATCTCGATCTTATGTTTATAGACGATGATTCTTTTAATAATTTCTGTTCAGTTCCACAAAGTTGGTTGAAAGGCATTCGTATCAAAGACAGTAGAATATTAAAAACTAGATCTAGTGAGGAGATAAAACATATAGTTGAAGAGATCAAAAACACATTTCTAAAAAAAATACCAATATGCCATTCACTATTATCAGATATAGGCATTAAAGAGAACCAATCATCTTTTGAATCTTTATGGCTGGAAATACAAAATAAATTAAAAAATAATAAATTAAAAAATAATAAATCAAAAATGGAAAAATTCATCTTGTTTTGTTTCACTGTATTGTGCATTAGACATATTGTTGCTGTCAACATGCCTTTAGTTATGGAAGGAAGAGACTGTTTTGAGACAATAGATAGAAAAGTACGGTATGAACTTTGTCAGATATTCTCTGAATATGTTGAGCAGACAATTATTTGTACAACTGAATTTATTGTCAACATGCCTATAGATTATAACTCCAATCAACTTTTATCTGACATGTCTAGATGTAAGGTTTACGAAATATATGGCTGATGATTTGCAATGACTCAGATTAATTTTCCAATTTATCTTGATTCACATGCAACAACTCCAGTTGACCCGCGAGTCTTTGAGGAGATGGCGCCGTACTTTACTGAAAAATTTGGCAATGCATCAAGCCTTTGATCATTCTGTAGGGCAACGGGGAGAAAAGTGAAAAAGTTACCATTGCTAGTTTTACTATTTTGTTCATCATTAATGGGATCCGCATACTGATCAAAGTATCATAATCGATGAAACAAAGTGGGGTGATCAGGCTATTACAAATGTCTATGTTACAGTTAAAAATG
This sequence comes from Nitrososphaerota archaeon, assembly GCA_029782475.1. Classification (GTDB taxonomy): domain Archaea; phylum Thermoproteota; class Nitrososphaeria; order Nitrososphaerales; family Nitrosopumilaceae; genus Nitrosopumilus. The sequence goes on from JARPSM010000140.1 coordinate 22,873, forward strand.
ATGATAATTCAATTAATAATTCAATTATGATTAGTTCTGGTATTATCATAGATTTTGTAGGGTTTAGCTCAATCTTTCAATTTAAGAATCATGAATATATAGAAGATCAAAAAAAGGTAGTTTATGCAATTGGGTTAATTATTGCAGTAATTGCTACATTACATCTATTGGTAATGTTATTTGTATAGCGAGAAGCACAAGTTCGTGAGTCATTTTCAGTGCATTTCAGTTTGCTTATTCACATTTACCTTGGTAAAATCCACTAATCGCTAGTTTTTCGATGATTTTTAGTTCACGAACTTTGTCTCTTCGCTATATATCATGATATTCTTGATGGTT
>JARPSM010000141.1 GCA_029782475.1 Nitrososphaerota archaeon
TTCTAAGACTGAATTAATAGATTTTGCAAAAATTCTAAAAACTGAAAGAGAAAAAATCTATGAACCTGATGCAGAAATAATTTTCATAGATATTGAAAAAGTTATAAAAAAAGTTTCAAAAGGAAAAATAACTGAAGGCGAACTAACTTCTTTTTCAGCATTTACAAATTATGGAATACAATACGAATCTCCATATGATTACTATGTCAAACAAAAATCCCCTCTAAACATTCATGACATTATTATTCATTCTGTACTAACTGCTTACAAAGCTAATGATAAACTAGGTTTGATTATGGCGATGGTATTTTATGTTCATCATAAAAATATCATAGATACAAAACAGTTGAGGAAAATTGCCTCATTATTTGGAATATCTTCTGTTTGGTTGGATGTTGAAGCCTATATTCGAAGACAAAAACTAAAAAATCCTGATCTATTCTTACCTTGGAATGAATTTGTGTCTAAAGCTGAATTATATGAAATAGATTCTGAAAAATATATTGTTCCAACTCCTACTCCATCGTTGTTTGAAGATATTGAAAAACATCTTGATAATCCATTGAAACTCTTTTTGATGGGAGGCGAAAACATGAGGTTGAAAAATCTAAAGGCAGTGACAAAAGATTGTGATATCATTGTTGAAAAAACATCTGATTTTGAAATTTTCTGTAAAATCTTAACTGAGGAATTGGGATATGAAAAACTGATTGAAACCGAGTATTCTCAGGAAGATTTACGCCTATATCCTGATGAAATACTGATTCATCCGAATCGAAGCCGAATTGACCTATTTACAAAAAGAATATTGAAAGATTTGTCATTATCTGATATTATGATTCAGACATCTGATTATCTTGAATATGGAAAACTGAAAGTAGGTGTGTTGAGAAATGAATATGTATTTTTGTTAAAGGCAGTTGCTAGTAGAGAAGGTGATATTCAAGACATGGAAAAACTTTCTCAAGGATCATTAAATCAACCTAGAGAATTTGAACATGGGAGATTTGATTGGAATGAAGTATGGCGAGAAATTCTTCATCAGGAAAAAATGAATCCATTACGTGAGTTGATAGTGCCTATTTTTGATCAAATCTCTTTACTTGCTGAACAGACAGGAATAGTTGCACCAATTCTTGAAAAATTTAGAAGACATGTAATTGAACAATTAATTTTACGATTAATTCGTGGAGGTAGACAACCGCTCAAAGAAATTGTTTTCAGATTAAATGGAGGGGATATTTCAGAACAAATGATTCGAAACCGAATTGATGCATTAGTAAGAGAAGGGATTATTAGAAAATATATTATTGAAAAAGAAGTTTTTGTGACTCTTGTACATATTCCACATTTTCGATACAAAGATCGGCAAATAACTCCTGAATACGTTGAATCTTATCTTGATTGGAGATTCCCAAAGAGGGAACAGTCTACTCATCCTACCATACAAAGATTTGTAGATGATCTGATTACTTTAGGCTATAATTCAATAGGTTACTTGGATAATATAATTGTAAATCATATTGATAGATTTCTTGATTATGAATCTCAATACTTTTCTGAAAAATCCCATAAATCTGTAGGTGCAGCTAGAGCTTGTATAGGATTATCCGATCCAAAAATAGGTAAAAATGGTACCTCTAGTTTTTACATCTTAAATTATGAAGAATTCGTCCAAACCAAAAGTGAGATGAATAGCAAGGAAGGTAAGAGTAAATAATGAGCGTACAAGAAAAAATTGGTCTGATAATAAAGACGGCTGAATCTATTCAAAATGAAAATAATGTGGCTGTTTTAGGTCCTAGTGGAACCGGAAAAACTGTGTTCATAACCTTATTGAGTCATGCAATAGATAATCACTTTTTAGATGAACATCCAGAACTACGTGCACATCCAAAAGATGGACGACCATTCCTTGAAGCATGTGAAAATAGTTTGAGAGATGGTGAATTTCCAGAGAGAACTCTACAACTATCACGAGACAAAATTATTTTTGAAATGCGAGGAACTGGAGCTACTGCTAGTAGTATGGAGTTTAAACTTCCAGACATTTCTGGTGAAGATTATAAAAAAATGTGTTTGGGTGAAGAAATACGAGGTGATGAAAGAGTTGTAAAAGTTTGTCAATTGGATATAGTCAAAGGTAAACCCTATAGTGAAATGATCTATGCTGTATATGCAAAAATGTATGTGATATTACTTGATTGCTCAAAAATGAAAACAGATTGGGAAAAAGATCAAACTCAATACAGTCAAGCATTAACAACAATACAGGACTTTAAAAAATCTACTAATACTTCAAAAAATGGACGAATTGGTACTCCGATTGCAATAGTGCTTACAAAAGCAGATAGTCTAGAAGATCGAGATGTACCTGCTAAAGATTTGGTTAAAAAGTATATGCGAAGATTCTACAACACTCTTGAAGATATTCATGATGGGGAAAGAGAATATTTCATGGTTCACATTGATGTACAAAGAAACAGAGAGAATGAGGTAGATTCTACAGAAGGAACAAAAGTTGCAAAGCCATTGTCATATAGTCATCATGTATACACAAAGTTTCTTTGGTGGTTACATGAAAATCTATTAGGGTAAACCCCAATGCCAAGATGTGATCATTTCATTTACACTGCAGGTAACATAGGTAATAATGAAGGCTATCAAATTATTGCACAAAGTGCAGGTATTACTCCTGAAATAACATCCAAACTCGAAAAATATCTTTATCCGTTGGGAGTGAAAGTAAGTGAATTTAAAGAATCAAGGTCTTTGCTCCTTTTATCACATAATAAAATTGCATACAGTATTGTCAAGAATATGGGTATAGGATATGATGGAAGAAGGGGCACACTGTATAATCATACATTCGTAATGGATGAAAATGAATTTGAAGAATTGGGTTTTGATTCAAGGGTATTTGAAAAATATTTTATAAAAAATGATTCTTTACGCGGTGAATTAAAACCTGTTAATGTTGAATCTAATCATATTCCTACTGATTTCAAATTCCTGAAAAAACAAGATTCTAAATTGATGGGGGAAATACTCTATAGGATTACATTAAGAAAAAAAATTGCTATTTTAAAAACTGATGAATTGATGTTTTTACATAATATATTGTCAATTCTTCCTCCTCCTCTTAGGTTGGTACCTTTTTCAACTTTGGTTGTAGAACCAGACCGACAGGATAAATTCCATTTAATTGCAGTTCCTAAAGAAATTCAATCAAAAATCCCTAAAAGTTTTGTAATTGTTGATCCTTTTCAAACTAATTCGTCTATTATGCGAAAATCCGAATATGGTGATATTCAACAACTATTGGAATTTGTTCTAAATGAAGATGAAAAATCGCTACAACAAATTTTCAGAAATTTCGAAAAAATTCCTATACGCTTATCCAGTACCAAACGTGTCAAAATAGAAGAAATTTTTACACAATCAGAATTTGAATATCTATCTAAAAATAATAATTTTGGAAGATTAAAAAATAAAATAAAAAAATTATATTCTGACAAAAAATTTTCTGAATCCTCGTCTAAAACTATGGTATCGATAACAAAGAAAATACGAAAAATAATAAAGAAAAATCTGAAAGAAAAAGATCCAAACAAGAAAAAAAATCAAGATGCATTTGAACAAATTTCAGAAGCAACAAAAATAATGCTAGATTCTATGAATTATTTACAAAACTATAGTAAAAAATCCACAAGTAAAACTATTGAAAAAGAAATTACTTGTGAAATAACAAAATTGGAAGAAATTCTCAAAGTAGAATATGCTTCAAAAATCCCAGATACTCCATACACATTTGATTATATGTAATATGCTAAGTGGCAAGCAGAACAATTTGCTAGAGGCGTTCAATCTGGAATAGCATGGGGATTGTGGTGTATGGGATTGGGCTCAAAACCTTAATGATCTTTTAGGGGGTTCCTAGAAATCATAATCAAAACTAAAGAAATCAAACACATTTTGTGACAATTACAAGCCAACACTTGATACAACAACTCTTTTGTTTTCATGGAATCATCATACGATTTGATTTCAGAGTGAAATCTTCTTTTTTCCATCTGCAAACCAGGTTTTGCCGTCACTGTCCCCTATCTTATCCTGTTGATTCTCTTCCATATTGCAGAATAGTTTGGAGTGTCTTTTCCATTAAGACAGATCTCAATGATTCCCTGCAACTGTCTGTATGGAATCTTTATTGTATTTTTAAATAATGCAGCAGCAGCCATGAAACATGCATCAGAATAAACAAAGGGGTGCCCACCTTACCATGTTTAATTCATCAACGCCTTTAGATATTGTCTCTGAATCCAAATGCAAGACATAGTGTTCCCCACGTGAGATGTATCGTTGGTCATCATATTTTATCTTCTCAGACACAAAATAGTTGTAAAATCCGTGATCCAAATATTTTCCGGTCGTGATTTGTGCCTAAACATGTGGAATTAGGAAACAGAGTTCTCGTACTGTCTAAGGACTAGTAAAATGATGTGCTGGTGTATTGAAAATGTATGCTTTGATTTGGGATGCAAAAACAATGGAACATTGCATCTCTTTAGAATCTGGTGCATGAGGGAAATCATGCGTTGGTATTTGTTTTTCATAAAATGAGAAATGTTTGACGGTTCATGGTTCTGAATGGCTAATTTGTTCTACAATGCTAAAATCCTGATGATTTCTAGGAAGCCTTGATTTGAAAATGCCTAAATATGGAGTAATTTTTGAGTAAATGTTCAAAAATTGCTTATTTCATCACAACTTACACTTTACAGATCAACGAAAACTTCTGACTTGTACATGCAAGTAAGCAAGAAGAACAAGAAAACTGAGTAATAATTATGGCCGATGAAATTTCAACATTAATGAGTAATAGTAAAGGCAAAGTTGTTTTACTTCGATTGAGAAATTCCAAAACCATTCAAGGAGTTCTACAAGATTTTGATATTCACATGAATTTAACATTAGAAAACGCTGAAGATATTACAGAAGAAAAACATGAGCAATTAGGAAAAATCCTACTTCGTGGAGATAATCTTTTAGCAGTATCCTTACCTGAAGAAGAATCTTAGAGATTTTATTCATCAAACATTAAATTCAATCAAACATAATTTTTTACATGCTTCAGATTTTATTTTTCCCTTTGTTACTACTTTCAGCATTTGGACAAACTACTCCTGATTATGATGATCCGTACTCTCCAATTTTTACAGATAAACCCGTTTATTCTTGGACTGACAAAATGACGATAACTATCATATCTCCTAGCTGGAATGCTGATAGACATTCAGTGAATTCAATTGGTGACACTACTGAACATCCAATTAAAATTGCTACATCTGAGCATTCTCTAGAACCATATCGCTTTACTGAAACTGATGTAAATTCTGGTGTTTTTACTGCAGAAGTTATTCTTACAGGTTTCACTCATGATGCTGATGGGGATGGGGATTTTGACACTACTCCTAGAACTATTGGAAATGGCCCTACTGGTGGATTTTTAGAAGTTGATAGAGACTCTGCAATCACCATTTCATTTGAATTTGCAGATGGAGTTGTGCTAGTTGAATCAGTTCCAGTTAGTTGGAATATTGGAACCATTAATTTCATTGAAGATGTCTTCTATTTGGAAAAATCTGCAATAGTTCGCGTAGTTGATGTTGATATGAATCTGAATCCTGAAGCACTAGATAATTTACCAATACAAATTTTTTCTGATTCTGATGTCGCAGGAATTAAAGTTAACGCTGTAGAAACATCTGAAAGTTCAGGATTATTTGTTGCGACAATTTCATTGTCTCAGAATTCTCCATCTAGTGGAAATCGACTTTATTCTCTTCCTGGCGATGAAATATCTGCTAAATATGATGATTATACTCTTCCAAAACCCTACTCAAAATCAGATAATTTAGCAATTGAAACTGTTGCAACAGTTGATTCATCGATTCCACCAATACAACGAATTAACCATTCTCCGATAACTTTCACTGACGGGCTTGGAAATTCTTTACAATCCTTTTCATCAAATTCACAAATGCAAATAGTTGGAACTATCTCAAATGATCATGATTTCAACCAAAAATTTGTTTACATGTTCCAAGTAAAAAATGATAAAAATATCACTGAATCTCTATCCTGGGTTCAAGGAGAAGTTTTTCCTCTACAGAGTTTAGATGTTTCTCAATCTTGGATTCCAAAAAAATCTGGAACTTATGAAATAGAAACTTTTGTTTGGAATTCAATTAAGAATCCAACAGCCCTATCCCCATTAATGTCCACTCTGATTACTATTCCTTGAAAAGAATAATTTCTACGTGGTTATTAAATAGAAATTTACATTTTTTACTCTCGTGTTAGGAATTGTATTGGGAGTTACCCTAGTGTTAGCCGTATTTTCTTTTGTAATTTTTACAGAAGTTTTTGCAGATTCATTAATTGTAAATTTTGACAAGGAATTTTATGATTTAAGTGGTGATTCACTAACCATTTCAGGTGAAATTCCTGAAATTGGAATGCCTGTAATTGCTATGAGTATCTACGACCCTGATGGAAAAATCTTATCTGCAAATAATTTGGAAATTTCATCTGAAAAAACATTTGATAAAACCATTTTACTTGATTCTCCATTTTATGAAAAAACCGGTGAATATTTAGTCAAACTTGATTATGGGACAATTTCTGAAAAACATTATTTCTTGGTAGATGGATTATTTTCTGAGCCTGAAATTTTAACTGAAGAAATTGTGGAATCTGAGATTATTTTACTAAACACCAAAGAAAAACAATACACCGACAAAGATGTAGTTCAAATCACTGGGCTAGTTTCAGCAATAGATTCTCCAACTGCATTGATAGGAATCTATGATCCTTTTGGAATGCCTGTGGGATTTTATTTTGGTTCAATTGATTCTAATCTTGAGTTTACCACAAGTTTTCTTGTAAAAGATGGTGTGAATTTTAGAGTTGATGGAACTTATTCTGTAAAAGCACATTATGATGAATCTGAAGCAACTTCTTTTTTTGATTATTACAAAGTTCCACCAGTTGATGTAGAGGATTCATCAGACAATCAAATAGATGAAAATGAAATAATCGATGAATCCATTGATGAATCAACTAATGATGCTGATACAAGCAATGAAGATGTAGGCAATTCAAAAGATGATTCTAATTCTACAGAGTCTACACCAACTGAGTCTAAACAAATTTCAAATAATGATGTTATAAGTACAAAAAATATTTTAGAGAAAATCCTAACCACAAAAACAAATGATGTGGAAATAAAAGAAACTGAAATAATTAATGAAAAAATCTCACCAAACAAAATAAAAAAAGAAAATAATCTCACTGTAGAGGATGTTGAATTAGGAAAGCTGCTAAACCAAATTAAATTGGAATGCGATTCAAGTACTTACATTGATACCATTTCATACTATGATGGAATGGGTCCTGCATTATACCGATTATGCCAATTTGATAGTTCGTTGAATTTTTTCGATGAATCTTTGGTGGATAATCCAAACGATGTTGAAATACTCGTTAACAAAGGTTCTGCTTTAGGAAAATTAGGTTATTACTCTGAGGCTATTGTATACTATGACCACGCTATCAGCATTGACCCTGACTTTCTTCCTGCCAAAAATAACAAAGCAAATGCTCTTGTTAATCTAGGAAATTACAATGATGCTGTTTTCTTGTATGATGAAATTTTGGCACAAAATCCAAATTATTTAACAGCCCGACAAAATCTTGAAACTGTTTTATCATCAAATTTTGATATTGACCGAACTGTCTCTTTATCTAATGTTGAAAATACATCTGATTCAAAATCCTTTGTTTCTGAAAATATCTTAATTTCAGATTCAGAAAAACTAGAGTCGAGCAATTTTTTTGATAAAGTGGGAATTGCATTTTCATCTTTGAGTTCTCTGTTTGATTTTCTAAATTAATTTCCCAAAATCCTAGGTACGATTTTTCAATAAACCTATAAAGCCCTGACAAGACGATCGACATAAGGAAAACACATGAGTAAGATACTTGAAAAATCATTAAGAGATGCCCGTAAAGAAGACAAACTAACAATGGGTGCTAAACAAGTTTTAAGCTCTATTAAAAATTCCAAGCTAATTGTATTGTCTCAATCAATCCAAAAAGAAATGGTTGAGCAAATTGAATCAGATGCAAAAAAAGAAAAAATACCCCTAGTTAACTTTCAAGGAACATCAGTCGCATTAGGTAGACTATGTGGCTTACAATTTAGAATTTCGACAATTTCATTTACTTTTATAGATGATGCAAGCATCAAGTCAATTTTAAAAGATACAAAAGCTGAGGAAAAAACCGATTAACTATGACGCAATCCATTAAACTTACAACTGATCAAATGCGACTGATGTCTCTTTTCCAAAATGTTACTGGTGCGACAGCACGTGATTGTGTGGAAGATGAAAAACAAGACAGAGTAATTTTCGTGGTTAATACTGGTAAAATGGGACTTGCAATCGGTAAAGGTGGTATTCATATCAAATCATTACAAAATATTGTTAAGAGAAATATCGAATTAGTAGAGTTTAATGAAGATCCGGCCAAATTCTTGTCTAGTTTACTTAATTCTAAACTAATTTCAGAAGTAAAAATAAATAAACGAGCTGACGGAACAAAACAGGCAATAGTAATGGTAGACCCAAGAAAGAAAGGAATTGTAGTTGGAAGAGATGGTAGAAATGCTGAGAAAGCAAGACTACTTGCAAAAAGATATTTTGATATTAGTAGTGTATTGATTAATAGCCCTGAACGGGCAACTTTGGAGATGTAGAAGATGAGAAAATCACCTCTTGGATTGTTTGCTGGCAGAGTTCTTACAATTAAAAAGAAGAAACAAAGATGGGCAATTTCCACCTACAAAAGAAGAAAATTAGGTATTGATAAAAAATCAGATCCTCTAGGTGGTGCACCACAAGGACGTGGTATTGTTTTAGAAAAAGTAGGTATTGCTGCAAAACAGCCAAACTCTGCTATTAGAAAATGTGTTAGAGTTCAATTAATTAGAAATGGTAAATCCGTAACAGCCTTTTTGCCAAGAGACGGTGCAATGAATTTCATTGATGAACACGATGAGGTTACAATTGAAGGAATGGGTGCAACACAAGGTGGTGCAATGGGAGATATTCCTGGTGTTAGATTCAAAGTTTCTAAAGTTAATGGCACATCACTTCATGAATTAGTAATTGGAAAGAAGGAAAAACCAAGGAGATAGAAATGGCTGAAACTAAAAACTTGTTATTATTTAGAAAATGGGATTTATCTGATGTTGAGGTTGTAGATCCTGGATTAAAGACTGCCATCTCTTTGAGAAAACAAATCTTACCTTACACTTATGGTCGTTCAGCATTAAAACGATTCAATAAAGCAGATGTTAACATTGTTGAAAGATTAATCAACAAATCAATGCACTTTGGAAAAAAATATGCAAAGAACACTGGTAGAATGACTGGTAAAAAAACTAAACTTCTCAATACTGTGAAAGTGGCCTTTGATATTATTGCAATTAAAACAGGACAAAACCCTATCCAAGTTTTAGTTAAAGCAATTGAATTTTCTGCTCCAACTGAAGATACTACTAGAATTGTTTATGGTGGTACCACGTATCACGTATCAGTTGATGTTGCTCCAATCAGAAGAGTTGACATGGCTTTAAAGTTTATTGCTGATTCAGTAAAAGAAGCAACATTTTCTAATCCTAAACCAATTGAAGAACATTTAGCAGAACAACTAATTCTTGCAGCAAATAATGATTCTAGTTCTCCGTCTGTCAAGAAAAGACACGAGTTAGAGCGTATTGCACAAGCATCAAGATAATGGTTTTTGGTGATTAGGCATATTTACCCCTAAATGTATTTCAACAG
>JARPSM010000143.1 GCA_029782475.1 Nitrososphaerota archaeon
AACTGCAAGACTGCCAATCACAAAGACTGCACCTGTAGTTGTCAAGGTGAATTTCATGGCAGTCTGGCCAATCAAAAGTTGGATTTGTTTGTGGGAGTGCTAGAAAATTGTTAAGCTTGCAACACGTACAGCAGGTTCTAGATGATCCACATGCAACTCAAACTGACAAACAGGCAGCCAAAACCAGAATTACAAACATCACAGCCTGGCTGGGATCAAAAAGAGTTTCTGAATTACAGACCCAATTAGAAGCAGAATCACAGAATACAAAGACAGTGAGTTTTGACGTTTCAGAGTTTCAAGATGAGATAGACCAAGAGGCAGAACTACACAATATTGCCTATCATATCACACAAAAGCGATATCCAGAGATGAGCCAGACTAATGGTGTCTTTGGACAGATAGTAAATGCCACAGTCAGTCGCCTCCTAGAAATAAGAAAGGTAAATGCAATCAGCAGGATAACAGAACATGTCAAACCATGTCCATGGTCCGTGTGGGATGATTAGAGGCCATGGACAAATACGGGCGATTGCAGGACCTAAGCCAAGTAAATTTTTAGGTAATACCATTGACTTTGTAACTGAGAGAAAAATCTGTACAAACTGGGACGACATAGAGTATAACGGATGGCACATGATATCGACAAAGCCCAAGCATGACTGGTGCGGAATGTGGCAGACAGTAGGATGCCTCAACTCAGAAAAACACAAGATGCTAGGCAAAGGAAAAAGAGTATATCTCAAGCAGTATGTCGGGTCATGCTACAGACTATGTAGTACTGGATTTCCAACTGATCTTTTTTCTTTTATTGTTGGGATTATCATGTTAAAAATAGTAAACTCACAACCACTGATAAAACGATTTGCACTATCTGAATCAAGGAGAGCAGAAAAATATCTAACTCAACAGTTGGCACAACAAAGAGATATAGATAATTTGTTGATTAAGAGAATTTTTAAAAATATTTTTTCTGTGCAACCACAAATAGTTAATAACAATACTTGGAAGATTACAATTACAGACTATCTAACAAATGCAACACAATTCAATGAGCCAGAATGGAAATTAATTAACAGGCAAGTGTATAATGGATTTGTTTTTTTGAGTAGACATGAAATTGTAAGATTAATTCGTAAACGACTAACAGTGTTTATTGAAAAAAGAATCAACACTGCAAAGCACCCACCACATATACCACATTTGAGCGATACCTGGTAAAACTAAGAGTATTAGCTGATAGTTATCAATACCAAAACAATACAGTACAAAAACCCGAAGACTATCCGCCATGTGTAATACACGCAATTCAGGTTTTAGAAAATGGTGAGAATTTATCAAGTAATGGAAGGTTCTTACTAGCTAGCTACTTGTTAAAACAAAACTTGACAATAGAACAAGTCAGTGCAGTGTTTCAAAATGCACCAGATTACAATCAACGTAAGACAATGTACAATGTAACACATATACAACAAAAAAATACATGCCTTCTTCTTGCAGTAAACTACAATCATTTAATCTGTGTTACAAGTCAGTGCAGTGTAATGGCATAGTTAACCCGATACAATTTCGTAATAGAAGAAAAAGAAATTGAGTTGTAATGGAATTTGTGGGAGACTTGCAGTTATGAATAGACGGCCAATATATGATGAAGGTTACAAACACTGTAGAGTATGTCAGGTATCTTTGGATACTGATGAGATTATTTGTTCATGTTGCAGAAAAGCACTAGCAACTAGACCACGATCTAAAAATAGAAGTAAAAACAAATTGAGCCCATCGAGAATAACATGAAGAACGTTTTACAACGTCTATCATATGTTAACATCTCTACTCGATAGGCTCTGAGATATTAACAATATTAATTTCTTAAATTATATTATAAAATCTTTTTTTTGTGGATCAATGGTTCATGTTCTTTATATACTCTTTTTTTTAAAAGAGACTAATCACATGTACGAAGAACAAAAACGAAAAATAACTAGTCTAACACTAATGACTATCATGCTAGCTGGTGGTATGACCATCGCTATGCCTGGTATCACACCTGACGCCGATGCAGAGATTCAACAACAAGCAAATCTTTCAGTATCATCAAAATATTTTGGTGGACCAATGGTTCTCGAAATTATTATAGATGATTCTGATTATGATGAAACTGATGAGCGAGAAAGTCAGCCAGAAGTAATATTTGATGGTAATGAACTAGTAATGGTTCAATCCACAGATGGTAAATGGTATGCTTATGTAGCACAATCTGATCATGTTGCAGCATTTGATGGAACCAATCTAAACTTTGGTACTCCATGTGAAATGGAATATGCAAATGGGATGATTGCCGAAGCAAACTTTGAAAATGCTATTGTTTATTCCAATAGTGGAGAATGTAGAGTTGATACTGACGACTCTAATAACAATGTAATTAGAGAAGCACCTGATACTCTAACACAAGAGCAAACTAACGTTCTAGTAGGTCAAGTAGGTTTGAGCAATGCCACAAGTTATTGGCCATTTATTCAAACCTTTGATGACTTAGCTGATGATTCCACTATCAAAGTAGAATATACTAGAGGTGGATCTCCTCAAGAGATTACAATAGAGTATGATGCAGACATGGATGATCGAGCAAGCTATGAGTTTGATAGATCTACATATCCACATAGTGCAGAAGTTCATCTTATGATATCTGATAATCAATTAAACATTGATCCAACAGATGCTGATGTATGGACATTTGCAACTAATGGTACTGCAACATACTACCATATCTTTGACAAGTCTGAAACACTACAAGGTGATGGTACACCTACCAATATTCTACCAATAATGAAAACTACTGACTATGATGATAATGGTTTTATCTTCATAGATGAAGCTCCAAATTCAAATGAGCCTATACTCAAGTATGTTTTTAATGGTGAACGTGACTTTGGTGATGATATATCATCTAAAGTTATAGGTATTGCAAATGGTGATCCATTTATCACAGTTGAAGAGACAGGAAGAAATACTGGTATATTTAGTAATAGCCATAGTACACATGAATCAGATATTGAAATAACAGATAATCCTGACCTAAGAGGTCTTGATTTCGAATTTGAATATAATGATTTGACTAGCAACATAATCGTAGATTATGTTTTTGGTCAAGTTACTATGGATCTATCAAGTATTACTGGTCCTTGGAGTTCTGGCGAACCTCTTATAGTAAATATTAATGATGGTGACGCTAACAAGAACACAAGACTTGATGATGACTTTGATGTATCAGATAGCAGATTTGAAACTATACCAATAATTCAGCTTGGTGAACCATTCACACTTACTCAGGCAACTGATGTATCTGTTAATGGTGTACCTTTAGTAACTGAAACTGAAGAAATATCAGACCAAAAAGCATTAATTGATAATTTGGAAAATACACAGTTTCCAGGTTTAAATTTTCAGAGAAATAAAATCTACACTGATAATGGGATTGATATTCTAAATGAGAATAAAACAAAATGGGAAGGATTTGTAACAGCTAATAGTACAGCAATTACCAGTCCATCCTCAAATGCTGGTCAAGTACAAGTTGGTATAAATCAACTACCTGGTGCAGAACTCGGTGTACAACAGATAACAGAACAGATCAACGCTGTCATAGAAGGTTTATCTCAAGCAAATAGAGATATTATCGCACAGTTTGATACAGTAACCTCAGATATTAGCACTGCAAAAGCGAGACTTATTGAATTACAAGCACAGGGTGGTTCATCACTTGATGTATCTCCATATGCTAAGATTCTAAGTATTGATACTGGTAATGAAGTTTTGACACAAAATTCAGTGTTTAGAATTTCAACAGTAACTTCTTCAGAGTTCTTAAATGACTTTGATGATGATGATGGTGTTTACCAATTCATTAATTATGATGTACGATCATTAGGAGAATCAACCTTAACGATCTCAGGTACATTAGGTGGTGAGATGGTGATTAACAGAGCAACCGCTGGTTTGGTATTAGTAGAATCTGATACTGAATTTGCTGGTAATTTAGCAATTGAAATTATTGCTAATTCAGATTCTGACATACTTGCTAATTCTAAGATCTTTAATGTAGTATTTGATGTCTTTACCTTTGGTCAAGAAACTACTGGTGAAAGACATAACGATGCTATCTATAGATTTGAAGCAGAAGAAACTACCACTAATAGTGGTCTTTATTCTGGTACTGTAGAATATGTTATGTTAAATCAAATCAATATCTTTGACGTTGATACTTATCTATCACTTGAAACAATTGGTGATGAATTAGATATCATTGTTCATGAAGATTTGACTGATGAAGATGCAGTTGAAGTGTCTTACTATGAGCGAGACGGTCAAGGTATTCAAACATTACAATCTGCACAAGAAGATGCACCAACTAATAGTGGTATAGTATCATTTGATGGTGATAATTACAAAGTAGCAGATACTGTTACTGTAACTATTGAAGATGCTGATCTTAATACAGATAGTGATGTAATTGATATCTATACTGTTGTAAACCCAGATAACATTGACAGTACCAACAAAGGCGAATCTGATGATACAGGTGATAAAATTGCATTAGCAAACAATGGTCAATCATTGTTATTTGATGTAACTTTTGATGACAAGCCTTGGGTACAATGTACCGATGGTAGAGGAGGTCTTGCTTCTGTAATCAGTAGTTTGCAAGAAACAGGTACTGCTACAGGAATTTTTAAGACAACCTTCCAAATTCCTACTGGCTATTGTCCTGATGGTAAACTCGATTCTAATGGTGATATGACATCTGTAACTGGACTTGACTTGGAAGTAAATTATCAAGACTTTAGAAATGATTCTGGTGAAGAAATTGAAACTGGAGACTCTGCAGGAGTCAGAGCTACAACTGGCTCTGTCTCATTTGACAGAACTGTTTATCCAGTTCCATTTGGTACACCAGGTGATTATTCTCTAAATACTGAAGGTTCTCCAGATAATAGATCTGTTTTCCCTATCCACGCAACTGGAATAAAAGACAGTCAAACTACTGGTAGAGAAGATGGTCTTGATACTGGTGAATATATCGACAATGGTGATTTGACTATTCATGTAAGAGTTAATGATCCTGATTATGATGTATCTGCATCAGGTGAAGACCAAATTGCTGAACCAGACCCACATGGTCCTGTTGAAATTTCTGTAACACGTGGTGGTGATACTATAATACTTGCTACTGCGGGTGCTGCTACATCCTCTTCAGGTATACTAAGTGCAAATGTTACTAGTGTTCCTGAATTAGGACCTATTACTGAAATTGCACCAGATGCTGGAATATTTGAGCTTGATATGGTCATCAGATTCACTGATGGTCCTACAAGTACACTTTGTCCAACTATCTCAGGAGTATTAGCAGAAGAAAGATTTGGATCTAATACATTGACTAAACAATGTATCCTACAAGGAGATATTCTCCAAGTAGAATACACTGATCCAACTGACGCATCAGGTGATACCAATACCATTACTGACTCTGCAACATTCGATCTAAGAAACGGTGTCTTACAATCAGACAAATCCGTTTACATTATAGGCTCTGATATGATCTTGACTCTCATTGAACCAGACTTTGATCTGGACAATGACCAAGCTGAGACTTATAATTTTGATTTGATTGAATGGGATTCAGATGCAGCAACCATCACCATGGGTAACCTTGGTGGAGGAGCAGCATTTGACCCAGAACCAGATGCACTTAGAGAAACAGGTGACAGCACTGGAATCTTCCAGATTATCGCTGAAATGCCTGATCAGCTAGAGACAGATGCACTTGAACGAGGAGAAGCAATTGAACTCGAATATACTGATTGGGGCCCAAGTGGCGCTAACTTTGTTGGTGATGAAGATGAAGATGTCAACTTGACAATCTTTACTTCAAACTTCGGTGCAACTGTAGAACTTGACCAAAAAGTTTACACATGGACTGATAAAGTCTACATTACCATTGTCGCACCAGATCACAACTTTGACGGTGATTTAGTTGACGAAATCGGAAATTCTAATATTGATCCAATAAAGGTCGCTACTAGAGGACACGAAATCGATCAATACAAACTCGTCGAAACTGGTACTGATACTGGTATCTTCACAGGTGAAGTTATCCTAACAGGATTTACTCACGATGCTGATGGTATTGACGGTGATGATACTAATCCAAGAACCGATGGTTCTGGCCCAACAGATGGATTCCTACAAGCTGACGACGATGACGGACTTACAATCTCCTTTGAATTCTCAGAGGATGAAACTGTAGTCGGTTCATCATTAATCAGATGGAATATTGGTGAATCTCAGTGGCTTGAAGCAAGTTATCCAGCAAGTGGAACAGGTGTTGTAAGAGTAATTGATCCAGACATGAACTTAGATCCAGAAGCAGTCGACAACTTTGATGTCGACGTATTTTCTGACTCTGATGCCGGAGGTATTGACCTTACTGTAACTGAGACTAATGAGGCAACTGGAATATTCGAGGGTACTGTATTC
>JARPSM010000150.1 GCA_029782475.1 Nitrososphaerota archaeon
ATGATTTCCCTCATGCGCCAGATTCTAAAGAAAATGCAATGTTTCATTGTTTTTGTATCCCAAATCAAAGCATACATTTTCAATACACCAACACATCATTTTACTAGTCCTTAGACAGTACGAGTCAAAAAGCTACGAGTCATTTGTGGAATGGTTAGATGTATAGCGAGAAGCACAAGTTCGTGAGTCATTTTCAGTGCATTTCAGTTTGCTTATTCACATTTACCTTGGTAAAATCCACTAATCGCTAGTTTTTAGATGATTTTTAGTTCGCAAACTTTGTCTCTTCGCTATAATTGTCACAGAATGTGTGTCATTTCATTAGATCGGTTGATGATTTCTAGGAAGCCCATTAATTCAGATCAGATAAATATGCTCTGGAATAATTCCCGTGCAATGTCTTCCCAATCATCTATTCCTTGGTTTGATGACTTTGTAGGTGTTGCGTATAGATACTATGATTTGAGAATGAATGTAGTTCCATTATTTACTGATAGAAAAGAAGCTGCATCTCTTTGGTACGATACAATTCATCCTTGGGTTGATCCCTCAATTAAAATTCGATTTTTAGAGCTTGATGACAATTATTGGTTCATCATGGGTTCAGATTCACAGAAACCTGATACGAATCTATCTTTTTTTAAAGAATTACCAAAATCAGAAAATTATGAACGATTCAAAAAAGGTCATGCTGGTGAAGCATATTTACGATTAGGAGTGTATGCAGACAAATCACTAGATGATGTAAAGAAAGATGTAATATGCAATTGTAGTCATGAAGCTCAAGATCATGATGAAGGTGACGGTGACGTTTGCTTGTTTAATTCATGTGATTGTAAGAAATTTGCAAGTTTTCAAGTTAATTTATTAAAAAAGAAAAAAACAATCACTGATATTAAATTTCTAGAAGAAAAAGATCTAAAAAATGATCCCCTTGTTTGGAATTGTATTAATGCAAATAAACTTTCAAAACTAGAATAAAATTAATCTAAATGCTTGTTTACTCTAACGTGTTCTCCTGGATAATAATCGTGGAGTTGTTTTGAATAACATTTACCACATAATGTGCCGTCAATTTTCCATTCTTCCATTGCTTTGAATGAAAGTTCTATGGTTTCACTGCAAATTGCACATTTTTCTTTTTTACCCAAAGTGACAATGCTCTTTTAACTCGATATAAAAAACATTCCTGAATTAATCATGCTTGAAAAAATTATGTTAAATATTACTGCTTTATACTCAATTTAGGTAGGCAGTCTGACCAATGTAAACCTCCTGCAAGATTTTTACTTGGTTGGACTTCTACCTTTAAAATTAAAATAAACTAGATGTGAGTTTCTTTAATGCTAAAATTTCATCTTCTTCTTGTCTAATTTTTTTGTCAATTACGCGAAGCATTGCATCATTCCATACGTGTTGAGAGAAGAAATTATGTTTGGTGTTTGCCATCTCAATTTCATCATCCACTACTGTATCTTCAAGAAATTTGGTTACTACTACATCTGTAATCTTTAAAATTCTAGAATTTAGTTTGAAACTACGAAAAATCGGTTCTAATTTTCTTACATCTCCTTTGAAATCTCCTTTTGATTCTAGAATTTTTTTATGAAGAATCCTGAAATACACTGCAACAAAAAATAATGTTGCATATCTTTTTGTTTTATGACCACCTTGTTTTCCATATTTTAATGACTTTTTTGCAAATTCTTTTACAAGATACGGATATAGTAAAATTCGATAATCATCTTTAAGATTATCATTGAATATATCGTCATACTTACTTCCTCTTGGAAGAAATTGTGCTGGTGAACTATACGCTTCTGTAGGTCTTTGTTCAATCCCTGCAACTAAAGATTGAATGGCATCTTTTGCAACAATGACTTTCTTATGATTGTCTGGAAGATAATTGTTGTATATTGTATCTCCGTCATACTCACATTGCTTTGATTTTGTTTTTGTATCAAAAGAACCTGCTTGAATTTCATAAAAATAACCACAACTTTTCAACTGTGATTTAACTGATTTATGAAAATCCATTAATGAAACTAGATCTTTTCCTCGAACTGAGTTTTGAGAGTTTCTATATTTTGTAATGTTGTTTTGTTCTTCCTCATCATCTGCTTTGATTATTGTAACAGTCATTGAACCATCCATATTTTTTGTTCTCTTTGAATGATCAAGAATAGAGTTTGATGTTTGTGCTCCGTTAACAATTTGAGGTGCATGTAGTTCAATTAAATTCTTTCCTAATTCTGAAAAATCACTAACTACAATTGTTATTCCGTTATTGTAGAAAAAAAACTTACCTGGATTACTTTGTAATGTCTCTCTTAACCCTTTGTTAACTGTAGTTTTAAACTGCATCCATTGTCTAATGTTAGATTCAAAAACATAATCTCTATTCTTACTTACAAAATCTGTAAGTTCACGTAGTTTTAAAATTCCTAGAATCGTATTTTCATGTCTTAGCATTCTCTCTAATTTTATCGATGATTTTTTCCCTGCTGCTGGTTTTTTTATTCTATCCCACAATTTTTGGATAATCACTTTTTGATCAATAATTTCTACCAGGTCATCGGCATAATCTACATCCTGATCTGTAACATAACAACATTTTATCTTTAGATTTTTCTCTTTAATTTTAGTAACGAGTTGGGCAAGTTCAGGTCTCATTTTCACTACATCTTTTGTAAGTAATCTCTGTACATCTTCTTTGAATTTGGCTATGGCTTCTAGAGAATGTGATGTTCCATATTTTGATTGGAATAATCTGATAGTGTTATCTGAAAAATCTACTGGAAGGTATGCATCAATTCCCAGATCATTTGCTCCATCTACAATAGCATCTGCGGCATCATCTTCAGTAGCCTCAAAAACTCTTGTTAGAATCCATTGAAGAAAATTATTTCCTTTCTCTACTTCACTTTTTGAATTTTCAGCATACTCTTGAATACTTTCTTGTATGTTCTCTGCAAATCCTTTTAGAGGTGGACTAGAATTTTTTTGAACTAGTAATGTATGTGAACCAGGTATGTATTCTAACAGTCCATTTCCGTTTTGAGCCAATTATGTTTTCTCATATGTTATATATTTAGAGAATTAGGTAATTATGTAATAACTCTGAAAAGGAAATGATGTAATTTGCTAAAAAAAATAATGATAATAATTGGAATTGTTACAGTTTATGCAATCATAATGACTGGTTTAGTTATTTTTGCTTCCTCTAAAGAAAAAATTTCTGAAGAGCCTGAAATAGTTGTTAGTGGAGACGTTATAATGTCAACGAAATCTTCTCGTCCTGGATGTGAGGAGACTGATAGATGTTACATTCCATCTGTATTTGATATTAATTCTGGAAATCAAGTTACTTGGGTAAATGAAGATTCAGCATTTCACAGTGTTACTTCGGGATTTTATGGTGAACCTTCTGATCTATTTGATAGTGGGCATTTAGATCCATACGAATCATTTACTTTTAATTTTGATGAAAAAGGTACCTATGATTATTTTTGCACTCTTCATCCTTGGATGAAAGGACAAGTCTTAGTCGGATGAGGTACCCGAGGGAGTCGAACCCCCTTGTATAAGCTTTGCAGGCTCACGCATAACCGTTCTGCCAGAGTACCATTTTAAAAAACACAAAATGAACAATTAAACTCTTTAGATTAGAATTTGCTAAATAGTTTAGAAGCTAACTTTACATCTTCTCCTTTTACCGTTTTCCTACTGGCATGAGAAGCCATATCTACTGCACTTTTAGCAATGCCATCAGCAATTTCTTCAATTGTTCTCCTTAATTCTTCTGCTGACTCATCACTGACTCTTTCTGCACCTGCTTTTTTTAGAATTCTATACATTGCAGATAACCCTAATTCTGATGATTTCATGAATTTAGTTTTAGTTTTTTCTGAAAAAAGATAATGAGTGAAAAAATATCACAAAGGAATCGATTTATACAGACTATTTGAATAATTGTTAAAGAAATGACTTGGTATTTTGATTCTCATATACATTTGTCTGATCCAGAATACGCTCATGATATGGAATTTCTCTTAAAGCAAATGGAATTTTTGAAAATTAAAGCATGTTGCGTATCAATGGATTACAATAATTCACTACAGACATTAGAACTTGCTAAAAAAAGTAATTTGATTTTACCTTTCATAGGAATCCATCCTGAATGTGCAAATGAAGATATTGAAAATATTTCTAAATTAATTGAAGATAATCATGATCATATTTCTGGAATAGGGGAAATTGGATTAGATCCAACCTATGTTAACAAAAATGAAGATACAAAAAAACAAACTCATGTATTTGAAACATTGTTGTCCTTTGCTGAAAAATTCAACAAGCCTGTATCTATTCATTCAAGAAAAAGTCTTGATGATGTATTTGAAATTATGACTTCATATAATACAAAACATGCTTTATTGCATTGGTTTGATGGAGGTAAAAAACAACTTCAAAAAGCTATGGACATGGGATTTTTTGTATCTTATGGACCTGTGATGATTTATGCCAATGATAAGCAAACTTTATTGTCAAAAACTGATGAATCCAAAATTCTTGTTGAAACTGATGGTCCAGTGAGGTTTTCTAGATGTTTTGAAATGAAATCTGGCCAAATCAGCTTTATCCCAAGTGTTGTTTTCTGTGCTTCAAAAATCCTAGGCAAATCTTTTGATGAGATGACATCCTTGTTAGAATCAAATTCAAACTCATTTCTTGGAATATAGGTATAAAATACCCCCTTCGTGTAATCGGTTAGTGGATAGAATAAAGCGACTTTCATATGAAGTTCTAGGAGATCATAAATCCAAATTTGGCGAAGATTTTGCCGATAATAAAAAAGCCTTAGATCAAGTTTCTATAATACGTTCTAAAGGTTTGAAAAATGAAATTGCAGGCTATATCACTAAATTCATCAAAAAAGAAGTTCGTGAAGAAAAAGCTAAACAGGCTAGAATTACAGCATCAAAAACTGAACAACAAGTTGAAGAAAAATCCGAAATAGAATTAGCTGAAGATGTTGTTGCAGAAGAAGAAGTTGTAGAAACTGTTGAAGCAACTACTGAAGAAACATCTTCTGAGGTTGTTGAAGAAAAAACCGAATAATAGATTAAATATAATTTCTCATTTTAAATTAGATAGATATGTTCACTGTAAAATTTCTAGGCGGTGCGAAAAAGTCTTTTCCAATGGAACAATTAAAAATCGACCAGGTAGATCTAACTCTTCAAGAACTGATAGATTTACTATTGGAACTAAAACCTACAGATACTCCTAAACTTGACACTGATAATGTTTTAATCGCAATTAATGGCGCTGATTCTTCTGCAATGGATGGAAAATCCACAATAATAAAAGAAAATGATCTTGTAAGTATTATCCCTGTAATTCATGGTGGTTCATCAAAAAAATTTACTTTTGAATTTTCTAAAAAATCAGTTCAAGTTATTGAAATTAAAGGTCAAAAATTAATTGATGTAAAATTCATCGATAATCTAAGAAAAAAATATCCTAAGATTATGCTTCAGGCTGTATCCAGTAATTATATTTTAAACAATTACCATTTAAAAAAAATTATTTCATTGTCTATTGAATCTGAAAAAAATAATATTTTACTTTCAAAAAAACTTGAAACTGATATTTTAATGAGATTTGCTTTAACCACACAAATTTCTGACGCAATCAAAAACGTTGGAATAAGATCTAATACTAATTTTTCTATTATTGCAATTGGAAATAAAAAAACTCTAAATTCATTATATCTTGAATTAAGGTCAATATCAAATACAATGTTTTCAAAAAATAATGAATCTTTTCTAAAGAAACAATTCAAAATAACAACAAAACACACCAATTCAGTTTTTTCAAAAAATCCTTTAGCTGATATTTTAGTTGAAAAAGCTACTGTGTTACTCTGACATACTTCGTTTAGTTTTCTCAGTACTGAGAATGTCTGATTTTTTTAGAATAGAAACTCCTGTTTTATTGCCTAAAATTTCAATTAATAGGATTCTATCTGGAAATTCTAGAGAAACTTTATTTTTTATATTGTTGGCAATTTTTGTGATGATTACCTTACTTGATAAATCTGAATTTCTTTTCTCAATTGATATTCTGTATGTTTCTCCATCTAAAATTTGATTTGACAATTCTGCAACACTTTTTTCAATATCTTGAATTTTTGATTCAATAACCCTCTGTATTGGAATAATTCTTTTACAATATCTGATACTCCATGGTTCATCAAGAAGCATTTCCTTAATTTTTCTTACAACTTCTACTGGATCAAGTTTTGTTTCTGCAGTTAATATTCCTGACATGCTAGTAATTTCAACTTTAACATCCGAATCCCCAAATTCGTCTAAGATATCGATTAATTCTTCTTCTGTTTCTGGTTCAAGGTGCCTAGGACAAGTAACTATTAAATTCATGATTGTAAAATTTCATCTTTAGTTAAAGAACCTTCCCGGATTATTTTGATTTGTTCATTTTCTATCTCAATGATTGTTGATTCTCCTTTACTTGTAATTATTCCACCATCGATAAAAATATCATAGTTTTCTAAATTTTTCAAACATTCATCTGGATCTGTATGTGGTGAATCACCAGAACTATTTGCACTAGTTCCTACAAGAAAACTACATTTTTTTAATAACTCTAATGTACATTTATGATCAGGAACTCTAATTGCAATTTTATTTTCTAAACGTAATGATTCTTTAATTTTTTTATCTGTGACTTTTAAAATTACTGTTAGTGGGCCAGGCCAAAATTTTTCAACAATTTTTTTCGTAAATTGATCAAATTCAACTATTTTTTCAGCTGTTTCTATTGAATACGTTAAAACTGGAACTGATTTCGTGATGTCCCTAGATTTAATTTTATAGATTTTTTCCACTGCTTCTTTGTTGTATGGATTACATCCTATCCCGTAAACTGTATCTGTTGGAAAAATTACAATCCCTCCACTACTGATTATTTGTGAAGCCTTCTCGATACCTTCTTCATTACAACTCACTTTCAATACATCATCACTGTTTTTTTCTTTAATTATCATTTTCATTTGAATAAGTTTTTAACAGTTTAGACACTTCTTTGAAAAGTATGTCAACTACAGATTATGAGGATAATGATTTTGAAGATGATTTTGATGATAATTTAACTGAATCTGACAAAGTAACAGATTAGATACTCAGTCCAAAATCATCTGCAAAGTTTGTAAATGTGTAATATGCTTGTAAAAATTCTCTACCTGGTTCGCTAATTTTATATTTATTTGAACCATGATTGTCCACTTTTTCTAAAAGCCCTTGGGATACCAGTGTTTTCAAAATGGTTGAAATTCTTGAATGTGAAATGTTTGCTTTTCTAATTAGATATGTAACTGATGCTCCATCTTCATCTTGTAAGTCATCTCGTGTTGTTGCTAGAATATCTCCAATAATTTTCATATGTGTTCTATATTCGGCCATTGTACACTTGATAATCATTTAAATTTCTATGAGAGGGCACTGATATTTTCCAATATACTAAAAAGATAAAAGAATTTGACAAATTTGAAATCATTTTAAATTTTGAGCCTAAAAAAATAATTATTCTAAATCGTCATCAAATTTTATCCTGGTTAGAGGCACTTTGCTTACTGGAATGAATAATGCTATCAATCCTCCAATTTTGATAATCATTGATGCTGAATATAGTATTGATTCAGGGAATACAAATGAATACCACCCCACAAATTCTCCTAATGCTAAAAGTCCTAGTCCTATAGAAACTGAGATTGCTCCCTTGTTCTTATTATCAAAATATGATAACATTGTTTCAATTGCTCCGTATGCTAAGAGAATGAACGACACCGATCTGAAAATATGTTCTAACTGAACAGATGAAACTAGGAATAGTGGGATTATTCCTACTGATCTAAAGTAACTGGATTTTGGAAAGAATGATTTTATGCTATGTGAAAGTGCAATAAAAAAATATCCGACTGTTTGAATTGCAATTCCTAAAGTCTGAATCCATCTTTCTACACTTCCTGTTTTTGTTACAAAGTCTTCCACCATGTATCCTGTCCATATGACAAAAAATCCTAGACTGATTGAAGAAAATGCAATTGTTAATCTAAATAATGTTGGACTACCTGTATTTCTAAATCCAATATATGACATTATGCCGATTGCAAGTCCCACTAAAAATCCTACCAAGTTGAGAATATTTTCTAATAGAAATTCCAATGATGAATAGAATTATGCTTAACTAATTATTTTAATCTGATGAATCATTACACTATTTTGTTAATCCCATTCATCCAAAGAACCTGAAGTATGACCCTCTGTACTAGCTGCATAATCTCCCAAAATGTCTGAGTATTTCGGTTGATTATGAGCCACAAATTTTACGTATTCTCCATAACTCATATCCAAATCACAAGAGTCACATTTTACAACTGAATAATCCATTGCCAATTCTGCATTCTCTTTGCATTTTGGGCATTTTATCTTCATGCCAACATATCTCTCTGATAATTATTATTGTTTTACATTCATTAAGTTGACTAACATTATCTGTTTCAGATTTAGAGAGTAAGGGTTTACTGTCTTGGTACTAGTTGGTATACATGGTTTAATCTCATTTTTACACTTGTTGTGGATATTTGCTTGTTAACTTAATAGATGAGTTGTGTAATTATTTTTAGGCATGGGTTTTGAGTAGGTAAATTTCCAAAAATTCACTTATATTGAATTTGTAGGTATAAATTTGACTAAAATTCAAAATGTTGTCAAAAACCATTTCAATTATGCAATTGATCTGTTGTGTAGTAAACATATCAAGATTGCATTGTTTGGTGAATAGACAATATGCTTAAGTTCACATGGAAATTAAAAAATTATTGAAAGATAGTGAGATAAAGAAATTACTTTTACAGTATAATGATATTCTCAAAAAATTACGAGAATCTAAAGTCATTAGAACTTCAAAACTTGTGGGTGAATATGGAGAATATAAGGTAGTAAATGAATTATGTTTAGATTTAGTAAAATCAGGAAACAAAGGCTATGACGCTATTGATTCTAAAGGTAAGAAGTATGAAATTAAATCAAGAAAAGAAATGCCTTACAATATGCTAAATCATTTTCCAATACGCGAAAAACAATTAAAATCAGCAGATTTTTTGATTGGCGTATATTTTGATGTTGATTGGAATTTATCAAAATTATATAAAATCCCAACATCAAAAGTAATTATAAAAAATAATAAAGTGATAATCAATAAAGCCTTGGAAAAATACAATATTCGTTAGATTCTAAACTCTTTTGAGAATCAAAAATGACAATGACATAATGGGTTTAAGTTCAAAATTATTATAGAAAATTATGGCTATAATTTATGGAATTTCAGAGACAACAAAAGAATTTCTAAGGAAGATGCTGAAAGATGTCAAATCCCTTGAGGATATAGAAAAGATTCATGAAAAATTAACAACATAATATGAAGAATTAGAAAATAAAGGATTGATTGCCAAACTTAGTAGATGGAATAAGAAACGGTAAAGTGCAAAAAATCTTCTACTTTACATTTAATAAAAGATAAAAGGAGTTCATTATTCTTAATTTGTATGAGTCGTACTTGTACCAAATGTAAGAATTCTATTCCAGATAGTGAAGAGCTTGGGGTTGTTGCAGCAAAATACCCTACATGTAACAAATGCTGGGCTGAATGGAAAGAATATCAAATTATGGTCATGAATGAAATGAAATTAGACATGTCTATGTTGGATCACAGAAAATTATTGAAAAAACATGAGAAAATCTTTGTAGGTGTTTTGTCTCCAGAAGGAGAAGTAGTTGATTACACCAATGAAGATAACAGAAAACCTGAAGAACGACCAGGTGCCTAAAATTTTAAGTGTTTTTTAGCATTTTCTGGTATAACTATCATCATTTGTCTTTTTGAATTTTCATCCAAGTTGTTGATTATTTTTTTAATTGTTTTTGCAAGAATTTCTCTTTCATTTTCTTCTAATGTCAAAAATATCTCCAAAATCCCATCAACATTAAATTCAATTAGTTTTTGAGGTGAGCGAGCAACTTCTGTAATGTACGCTGAAAATAATCCTTCTCTTTGCTCTTCTGATAATGTTGTTAAAATTTTAAGCCATGTTTTGAAAAGTTTTGAAAAATTAGGAAAAGGAATTGTAGGGCCAGCTTCTAATGCATTGTTAATCACTTCTGCTTTGTCTGTATCCTGTAATGAAAAAAATTCTATCATTCTTTTTTTTAAAATTGGATTTCTTAGAAAATCTGGCAAATTTGCCAAGTTGATAATAATATTACCTGCAAAATTTTCACCGACCAACGATCTAAACTTATCAGTGTTGAATATAAAATCATGGAAAATACTTTAGCTTAAATAAACCAAATAGACGTTTAACAATATGACATCAACTGTTGTTGTTGGCGGATTTTTTGGAGATGAAGGTAAAGGAAAGATCATCTCATATTTAGCAATTAAAGATAATCCAAAAATAATCGTACGCGGCGGTGCTGGTCCAAATGCTGGTCATACAATTAGAGATGGAGATAAAGTGTATAAAGTTAGAATGCTTCCAAGTGGATTTCTCAATAAAAATGCCAAAGTAATGATTGGACCTGGAGTTGTAATTAATCCTGATGTTCTCAACAAAGAAATTCAAGATTTTGATGTAGCAGGACGTTCTTTTATTGATAAACACTGTGGAATTATTGAAGAAACTCATTTGGTTAGAGATTCAAAAGGGGAATTAAAAGAAAAAATTGGAAGTACTGGTTCTGGGACTGGACCTGCAAATGCTGACCGTGCTATGAGAGTTTTAAAACTTGCAAAAGATTTTGATTCACTATCTTCACTAGTAGTAGATGTACCTTTAGAGGTAAATTCTGCACTTGATGCAAACGAACATGTCTTAGTTGAGGGTACACAAGGAACATTCCTTTCACTCTGGCACGGAACATATCCATTTGTTACTTCAAAAGATGTTACTGCTTCTGGAATTTGTGCTGATATTGGTCTTGGACCAACCAAAGTAGATGAAGTAATAGTTGTCTTCAAATCCTATGTTACGCGTGTTGGAACTGGACCGCTTGACAAAGAATTGTCTCTTGAAGATGCAGGAAAAAAAGGTTGGTCTGAATTTGGCACTGTTACTGGTCGTCAAAGACGTGCTGCCGATTTTGATTTTGATTTAGCTAGGCGTGCAATCATGCTTAATGGTGCAACACAAATTTCTATAACAAAATTAGATGTACTATTTACTGATTGTGCAGGTGAAACTTTTTACGATAACTTGTCTGCAGATGCAATTGCATTCATTGAGAACATTGAAAAAGAATTAAACACGCCTGTTACAATTATTGGAACTGGCCCTGCTGTCAATGATGTTATCGATAGAAGAAACTAGGCTCCTTTGTTTTGGATAAGTTTAATTTGATAACTGACAGCAAATCTCTGTGGACAAGTTACAAATTACTGATAAATTACCACGCTACGTTCAAGTCAACTCAACTTTAGAATTTACTAGGCTCGTTTGTGCATTAGAGCGTGCTCCTCGTGTTTCGTTTTTACATGACTATAATGGAAAGAAGATTTTATCTGTACAGATGGATGTTTTAAAAGAAAAACCAATTGTATACTATACTCCTCTTCAAAATAACGGTCATTATCTTTGTTATGGATTAAAAGGTGGTAAAGAAGAATCAGAAATTGTCGATACTACTTCAGATGCTAGTAAACTTTATTCTCCAATCGTTAGGATCAAATCATTACCGAAAACATTACAACCTGGTAATGGTACTTTGGATAGATATCAACCAATTCAATTGGAAGATATGTCCAGTCTAGCAAAACTCACTTGGGGAATTGAAGAGATTCCATTCCCATTATTCTTATTTCCTCATAATGATAAATGGCTAATTGGAGTTTTCATGAATTTCAATGATGAAGGAACATCTTATTTTTGTCATGTTGTATTGGATTCAGATCCACAAAATCCATTTTTAAAATTCTCTACAACCAATGGAACACAACCGACATTCGTAGAAAATCCATCTGAACATGGATATTCTTATATCAAAATAATAAAATTAAAGGGCACTCACCCACTAGTAGATTATGGCCACCTTCAAAACTAGACTTTCTCAGATATCAAAAACAAATGGCAAAGTCATTCTTGCCAACGATTATGATCTCTCTGTTAAAAATTTAGAATCCAAAACAATTCAAAACATAAAGCAATTACATCCATTTCTATGTGGAATTAAACTAAATTTTCATTTACTTTTACCATTAGGTGGAAAAGAAATTCAAAAAATTAACAAAACTGCACATAGATATGGATTACAAACTATTGCTGATATCAAACTTAATGATATTGGGAATACCAATCGAGTAACTGCTGAACATTTGTGGAATTTAGGATTTGATGCAGTTATTGCAAATCCGATAATGGGTCTTGATAGTTTAAAAAATCTAGTAAAATCTGCTCACAAAAATGGTACAGGGGTCATTACGTTGTGTCATATGAGCGCACCTGAGGCTAAATTATCATATGATATGGAAGTCAAAATGGCTAAAAAGCAACAACTGTACCAATTATTTTTGAATTGGGCTCTAACTGCAAAGGTTGATGGAATTGTGGTAGGAGCTACATTTCCAAAAATTATTCAATACTGTTCTAAAAAAGCAGGAAAAAATTTGAGTATTTTTTCTCCTGGTGTTGGTACTCAAGGTGGTAGTGCAAATGAAGTGATTTCATCTGGAACCAATTATTTAATTGTTGGAAGAACAATTCTAAATTCAAAAAATCCTGCACAAGTTGCAAAAGAATTACAATTACAAAGTTTTGGAAAGTAACATTTGTGCTTTTGTTAAAACTGTTTTTGCATTATCAAAAGTAGTTTTTTCCATTGCAGTGTTATAATCTACCCAGGTATAGTTTAGATGTTCATGAGATATTTCCACATTTTTAGTATTTGTTTCAGCCAAGAAAAATACTACTTTTTTATGAACCAATTCACCTTGATATTGAAAATTATATTCAATCCATTCTTCAAAATTATCTAAAAATGCCACATCTGAAATTCCTGTTTCTTCTTTTGTTTCTCTTACCGCTGTTTCATGAATTGTTTCATCCTTTTCCATTTTACCTTTAACAAAATCCCAATGTCCTGAAGGATAGTTTAAAAGTAAAAATAAATTTTTAGATTCTTCTTTTCTAAATAATACTATTCCTGCAGATGTTTCTTCAATCATTTCCCTAATCTCCTCTTCCTCACTTGATATGTTCTAATTGCCCTCATTAAATCTATTTTTCTAAATTCTGGCCAGAAAATATCCATAAAGACTAATTCACTATAGGCACTTTGCCACATCAAAAACCCACTCAGTCTTTTTTCCCCTGAAGTTCTTAAAACCATGTCTGGTGATGATTGTGGTAAATGTGATGTGTATAGATTTGATTCGATTTCTTTCTTGTTTATGTCTTCTACATTGAGAGATCCTTCTTTTATTTTGCTTCCAATTTTTTTCACTGCATCTACTAATTCATTTTGGCCTCCATATGCAAGTGCGATGTTTAGAAAATGATTATCATATTCTTTTGTAGATTCATCTAATTGTTGTAAAACTTTTTTAATTGATTCTGGTAAAAGTTCTATTCTTCCGATCCCCTTAACTCTCATTTTACTTTTGTGAATTCTTGGATCATTCAATAATTTCTCTAATCTCATTTGAATTAATTCGTAAAGGTATTTCAATTCATCATCATCTCTATTGAGATTTTCTGCAGAAAGTGCATACAAAGTAACAATTTTGATATCAAATTCTTCACACCAGTCAAGAAGGTTTTCAACAGCATCTGCCCCCTTCCAATGACCTTTTTTTGGCATTGAAAGATGTACTTTAGCCCATCTTCTATTACCGTCTAAAATTAATGCAACGTGATTAGGAATATCTCCATTTTTAATTTCACTTTCTAATCTTTTACTGTAGATCTTATAGAGTCCTGAAGTCTTAAAAATTAAATCTTTAATTTTACTAATATCTATTCACCATTTGATAATTTACACTTGATAGAAGATATCAGTGTTTTTCAGAAATTTGAATTATTAATTCACTTTTGAATGAATCTAGTCTGAAATCATCTCTTGATCTTTATGTTTTCTATATTTTTTAAAGAGAATCGTAGCTGAGACTAGTGTTGCTGCTAACCCTCCTAGTAACGGTGGAATCAGTGTGAATGAAGGCTCATCATTGATCATGATACTGGTAAATTGCAATACTGTTGGGTAAAGCGCTCCCAATACAATAATTCTTAAAATATCACTAATTTGTCTTTGAATCCCACCAATCCAATTACTAAGTAACGTACCTGCAAAAATTGAACCCATACCAATCCATAAAATTGGTAACACACCTGATACGAATTGTCCTACTATTATTTTATCTGTAATTATTGAAATTAATTGCATATCTGTTTTAATTAATTCTGGATCTACTTCACTAATTCCAGCTGGCACTGATGAAAGAATTAGTAATACTCCTGCAACCATTGTAAACATTCTGATAAAACCCATCGGCGTTGGCTTTGACCAACTTGACCAGACTCTATCAATATCAAATGCTCTAATTAAAAATGCGCCACCCAAAATACTTACAAGTACTGCAAATATTTCTGCAGTGTAGCCAAATACTGTTGCAACACCACCGATTAACAAAAGAATTCCAGGAACTCCCAAAAAGAATTTTGAATATTTTGAATCATATGCAAGCATTTTAAGATATTTTCCAAAAACTGCATACGAATACTCCACACTTCTACTAACTTTCATCACTACACGTTGTACTGATACTACTGGAAGTACATTCTGAATTACTGGTATGACACTTTCGTCATCTTCCCCATCAGACACAATAACTGCACCATTTGCAGCAAATTTTTCTAAAACTTTTCTTGTTTCTACCAAAATCTTTTCATCAGCTTGAACTCCTCTGTCTTTAACCCCTGCGACAGTTACAACCTCTACTTGATACCCCTTACTGATTAAATCTTCATATGTTTTAATTGCTGCAAAAATTGAATTTGAATCTGCGTCTTCTGGATCTTCTAATGCCAATCTCTGTGCTGCTTCAATACATGCATCTCTTCCGATAACAGGTGTGATGATTCCAGCTTTATCGCCTACATCATTATCTCTATCAATGCAAATTACAAGTAATTTATTAGCAGTTGATGCATTGACGTCTTTTTCAACTTTACCTGTTCGTTGAGACATTCTATTTCTCTTACGGAATTACCTTTTAACGATTTCCAACTTGTATGAATAGTAAAATTCGGTTTTGAGGCTAGCCTGGTCTTGATTGATCAGACATTTTCACAAATTCAACAGATTTAGACTTTAACATGTCTATTTTTTCCAAAGTTTCACTCATTTCATCTTCAGTATTTCCATTTTCAATCATTTTGGCTAAAACCTTAGTTTCTATAATGAATGAATTAAATGATTTCAAAGCCTCCATGTAATTGATGTAACTTGCTTGCCATTCTTTAGATGGCTTTGATGTCACAAATTCACCTATTTGGGTAGTTACTTGATCTGATGTGACTTTAGTTACTGAAATATAGTCTTGTGGGGAAATCTTTCCAGTTCTTAAATTCCCATATTCCATTTCAATTGATTCTTCTAAAACTTCGTGGATGTTTTTTACTCCATCTAAATAATTTCTATAATCTGATACAACAAAAGTTGTTTCAACATCTTGAGGGACAATCCATAACAAAAAACTCGCACCTGTAATTGCTGCTAAAATTATTGCAGTTATGGTTATTCCTTTTTTTGATGCCATTTTCTAATTTTACTAATAAGGAGTTTATAATTGGTAATAATCCATGAAATTTCTATTTATGAAATAAATATTGAAAAAAACACGATTTTTAAGAACAGTATCAGAATTTTTTTCCAAAATCGTTATTTTTTTTGTAAATAGTCACAAAATAATAATTCTGATGCCTAAAAAATTTACGCACATCTAGTCTATAGTGAAATAATTTTCACAGCCTCTGCCTAAATACCATCAAGTTTGACAAATTTCATAATGGTTCAAGCATATTGCGTAAAATGCAGATCAAAAAGGGATATCAAAGATCCCAAAGAAACTACATTAAAGAACGGACGCCCTGCTGTAAAAGGTACATGTCCAACATGTGGAACTAACGTATTCCGTATTGGTGCAATGCCAAAAGAATAACCGGTAACAAAATCCACACGATTTCTCTTTTTCAAAATTTTGTAGGGCTGCCTATGTATGGTTTAAAATCCGTCATGCCTATTTTTTTATTATATAGAAATCTCAAGACTAGCTGTCTCAAAGAAGAGGGACATTGCAAATTTGAGCAAAAGCTAAAGCAAATGCTAAAGCAGACTAGTTGTATTATGCTCTGAAATCTGATCATGCTAGACAAAAAATATTACAAGGCCTGGTTATTTATGATGGGCTATCCACTACTACAGTACATAGATGCGATTTGTTCATGATTCTCACATGTGATGCAAGTGTAAAAAATGTAAATGACAGATTAAGCGAGAGTG
>JARPSM010000153.1 GCA_029782475.1 Nitrososphaerota archaeon
GAAAATCAGACATCGAATATGCAGCGCAAGGGGAATGGAGGTGTATAGCACACTGATGACCTGTGTTCTGACATGGAAGAAACAAAAGTTGAATCTTGTTGAAAAACTGTTAGAAGTGCTTGGAGCGACCTAAACGCTTACTACAAAAGCTGCGTTATCTTGATCAATATCTATTACTAACTGATTAATTTGATCTCTCATGAACTTTTTCTCGACAGTATATCTAATAGATCTGATGGTAAAATATTCACAGTAATAGTTTAACAAAATATGACAAAACTTAGTCTTTTGTATATGTGATGTCTTGTTCTCTGATTGATTCTTTTACTTTGATAACTATTGTATCGCCTAATTTATTAAAAATTCTTTGACGTTTTTCATTAGTCAATATCCATCCCAAAATCATATCTAATGGAAGTAAAAATGATTTTCCAAAACTACTGATTGCAATTCCTTTCAAACTTGCTTTGCCCCCTGAAACATTTGTGACTTTTAAATTTAGAATTTTTTTCCCAATTGTTTGTCCTGTTTTGTATTCTAAAATAACCCAATACATAAAGAAAATACCGCTCGTTGGTAAGAATTGTGAATTTTCTATCCAAAACCCTTCACCTTCAAATTCATAATCCATTGTTCCATAATGTGCAAAAATAATTGATGTTAAAATTACTGAAACTATAATGAAATCAATTAACCATGCAACAAATCTATCTGTCCACTTGGCAATTACTATTTTTGATGATTGGTTGGGATCTGACATATTCTAACATTGTATACAGATCCCTAAAATGTGTTCATCACTGGTTAACAAAAAACGCATATAGCGAGAAATACAAGTTTGTGAGTCATTTTCAGTGCATTTCAGTTTGCTTATTCACATTTACCTTGGTAAAATCCACTAATCGCTAGTTTTTCGATGATTTTTAGTTCACGAACTTTGTCTCTTCGCTATACTAGGTGATTTATCTCTCATACTCTATCTATTCGTATGAAAGCAAAATTTGCTACATCTTGTGTCTCTTGTGATGACAAAATTCAACCGGGAAAAGAGATTACAAAAAATCAAGATGAAGAATGGGTACACAATCACTGTGCTGAGGATTCTGAAGGGTTACCTTAGGAATTAATAGTCTTTAATTGTATTAAATTTGAAAATATTTTTGACTTCTATTAATCCTCTTGATCTTTTATTGTGGACTATTCGTAGAAATGAAAAAGATGTGGTAAATCTTTACAATTCTCTGTCTCCCGTAATGCAACTTGCTACTGGAGGTAATATGTTGAATTTTGGATATTGGGATGTTGAAAATGACACTCCTATTTCTGCACAAGAAAATCTATGTAGTGTTTTTGCAAAAATGGCTGAATTGAATACTTGTGAAACTGTTGTGGATGTTGGAAGTGGTTTATCTGCACCTGCGATATTTTGGAGAAAATTTTTTCCAAATTTATCTATATTTTGCATCAATATCAATTACAATCAACTTTCTTATTCGGGTCCACAACAAAAAATTACTTTTTTGAATTCTTCTTCTAGAAAATTACCCTTTACTGATAATTCTGTAGAGCGTGTACTTGCATTGGAATCTTCACAACATTTCAAACCTTTTTCTGATTTCATTCTAGAATCAAAAAGAATTTTATCTGATTCAGGCTTGTTAATTTTAGCAATACCTATCACTCTTATATCATCCTCAATTTCAAAACTGGGAATTTTAAAATTCACTTGGTCTTCAGAGCATTATAGTTTAGATGAGGTGAAAAAAATTATTGTTTCTAGTGGATTCGTAATTTCTGAAGAAAAGTTAATTGGTTCATCCGTCTATGATCCTTTAGCTGATTATTATGTTGAAAATAGAGAAGAATTAAAGACATCTATTTTAAAACAATACTCTCCGTTTGTTGAAAAAATATTATTTAGTTCTATCCAAAAAATGAAAAAAGCATCACAAGAAGGAGTTATTGACTATGTGTTATTAAAATGCCATTTGTAGTTAAATTTTGGAAAACCATAGGCTAGGTTTTTATTTTTGACATTTTATTTGATAAATATGTCTGATACTCTATATGCTGAAAAATGTGTTAAATTATTAGAGGAATCTGAAATTCGTTTTGCTGGAATTGTTGATAAAGATGGAAAATTAGTTTCTGGCGGTTTTAAAGAAGGGCTTGTTCCTTATGAAGGGGATGAGACTAAATTGCAGTCGTTTTTTGATTTTGTTTCAAAAGCATCTATACGAAAAGAGTTTGATGAGAGCCTAGGACCAATAAATTATCTTGCTGCAAGACGTGATAAGGCTGTTTTAGTAAGTTTTCCATTTCCAATTACTCAAATTCTATTATTGATTTCTGCAGAGCCTTCTGTCAATATTGAAAGCTTGGCAAAAAAAGTTGTAGAAATATTTACTGATGTTAATTAAGTCTATTTGACCTATTTAGCGTATTATTTATTTAACACTGATAATTATTTTTTTTTAAGTTGATTCGTATTTTCACTATTTTGTTCATTCTTCTATTTACTCCCTTGAGTTTTTCATACGTATTTGGAACTGTGGATAGTGTTGAAACTGACAAATCTGTTTACTATGATGGTGACATGATACATGTATCTGGAATTGTTTCTTCTGAACTACCTGTTACTTCTGTAAGTGTAGTTATTCTTGATCCTGCTAGATCTACTTTTGTTGCTGTTACTCTAACTGTTGCAAATTCAGACGGTAGTTTTTCGGTTAGCATTCCTGCAGGCGGTCCTCTTTGGACTTCCTATGGGTCATATCCGATCCAAGTTACTTCTGAAAATACTAAAAAAGAAACAATAGAGTTGATGCGTAATCAACCTTCTCATAACGTCATTGCATGAGATCCGTCTAATTCTGCATGTACAAAGCTTCTGCATGTAACAACTCAAAAAGAGTTGGTACATATTTGACCAAATTCACAACCATTTTTCATCA
>JARPSM010000009.1 GCA_029782475.1 Nitrososphaerota archaeon
GACACTTTACACTAGAAAATCAGGAATCAAAGCCTCTCAGACTTGACAAGACCATTTTTAAATATACATAAATAGCAATAATGCTGGGTGAAAATAGCATGAATTTGAAACGTTCTACGACATCAATGGCAATAGTCGTTATGGCATTGTCATTAGTTTTAGTGACTTCAATTCAACAAGATGCTTTTGCACAACAAAGTCAAGGAATGATGATCACAGCAACAGCCGACAAGGGCTCAGATACGATTACCATTACAGGTAAAACAGTTTCAGCCCTTACAGATGTTACATTGAGAGTAACATCTCCAAGTGGAAATAACGTGGTAGAGATTGGTCAACTTTCACCAGACAGCGATGGTAAATTTGTAAAGGAATTCAAAATTGGATCAACATGGTCTGAAGACGGACTTTATGAAATTACAGCAAAGCAAGGAAATAATTCATTATACACACTAAACGTTCTTGTTGAAGTAGCAAACGGTATGACCGAAAGAACTTCTGTAACAGAATCTAATATGGAAGGAATCATCACACCAAATGTAAACAATGCTGCAACAGAAGCAGGACTTATGCTCGATGCAATAATTATCGAGAATGGTTCTTCAATGTTCGAAGTCACTGGATTGACCGATAGAGTAAGTGAGGATATCACAGTAAAGGTAATTTCACCAGATGGAAATAATGTGGTAACAGTTCAACAGACATCACCAATGCTTAGTGGAGAATTCGCTGCTGAGATTACAGTAGGTGGACCATTATGGAAACAAGATGGCTTCTATACTGTACATGTACAACAAGGGGACAACCCAAATTATTCTGCTTCAACTGAGGTAGATATCTTAGACGGAGTTGTAGTTCCAGAATTTGGTACAATCGCAGCCATGATTCTAGCAGTAGCAATTATCTCAATAATTGCAGTATCTGCAAGATCAAGACTAAGCATTATTCCAAGATACTAAAAGTCACACAACTTTTTTCTCATTTTTAAATATACATAAATAGAGATGTATGTAAATCGCAACAAGATGAACAACCGTACGACGTTCGCGTTACTAGCCTTAATGACTGCAGTCGGTACTTTAACCATGTCAACAGCATATGCTCAAACATATTCATCGTGCATAGGTTGTACCCAAGAAGAAGCCAAAATGATGGCATCTGAAGATTTAATCGGTACAATTCCAATTTCTGTTTGGACAGAAAAAACAGATTATGGTCATAATGACATGATTATGGTAACAGGCCAAGTAGCAAATGAATCTGGATTTCCAGTTACACTAACTGTGATTAGTCCTTTAAACTCCATCGTTACAATTGATCAAATCGTTGTAGCAGAAGATGGAACTTTTGAGACAACCCTAAACACAGCAGGTGCAATGTGGAAATACGACGGTACCTACACCATTAAAGTAAACTATGGTAGTGCTGAAAAAAGTAACAGTGCCCAAGTTGAACTAACTGGTGGAATTGCACCAAATCTAA
Source organism: Nitrososphaerota archaeon (assembly GCA_029782475.1). Classification (GTDB taxonomy): domain Archaea; phylum Thermoproteota; class Nitrososphaeria; order Nitrososphaerales; family Nitrosopumilaceae; genus Nitrosopumilus. The sequence continues at coordinate 1,483 of JARPSM010000009.1, forward strand.
CATACACTACACCAGACCACAGTAAACAATGTGGTGCTGACAATCTATCTGCAAATGGTCAATGTATACCATTCACCATTACAGGCGGAAGTGTAATTGGAGCAACTCTCAATCCGGGTGATAATGGTTCAATTATCATTGGAATCAACGCTGAAGATGACGGAACATTAACAGTAACACCAACAAAAACAACTATGGAAGGACCTTACATGGTACTAGTTGATGGTGAAGAATGTAATGAGCCAGAATGTGAAATTGTTGGAAACAAAATAACAGTAATGTTCCCAGCAGGCGCTGAAACAATTGAAATAATCGGTACCCACGTGATTCCAGAATTTGGTACAATCGCAGCCATGATTCTAGCAGTAGCAATTATCTCAATAATTGCCGTATCTGCAAAATCAAGACTAAGCATTATACCAAGATACTAAAAGTCACACAACTTTTTTCATTTTTTCATTTTTTAATAGTAAAGGAAATATACAAACGTACATTTTGGAGTTTGTGGATTCTAAAATATTATTCAGCATCATAATATTACTGACAATATCAACAGGTTCAATATTTGCACAAGAACCATTAATTTCAGTTCAAACAGATGACAATAATTATGATGAAGGGGACACAGTAGTAGTTTCAGGAAATATAATAACTGTAATTGGTAAAACACCTGTAATTTTACAAATATTCACTGAGGGGAATCGGGTAGATATCGCACAATTGACAGTGGCCCAAGATGGAAGTTTTACAACGACATTTCTTGCTGAAGGGGCATTATGGAAAAAATCTGGAGACTATACAATAGTAGCTTCATATCAAAAACACCAAATAGAAACACAATTTTCATACACTTCAAAATCAGATGCAATTGTAACAACTGAGCATTATGAAGTGGATGCAGGAAGTCACGGCACTTTTGATGTAGAGTATACCATCAAAGGCGGTACAGTAAAAAATATGGTTGTAGATTCTGAAATTTTTGCAGTCAGAGTACAAATCGATGCAACAGATGAAGGAACAATCACACTAGATCTACCTAGAGAATTCATAGGAGCAGAAAAACAAGACGGTAAAGATGACATATTTATCATCCAAATAGATGGTACAGATGCAGCATATGAAGAATCAGTTGTCAATTCAGATTCCAGAGTGATTACCATTGATTTTGAACAAGATGATTCATATATTGAGATTATTGGAACCTATGTAGTACCAGAATTCGGTACAATTGTAATGGTAATTTTAGTAGTTGGCATCATGGTGACAATTGCTGCTACTAGAAATAAACTTCAAATTAAAATTTAGGTTTTAGAAAAAGAGTATTTTTCTTTGAAAGGTGAAACGGATCTTAATTCTTTGACTATTTTTTTAAGAGATGTAACGGTTTGTTCAATTTCATTTTCATTGTTAAAAACACCCATCGTTAATCTTAAGGAGCCAGTGATTTGTTCATGGGAAAACCCCATTGCTTGTAAAACATGTGAAGCTCTTTGAGTATTAACAGAACATGCAGAACCTGTGGAAGCAGCAATCCCATATTCATCTAGTTTAATGATAAGATCCTCTCCATTAACCCCAAGAAACGTAAAATGGGCATTATTTGGCAATCGAGATGTTGAATCACCGTTAAGAGTCACTTTAGGGATTTCTTCCAAAACTCTGTCAACTAAAAGATCACGGAGTTTACGAACATAAGTCATATTTTCATCTAAATCATTTTTTGCAATTTCACATGCCTTGCCAAATCCAACAATATTAGCAACATTTTCAGTCCCAGAACGCAGTCCATGTTCTTGGCCACCACCCAAAATCACAGGATTAATTTTAATTCCATTTTTAATGAATAGTGCCCCTATGCCTTTTGGACCATGCAATTTATGAGAAGAAATCGATAGTAAATCTATGCCTAATTCTTTTACATCAATAGAAATCTTGCCAACTGCTTGAACAGCATCTGTATGAAATGGGATATTTCGTTCATTGCATAATTTAGAAATTTCAGAAATACGTTGCACAGTTCCCACCTCATTATTTCCAAACATTATCGAAACAAGACAAGTTTTCTCAGATAGATGATTTTTTAATTCTGAGGGATCAATGATTCCAAATTTATCAACTGGTAAATAATCAACATTCAACCCAGTGTTTGCAAGTTGTTTACAAGGCTCCAAAATCGCATCATGTTCAATTAAGGATGTAATGATGTGATTATTCATATCATTTACAGGTATACCTCGAAGAACAGTATTGTTTGATTCCGTACCGCCAGAAGTGAGTAAAATTTCTGAAGGATCTGCATTGATTAATTGTGCAATTTGCTTTCTTGCTTTTTCAATTGCTTTATGAGCTAATCTACCATATCTATGAATAGACGATGCATTGCCGTATTGCTCTTTTAGATAAGGTAGCATTGATTCTAAAACATCTTCATGGATTTGAGTTGATGCTGCATTGTCAAGATATATCAATCTGCAATCACATTAATTTTTCCGGGTTTATATCCGTCTTGATCAACTTCAACAGAAATAAATCCAATCATCATTAATTTCTCAGTGATTTGTTTCAAGACATTTTGATCAAGTCTAGAAATCATTTGTTTCTCAACTTCAATTTTTGCAGAACCTTCAATATCACGAACCCTTACTTGTTTTACATTTGTAAGTTGTTTAACAATAGTTTCACCAAATTCAATTCTAGCTAATTTTTCTGCAGTTACTCTTTGCCCCCAAGGAATTCTTGATGCTAAGCATGAATTTGATGGTTTGTCATATACAGACAATCCAACTTGTTTAGCAATTTCCCTAATTCGAGGTTTTGAAAAATGAGTTTCTACTAGAGGGCTGCGTATTCCATTTTGCTTTAATGCCTCAATTCCAGGCCTATAATCACCCAAATCATCAAGGTTAGTACCATCTACAATAACCTCCACATTATGCTCTTTTGCAAGTTTAATCAAATGATCTCCCAACTCCATTCTACAATGGAAACATCTGTTAGAATCATTTTTTGTAAAATCATCGTTTTCAAGTTCACTGTAATCCAAAAGAAGTTGTTGTATTCCTATCTCAGAACAAATTTGCTTTGCAGTACCAAGTTCTTCTGCAGATAAGGTTTTGTAATCTGCAGTAACTGCAATAGCAGAATTCCCAAGTTTTTGAAATGCAGCATATGCAACAAGGGCGCTATCAACTCCTCCCGAAAGGGCAATCATAACTTTATTTTTGCCATCAAACCAATTAACTAGATTTTCAAGAGAGTCCATTATTCATCTCCAATTTTTCAATTTCTTTTCTCAAAAATGCTTCAGTTTCCTTAATAGATTTATCAACGGCATTGGAAATGATCTTTAAATCATCAAATTCAACCTTAAAATCAGTTTTGCCTTTGAAAAAAGACTTTTTGTAGTTCACTTGGAAAGATTGACCACTCAAAGTCAGAGATACATTATGATTCGATCTAGGAACAACAAATCGATTAGAATCAGAAACTCTAATTCCCAAAGTCCCAGTTTCTAATACGAGTGTATCAACAATTTCATCAAGAATATCATCAGTACAAATTACAGATACAAGGTTGGTGGGTCTGCCTTTCTTTGTGATTCCAGTGTAAATCGAAACATCTCGTGCTCCTTTTTCCATAATTTGCTCAATTAGATTCCCTAAAATTTCTCCTGAAACATCATCTACATTTGTTTCAAGTATTTTAACAGAATCAATTTCAAAATTATTTTCAGAGCCTCTAACAATTTTCAGGACATTAGAAAAAGATTCAAAATCTTTTTGACCTGCCCCATACCCAATAGATTCAACTTTCATTGAAGGATAATATTTTACGGACTCGTATGTCAAATTCACCAAAATGCAGGCTCCAGTTGGAGTTGTAAGTTCTTCATTTGCATCATTTCCTTTGATCACTAAATTAGAATTTTTAAAAATCTCAAGAATTGCACTTGCCGGATTTGACATGGTTCCATGTGAAAATGTTACAGAACCTCCACCCACTGAAACAGGCAAACATACAATTCTTTCCTCAAACAATCCCAAATCCTCCAGTGCGATAGTAATTCCAACAATATCTACCAAAGTATCAATACTTGACGCTTCATGAAAATGAACAGATTCTTCAGGAATTCCATGTATTTTTGATTCAGAAGAAATAAGAGTGTCAATACAAGATTTTGCAAACAAACTTGCTTTATCAGAAAGACACAGTTCTTTTGTAGAATTTATTATCGCTGTTTTAATCTCTGAACCTTTTCTTTCATGAATCTCTTCATTAATTTCTAAAATTAGTTGTAAAGATTCAACCCCACGTTTCTGAATTTTTTCAAAATCAATTTTTTTTATTGTAGAACCTGGAAGAAATTTTTCAGATTTTTTAATCCCATCAATTATTTTATTTTTGTCAGATCCCAAATCCACTAATGAGCAAAGAAACATATCTCCAGATATGCCAGCAATCTGTGGATCGATTACAATAACCATGATTAAAAATTATCAAAAATGCTTATAAATTCGACTAATATTTTGAGAATTTCATTAGATTTAATTATTCAAAATTGACACCGTTTTACATGATTACAATCATCGGTTCAGGTAAAGTAGGCGGAGATGCCGCATTATTTTCAGCATTAAAACGATTAGATGACCAAATATTATTACTAGATGTAGCTGAAGGGTTACCTCAAGGAGAAGCAATGGATATCAACCACATGCTATCAGAGCAAGGAATAGATGTCGAAGTAAAAGGTTCAAATGATTTTGCAGACATGAAAGGCTCAAAAGCAGTCGTTGTCGTAGCAGGTTCTGGAAGAAAACCAGGAATGACAAGAATGGATCTCTTGAAAATTAACGCATCAATTGTAAAAAGTGTGGTTGAAAATGTAAAAAAATACGCAGATGACTCTATGATAATTCCAGTTACAAATCCACTTGATCCTATGGCTTACATAACATACAAGGTATCAGGATTTGATAGAAACAGGGTATTTGGGATGGGCGGAATGTTAGATTTATCAAGATTTAGACAGTTTATTCATGAAGCAACTGGACATTCACGTGATTCAATCAGAGCACTAGTAATTGGCGAACATGGAGAAAACATGCTACCACTACCAAGATTTTCATCAGTATCAGGAATTCCATTATCATCTTTTCTTCCAAAAGAAAAATTAGACGAATTGGTTCTAAATACAAAACAAGTGGCAGCAAAAGTAATTGAATTAAAAGGTGCTACAGTTCATGCACCAGGTAATGCAATTTCTGCAATTCTAGAATCAGTGGTAAGAGATAGAAAACAAGTCATCCCAGTTGCAACATATCTTGATGGAGAATACGGTCATTCAGATGTAACAATAGGAGTTCCAGCAATTATTGGAAAGAAAGGCGTAGAAAAAATTATAGAATTGGATCTAAATGATGAAGAAAAACACGTCTTTTATAAGGCAGTAGAAAGTGTAAAGGGTGCCATTTCAGGCATTGAGATCTAAGCATTTTTTTAGACTAGGTAATAAGATTCATCAATGGAAATCCATGAAATTTTACAATCATTGGAAAAAGGAAAAATTTCAGTAAATAATGCAAAAAAGCTTTTGTCACTATATTCAATTGAGGAAGTAGAAGGCTTTGCTAAAATTGACATTAACAGAAGGAATAGAAGAGGTATCCCAGAGGTAATCTTTGCAGAACCAAAAGAATTAGATGAAATTAAAAAAATTATAAAAAAAGTTCTAGAGAAAACCAATGCAGTGATAATATCAAGAATCAAAAAAGAAGATTATCCAAAAATATTATCATTTTCCAAGAGATTAAAAGTGAAAATCAAAACAGGGAAAAATTCATCGTCATTATTATTATTTAAAAAGCCAATAAAATTTCAAGGTGGGAAAGTAGGGATTATGACTGCAGGTACATCAGATATTGGAGTTGCAGAAGAATCAAGATTGATGTGTGAGGCAATGAATTGTAAATGTATTACAAGTTATGATGTAGGAGTAGCAGGTATTCAGAGAGTTTTCCCAATTTTAAAAAAAATGATAAATGAAGATGTGGATTGCATCATAGTTGCTGCAGGAATGGAAGGAGCATTAGCTACACTAGTATCCACACTAGTAGACATTCCAATCATAGGAATCCCCACATCTGTAGGTTATGGATATGGAGAGAAGGGAATAGCAGCTCTTGCATCAATGCTTCAAAGCTGTTCATTGGGGTTATCAGTTGTAAATATCGATAATGGGATTGCAGCTGGAGGGATTGCAGCAAATATTGCAAATAGAGCAATCAGAAAAAATTATTCAGATTAGAATTTCAGACTAATCAACCTCGTAAATGATATATAACAACCAAAAAGAAGGTGGATAATTGGCTGGCAAACGTGTTGTACTTACTGCTGATCGTAGTTTAATGACAAATTATAGAGGAAATTTTCTTTATGGATTTATTGCGTGTGGACCATATGAGGTTTTACCGGAATGGGTGTTTGATAAAGTATTTTGTCCTTCAGTTGAAACAGACCCAATTACAGGAGAAGTAAAAGTTGCCCAAGTAGGATTAAGAAGGATTGAAAGTTCATTGATTCAAGGAGGATACAAAAGAGAAGATGTATTCATGGCACATCCTGAAATGTTAAACAGATCAATTGGTCCAGATACCAAAGTTGTTGGAATTAATGTAATGGATCCATTAGGAATGGCACCAGTTACTACAACCATGTCTCCAGAAAAATTATCTTATGTTGCAATGAAATTTAAAAAAATGTGTGCAAATATAATTCAATTAAAAAAGAAATATGATTTCAAAGTTGTTGTTGGAGGAAATGGAGCATGGGAATTAGCAAAATCAGATAGAATGAAAATACATGGAATTGATACAGTTGTTGTTGGAGAAGCAGATGAACTAGCTGTAGATTTGTTTCAAGATTTAGAAAAAAATGATGCTCCAGAACTAATGCATTGTTTTGTAAGAAATCTTGAAAATATTCCAGTCATTGAAGGTCCAACAATCAATTCATTGATTGAAGCAATGAGAGGATGTGGAAGAGGATGTGACTTTTGTGATGTAAACAAAAGATCAAAGAAAGATCTTCCATTAGAAAGATTACAACATGAGGCTAAAACTAACTTGGATTATGGATTCGATTCTGTTTGGTTGCATTCTGATGAGATGTTACTCTATGGATGTGATAATAGGGACTTTGTTCCAAACAGAGATGCCATTGTGGATTTATGGAAAGGGCTCAAAGGGTTAGGAGCTAACTTTATCGGAACTACCCATATGACATTTTCAGCTGTTGCAGCAGATCCTATATTGATGCAACAAATTTCCCACGTAAATGAGCAAGACAAAACAGGAAGATGGCTTGCAACTAATCTTGGAATTGAAACAGTGTCACCAGCAATGGTGAAAAAACACCTTGGAGTTAAAACAAAACCATTTGCTCCTGAAGAATGGGGAAGTGTTGTAAGAGAAGGAGCAAAAATTCTAAATGAGAACCATTGGTTCCCAGCTGCTACAATCATAATCGGCTGGCCTGATGAAACCCCAGATGATATTCAGTATACCATCGATATGATGAGTGACTTTAGAGAAATGAATTTCAGAGGATTGGTAGCACCATTACTTTACCAAGACTTTAGTGAAAAGAATTCAATGCATTTTGGAAACTTGAATGAAGCACAATTTACATTATTTTGGAAATGTTGGGAAAATAACTTACGAGTCATCAATGATATCATTCCAATTATTCTTAGAAACAAGACCTATGGTGGACCAATGAAAGTTTTCATGTATGGAATTCTCAAAGCTGGTACTTGGGCCATTATGAGATATTTGCGAGGATTGTGTAAAGATCTTTTCAATGGAAGAACCCCAGATGAAATTATTGATAAATATGCAAAAAGTAGATCTGTTACTGCTCCTAAATTTCAAATAAAGAAATTATAGATTTTCAATAGCAATATCTGCTATAGTATTTCTTATCGGAGTTATAGAAATAAAGTAAACTTTGTCTGCTCGCTCTACAGCTTCAACTTTTTTGAAAGATTTTGATGCAACATCAAACTCATAAATTCCAGGTTCAAGTGAACCTTTTGCATAAAGCATAAGATATGTTTCTCCAGTTGCTGGACTTAACGGAATAAAAGACATCACATGTCCTTTGTAAGAATTGATAGGTAAGGTATTTTTCATCGGTGGTGCTGCAGATGCCATATACATTAGGAAATCCTCTATTGATCCAAATTCTTCATATTCCATATGCATGAAAGATCAAAAGAGGTTTCAGTATAATAACCTAGAGTGAAATAAGATTATTTTCTAGATTTGATGATTTGGTTTACTTTGAATCCAATTAATGCTGGTGCTGCAATATACATTCCCAAGTTCAAAGCAATTACAGAAATTCCTAATCCTAAGACTTCAACTTCTGAACCTTCATCTGCCAATGACATTATAGATAATGTTGAGAGCATAGGCGTAATTGTAATCTTTACAATTTCTTTAAAGAGTGGACTTTCTCTTTCCCAATCTGCAACTGTTGGTGCAAATGAATAGTATAATGTGTTAAATCCCATCATGAAAGATGTTCCAGAAGTTGTACTGAATAATGTATTATCTCTAATTTCTCTAAGTAATTGTACTTGAGGTGCTAATTCAGTTCCATAAGCAGCGGTTGCAATTAGACAGCCACCATCATTTTCTACACAAACACCACCTTCCATCGTGTATCCATCAGGACATTGAGGTTGTGAAACAACACAAATGCCATTTGCATTAGGTTCAGTTCCTGGACCACATTTTACTGGTTCTGGTTCGGTAACAACTGGTGGTTCTGGTTGACCAGTAATCACTTGCTCACCACCAACATAATTTACTGAAACTTTAGAAGAATCTGCACCATATTTTACATCAATAGTATAATCACCATTACTTTTCCACAATATGCCACCAGCTTTGAAACTAAATTCAAAAGAGCCATCAGAATTTGGAATTATTTGCCCAATACCTGCAAACGCCTCTGCTGGAGATAGTACTTTGTAAGTAATTGCACCAGCGTTTTGTGATGTAGAATCATAACCAGTAACAGTACCAGAAACGGTTACAGATGCACCATTAGTTGCGATGTCTATATCAGTAGATATAGGTAATGCAGGATTAGGATCACTTGTTGCAAAAGCAACATCGCCAAAACCATAAGATAGAATTGAAATTGATAATAATACAAATGCCAAGAATCCAGTTAGCCTCATTTTCAATTTGATTCATTGGTTTGAGGTATTTATATTTTCAATGAAAGAAAAATTGACCAGATTATATTCTTATGATAC
>JARPSM010000014.1 GCA_029782475.1 Nitrososphaerota archaeon
AGAGAGTATGTTGACTATTACAACGAAAGGAGACTGCACTTTTCACTAGACATTGACAATTGTGAGACGCCGCTTATGGCCTTTAGAAATAAAAAGGCGACAAATGCGATCAGAAAAGAGGACCCAAAATGGATGGAGAAAAATACAGATGACTAGCGGACCTACTTTCCGTATATTACAATCAAAAGATGGTATGACAACCTATCTCGAGGAAGTCCACTCACAGCAGAAGTCCGATTGAGAAGATTAGACAAATTCTGTGAAATCCATGAAATGACACCTCTTCAATTGTCAGAACTTGGAATGAAGGATTTGAGAACAGTAACTGATTTGATAGAAGACCACATTACGTGGATGGAATCAAAGAACTATTCTCCGGGATACATCGATGATGTTGTAAAAGCCGTGAAATCATGGCTCAGACATTTTGATGTTTTGATACGACGAAAACTGAAAGTGTCTAACCCTGATCATACTCCGACATTGGAAAACGAACGTGTTCCAATTGCTGAAGAAATGGCAGAAATTTACAATCGTGCAACATTGCGTGCATCTGTTGTGATTTCGTTGATGGCAAAATCAGGTTTAAGACCAGAAGTAATTGGAAATCATGATGGAACAGATGGATTACGAATCAAGGATTTACCTGATATTGTAATTCACCAAGGTATTGTAAAATGCATAGATACGCCTAACAAAATAATCGTTAGACGTGAACTATCAAAAACGAGACATCAATACTTTACATTCTCGACATCATCGGCAACAAAAAAGTTGATTGCATACCTAAATGACAGGCTTGAACACGGTGAACCGCTAAATGGTGATTCTCCTGTTGTTGCACCCGATTATATCTACAAGACTAATCGAGGAAATAATCGCAACAAAAAATTCTTGCCAACAAGGACAATCAGCAAGGAAGTTCGTGAAACGTTTCGACCACGATTCACTTGGAGACCTTATGTTCTGAGGGCCTACTTTGATACGGAGTTACTAATTGCCGAATCAAAAGGGAAAATTGCACATGACTTTCGTGCATTCTTTATGGGGCACAAGGGAACAATCGAGGCAAAATATACGACAAACAAAGGAATACTTCCAGAAGTTCTAGTTACAGAAATGCGTGAGGCATTCAAGCGTTGTGAAGAACTGCTTGATTTGGAACTATCTACAGAAGACCCAATGTTGAAACAAAAAGAAGTGATTCAAGATACAATTCAGAATGCTACACCAGAAGAACTTGGAAAAGTACTAGAGATGATTCAGACTCTGGACATCGGTAAAACAAGCCAAGTCAAAAAGTAGTAACTGCTGAGCAAGTAGAAGAATTCATTTTACAAGGTTGGAAGTTCGTTGGTACTCTACCAAACGAAAAGGTTGTTTTGGAGAATAGTCAGAAAGGGGTCTGAAACCACAGTGGTGGTGGACCGAATGGGATTTGAACCCACGACCTTTGCGGGAAAATAATTTCCTTACGCAGTGTGAGTGCGTCATCCAAACCAAACTAGACGACCGGTCCAACTAAATTGCTCAATTAGGAGTTTTTTTGTCTTTGCTATCTAATTATGTCACAATTACCTTGACCTTTTCTACTCTTTTTGAAAATAACTCTCATGTCTTTACAAGAGTTTGATGCATTAATTGACCGGATGAAATTGGCCTTTGAATATGCTGATAATTTGGGACAATATGTAGAGGCTGCTAAAATTTTGTATCAAATAAATGATCAACTCCCTGAAGATTTACAGATATCTTTTGAAGCATTGGATGATCCTGAGGCTGCAAAATCCTTTGTTAAGCAATACAATGCTGAATTAAAATCTCTAATTGTAGATTATAGACAAAGATTAATGATTTCTTAGTTCTATTTCTTAACGCCGAGATTTCTGTTCTTTAATCTCAAGTATGGGTTTCTACACTTTCTACATCGTGTAGCGCCAATATCATTTCTAGCCCCACATTTGAAGCAAATTCTCATAACAAGACGTGCATGTTGTGCAATTCTTTTCTTTTCTGGGTCTGTGATAGGCATTTAATTTTCTCCTTTATCTCTCTCTTTTATTCTAATCGGATTTTTCCATCTTTCCTGCTAATAATACTGGTACTTCTGCTGGTCTTTTTGCAACTGGAATGTTTGCCTTGTTAAACATGGATACTTTAGATTCTGCTGAACCATAATTACCCATTACAATTGCTCCTGCATGTCCCATTCTCTTTTCTTTAGGTGCTGCCCTTCCTGCAATGTATGCAACTGTTGGTTTGTTAAATCCACTATCGATAATTCTTTGAGCCAAAATTTCTTCAGAGTCCCCTCCGATTTCTCCAACTATTACCAAACCTTCCATGTCTGGAATATCTTTTAGCATTTCAAATGCATCAATCAATCTTGTTCCATTAACTGGATCTCCTCCAATTCCAATGGTAATTGATTGACCAAAACCAGAGTTGGTAAGTGCGTCTGAAATTTCATAAAGTAATGTTCCACTTTTTGATAATACGGCAATTTTTCCTGCTTTGAATGGCATTGGTGGCATAATTCCTATTTTGATTAATTCTGGAATCATTATTCCTGGTGTGTTTGGTCCGATAATTGTTGCTCCCTTTTTGTTTGCTAAATCTAATGCCTCCATTGTATCTCTAATTGGGACGTGTTCTGGAATTGCAACGAGTAGTTTGATTCCTGATTCTAATGCATCTTTAGCAGCTGATAAAAAGAATTTTGCTGGAACAAATACGATTGATATTTTTGCACTAGTTGCATCTACTGCCTCCTGCATTGTATTGTAAACTGGAACTGTATCTTCAAATTTTTGATCTCCTTTACCTGGGGTGACCCCTGCAACTACGTTGGTTCCATATGCTATCATTTGCTTTGCATGTATGGAACCATATGATCCTGTAATTCCTTGAACAATTACACCTTTGTTTTCATAATCGGAATCTTCTGGATTCCCCTTTAGTAATTCAAAGATGTTTGTCATTTCTTTATCCCCATAACTGCTGCATTAATTGCATCTTCTACTGTATCAAATACGTTGGTCCTGGAATTTTCAAGCATCTCTTTTGCTTTTTCTGATTCTGTACCTTTTAGTCTTGAGAATACTGGTAAATCAATTAGATTATTTTCATATGCTTTAAGAAACGCTTCAGCAACAACAGTGGTCTTTACAATACCTCCATAGAGATTTACAAGAATTCCCTTTACTTTTGGTAATTGACTGATTAGAGTTAGTGCTTCGTATACTGATTCTGTAGTTGCACCGCCACCTACATCTAAGAAACATGCAGGCTTTCCACCATTATCTGATAACATATCTAATGTTGACATTACAAGTCCTGCACCATTTCCAACTACTGCAATATCTCCATCAAGTTCAACTAAAGAAAATCCATTTTTTTCAGCTTGCTCTTCAATTGCTGTTTTTTCTTGATATTGTTGTAATTCTGGATGTCTGAAATTACTATTGTCATCTGTTACAAATTTTCCATCTAATGCCATGATTGAGTCATCTTGCATGATTGCTAGTGGGTTAATCTCTACAAGCTCTGCTTCTTTTTCAATTGTTAATTTTGATAATTTTTTTAATGTGTCAATGAATTGTTCTGCGGTTTTTCCTTCCAATTTCATTTCTTTTGCAACTTCTTTTGCCAATTCATCTGAAACTTCTCCTAATCCCACTTCTTTGATAATTTGACTTTTGACTGACTCAATTTCTACACCGCCCTCAGCTGATGCAATAATTGTATAGCATCTTTTTGAACGATTCAAAAATATTGAAAGATACAATTCTTTTTTAATATCTGCCATTTTTTCAAGTAGAATTGCTCTTGCTTTTTCTCCCTTGATTGTCAAGTCCATGACTTGAGGATATTTTAGCTCAAATTCATCGTCGTTTTGACATTTTTGAATGCCGCCTGCTTTCCCTCTGCCTCCTACTGGCACCTGAATTTTAATTACAAATGGATAGCCTAATTCTTTTACATGCTTGCGCCCTTCCTCAATATTGGTAGATGAGATGCTTGCTAGTAGATTAATCCCATATTCTCGGAATAATTCTTTTGCTTGAAATTCTAATAGTTGCATGCAAAAATCATGAAATTTACGGTCTTTATTAATTGTGATATGCTATTTCAATTGTTCATCTAGAAAATCAATCATTTCTAAAAAGCGATCTTTACTTTTTCGTAATAATTCTTGAGGATATTCTTCAATGGTGAATACAAATTGTTGATGAAAGCTTGGAACTAAAATTCCTCCTGATGTGACCATTTGCTCAATAACATACCCTTTGGTAAGTGAACATACAATTTCTTCATAAGATTCCTCCTCCTCCTCTAGAGTCTGTCTATACAGAATGATGGGTCTGTTTGTTTTTGTAACGATGTTTGAACCTTTTTCTAAAAGATCTGACAAATGCTGAATTTGCCATGTGTCAAGGCTAATCTGTTTTACCATATTATCATTATGTGATTTTTATATTTAACCGTGATAAAACAACGCATCTTCACAACTTGTCGTGTATGAAATCACTTTAGTTGTGAATTTAAATAAAGAAAATGATTTGGCGCTTAGGCCATATCTAATGCTCTAGAATGTTTTCTTGTATGTGGTCTTTCTCCTGCATACTTTCTTCGCATGTGTCCTGATGGTCGTCCATAGATTAATTCAAGGAACCATGACTCATGTTGGATCTCTTCAGCTAGAATGTCTTTTGCAATATCGTGGGTGACAGGATCTTTTCCAAATGTCATCTGGCAAATCTTATTCCAGTTGACAATGGCGCCTTGTTCAGCTTTGAGACATTTTTCTAGAATCGCTTTATGATCTGTTGGATTTGTTGGAAGTTGTAAGAATTCACAACCAGAAATTTTTATAAATTCTGTTGCATCATTTGGAAGAGTTCCACCTAATTGATAGATTCTCTCAAGACATGATTCAAAGTGACTAAGATCTTCTAATCTTGCATCTTCGATAATTCCTTTCAAACCTTCCCCTTCTATGCCTGTACAATGTGCTCTGAGATTGGTAAAGTAATAGTATGCAGTAAATTCTACTGCTGCATTTTTGATTAATTCCTTTAACAACTCATCAACATCTAGGCCATTTTGTTTTAGAACGTTAATTCCAACAACATTTGGGGTTGATTCTGACATTTGCTTATGGGATTTCTAAATGTAATAAAAATATTACATTCATTTTCAAAATCTATTCTACTGAAATTTTGATTTTTTGACCGTCAATGTCATCTTCTTTGTATTCTTTACATGACTCTGTAAAGTTAACTTGTTTTACTCTGACTAAAAATGCTAATTCTTCAGCTTTCTCTTTCATCATTTCAAGAGATTCTTCATCTAATTCTAAAATTGATGCAACATCTAAAACATCAGTTGGTGTATACCCTCTCTCTTTTCTGAGTGTTTGAAGTCTTCTTGCAATATCTTTTACCAATCCTTTTGCCATCAACTCTTTGTTTCTAGATGTGGAAATTATTACAGTATGGTCTTCTCTTTTTGCAGCTGCAAAATTCTCACTTGCATCAAAATCAATTATGAAATCATCATTATCCAATGATATTATTTCTCCATCTATATCGAAATCATATTTTGAATTTTTTTCTAATGATGAAATAATTTCATCTGGATTGGTTTCATTAAATGTGGACACAAGTTTTCCCATGTGTTGTTTTGCTTTTGGTCCAATTCGTTTCCTTTCTAATTCTACTACTCCTTTAACTGGCAATCCCAATTGTTTTAATTCTAAAATTTGTTCCAATCCTGATTCTTTTTCAGTTTCAGTGATTGTAAATTTTTCAACATTTAGTTGAGATTGTAATAGTTCTGATAGTGATTCAAGTTTATTTTTCTGGCCTTTCTTTACACAAATCTGCGCCTCATTTAATGGCCATCTTCTCTTCAATTTTCCTTTCATTCTAGCAGCTGATGAAATTGATACCACATCTTTCATGATATCAAATGACTCTTCAATTTCTTCATTGACTAAGCCCTCTTGATATGTTGGCCATTTGTCAAGTAGAATGCTTTGTTTTCCTGGAAATATTGATTGGTAAAGATGCTCACTTGTAAATGGACAAAATGGATGAATCAAAATATCTAGTGTTTTGAGAACTTTACTTAGAACCGCATAGATTGACAGTCTTCTATTTTTCTTTTCATCGTCTTCATCCCATAATTCCCCTCTAGTAATTGGAATGTAGATTTGGCTGAGATTGCCAATTATGAAATCATCGATTGCTTTTGCTCCCTCGTGAAATTTACATGATTCATTTTTTTCAGTAAGAATTTGAATTAATTTTTGGAGTTTAGATAATAGCCAAATATCCGGAGCTGTTAGCAAGTCATTTTGCTTTGCCCAATCTATTGTGTTTGATTTGTCAAAATTATCATATTGACTATTTTGTTGAAAATACAGATGTAAATTGAATAATGTGTTAATTACCTGATATGGTCTTGACATTAATTCATCTGTGCTAAAACTTAATGGTTCAATTGGACTAGCTTTCCACATGAAATAGAATCTAATCAGGTCAACTGGATATTTTTCAAGTAATTCTGCTCCATCTAACACATTGCCTTTACTTTTACTCATCTTGCCTCCGTTCTCATCTAGCACATGTCCTTGAAACAAGAATGATTTGTATGGTGGAGTTGCAGTATTGTTTAAAATTACATTTTCAATTAATAGTGTGTATGCCCATCCTCTAGTTTGATCAATTCCTTCTGTAAAAAACGGTGCAGGAATTTCACTAGTGTATTCTTTATTTGTTAGCGATGAATATGGTGCAGAACCACTGTTATGCCAAGTATCTAGAACATATTCTTCTCTTTTTGTATTGACTCCGTTACATTTTTTGCATTTTATTGTAATGTTGTCAATCCATGGTCTGTGTAATTCAAAGTCAGGACCGTCTGGTAATTTATCTGCAGAATCTACAATATCTTTTCTTGTAAAGAACCAGTTTTTCTCACCACAATCTTCACAATTCCAAACTGGTAGAGGGCAACCCCAAACCCTTTCTCGGGAAATACACCATGGATGTCTTTCTTTGACAATTCCAAGAAATCTGTTTTTTGGTTGCTCAAAAAAGTATTCTACACTTTCTGCAGCATCAATTGCTTTGTTATCTAATCTGTCTAATTTGTAAAACCATCCTCTTCTGGCAAGCCAGACAATTGGATGGTGTGATCTCCAGCATAGTGGATACTTGTGTTTGATTTTACCAATTTTTACAAGGGCATTGCATTCTTTTAGATCCTCGACAATTGGCCTATCGGCATCTCTGACAAACATCCCTTGGTATTTTCCTGCTTTTTCAGTAAATTTCACCTCGTCATTAATGGGGCTGAAAATTTTGACTTTGCGTTTATTTGCAATTTTGATATCTTCCTCACCATTTGCAGGTGATAAGTGGACCAGACCGCTTCCAGTACTGGCATCTACAAATGTTTCTGATACTGCCACATGATAATTATCTAGTTTTGAAATTTCTTCTAGTTCTGGAATTAAATCTAATAATGGGTGGATGTATTTTTTCCCTTCAAATTCAGAACCCTTTATGGTTTTCTCAATTGTATATTTTTCAATTTTTACATCTTCCATGAATGCTTTTAATCTTGTTTTCCCAATTACCCAAGTTTCATTTTCCACTTTGACATATGCATAGTCTTCTTTAGGTTGTAAACCAACCATGGCATCAGTAACTAGTGTAAATGGCATTGTAGTCCATACTATCAAAAATGCATCTTCATTGACTAACTTGACTTTGTAGTATAGTGATGGGTCCTTGACTTCTTCGTATCCTTGATTGACTTCTGCATGGCTAAGTGATGTCTGACAACTTGGACAGTATGCAATTACAGTAAAGTCTTCTTCTAAAATTTTATTTTCATATGCTTTTTTGAGGACTTGCCATTCCCTTTCGATAAATTCATCTCTAAATGTCCAATATGCTTTTTTATGATTAAATGACATTCCAAGTTGTTCATCTACATCTACCCATGTTTTGTTAAATTTCTCTACAACTTTTTTACATTCAGAAACAATTCTCTCAATTCCGAATTCTTTGATAGCTTCACTTTTTCCTCCTGTAACTCCTAATTCTTTTTCAACTTGTAATTCTACTGGGAGTCCTTGTGTATCCCATCCACCATTAAATTCAATTTTTTTCCCTTGTAATGTGTTGAATCTATACCACAAATCTTTGATTACTCTGCCTCTGAGATGCCCTGCATGCGGAACACCGTTCATGGTAGGTGGGCCCTCGATAAATCTGATTTTTTCAGGTTTATCTGATGCAAAAATTTGTTTTTCTATGTCAATGGATTTGATGTACTTTTTAACTTCTGATTCTATTGCTTTGGCATCAAATTTTCCAAAAAGTTCCATCTTAATTTTAGAATGTTTGTGGCATTATAAAGCTAAATTGATTTTTTGAGATTTTGATTATATAATTGAAAAAAAGATAATTTTTGTTGGTAAATGTCTTAGTGATTGGTTCTGGTGGACTGTACTGGGAGTAACTGCATTAGGTGATACTCTGGAATCTGCAATCACAAATGCATATGCTGCAACTGAGATTACATGGTCTCAGAAATTTAATCGCAAAGATATTGGCAAAAAGGCCTTTCTTATCTTTGAGTTTGTATCATTTGATCTTCGGTGAGAATCCAATCAATTAGAATATCATGATCTGATTTTGGAATATTTTTGATGATTTGTTTTTCCAAGGTGAGTGAAATTGTTGTTGTTTTATTTTCTGCCAAATATTTGTCATAGAATCCATGACCATAACCTAATCTGACTCCTCCAAGATCTATTCCTACTGTTGGCACTAAAATGATATCTAGATTTTTTTCAACTGGGCAATTCTCTTTTGGCTCCATAATGTCAAAATTACCATGCTCTAGGCTTGAAAAATCAATAATTTTTCTAAATTCCATGGTTTCACCAGTAACTTTGGGTAGAAAAACCTCTTTTCCTTGACTGATCAACTCTTGGATGATATCTTGAGTGAAAATTTCACTCCCTATTGGATAATATGCTCCAATTTTCTGAGCATTTTTGAAAGCATAAATTTTCTTTATTTTTTTTTGAATTTTTTCACTTGCAATTTTTAATAAATCAAAAGATGTATTGTCTCTTGTTTCTAAAAGACGATTTCGTAATGATTCTTTTTCTGGGTTTTTATCCAATTTGACTACTCAATGATGCTGCTGTAATTGTATTTTTCAATAGCATTGCAACTGTCATCGGTCCAACTCCTCCTGGAACCGGTGTTGCAAATGATGCTTTTTGAATTATCTCGTCATAATTTGAATCGCCTACTAGTTTCTCTTGAAATCTTGATATTGCCACATCAATTACAACTGCTCCTTCTTTGATCATATTTGGTGTTAATGTGAATTTGTTTCTGTCTCCTACTGCGGTGATAATGATATCTGCACTTTGACATAATTCTAATAAATTTTTAGTTTTAGAGTGACATGTCAAAACCGTGGCATTTTTTTCTAATAGTAAATGATACAATGGCTTTCCTACCAAATTACTTCTATTGATTAATACGATATTTTTTCCTTCTAAATCAATTCCGTGATAATCAAACATTTCCATTACTCCTGATGGTGTACATGCAACTAGTGCAGCTTTTTTCATTGCAAGTAAACCTGCATTGTATGGTGTTAATCCATCTACATCTTTTATTGGTGAAATTCTTGATGTTGTTGCAAATTCATCTAGTTGTTTTGGTAATGGAAGTTGAACTAAAATGCCGTGAACTGATTTGTCTGCATTTAATTCATCAATAATTTTACTTAATTCTGATTGGGTGATATTTGAATCCAGTTTATGATCTTTTGTGGCAATTCCTACTTCTTCACATGCCTTGTGCTTGTTTCTGACATATGTAGCAGATGCTGGATTCTCTCCAATCAAAACTGTGGCTAAACAAGGTGAAATCCCCTGATTTTTCAACTCTTCTGCTGCTTTTTTGACTCTGTCTTTGACTGACTGGGCGATGATTTTGCCGTCAATTTTGATGCCTACCATGAACTGCTTTTTGATTTGTAGATATTTAATCCTTGGAATTCCAAGATGAAAATCTTAGAAAAGAAATTAAATGGTTATTTTCCTAGTCATATCATGTTCGTAATGATTGCAGACATTCAACTCAAGGATGGAGTTGAAGATGATTTCAAAAGTTGGTTTGCCGAATCAAACAAAGTATTATGTGATTTCCCAGGATTCATTTCTAGGAAATTCTTAAAATCTTCTGATGGCACCTATAGGATTCTTGTAGAGCATGAAAGTAAAGAGACTTTTATCAAAATGCACAAAAGTCCTGAACACGAAAAAATTCATCCTACTGGACATTCATTCATGAGTGCTGATCCTCAGAGAAAAACATACGAAGTAGCTGCTGAGTGACATTGAAGCTAGAATATGATTTAGATACATATCTAGAAAAAATAAAAAATAATAATTCTTATTTTCAGACTTTTATCAATAAGGGTAGTTTAGCTGCCGGAGTTCTAGTATTGAAACCTGGTGAAGAAGACACTCAAACTCCACATGACAGTGATGAGGTATACTATGTTATTTCAGGGAATGGTTTTTTAAAAATTAAAGGCAAGGATTACAAAGTATCTAAAGATAAGTTATTTTTTGTATCTCGAGATGTGGAACATTGTTTTCATGGAAATACAAAGGAACTCAAAGTTTTGTATTTTTTTGGCGGTCCTGATTCCTAGCTAATTTTAGTTCTTCTGCCTGAAACCTTGATCTTTTTTCTGGCAAATAGATTGACTGCTTCAGGATAAATTCTATGTTCTTCTTTTAGGATTTTTTTTGATAATGTTTCTTTAGTATCTTTTTCATTAATCTTAACTACTGCTTGAATGATTACTGGACCTGTATCCGTTCCTGAATCTACAAAATGAACTGAGCATCCTGATACTTTGGCACCGTATTCTAATGCCTGTTTTTGTGAATTTAATCCTGGAAATGCTGGAAGCAATGCTGGGTGGATGTTGATGATTCTATTTTTGTATTTTTTTACAAATTCTGGACTAATAATTCTCATAAATCCTGCAAGACATACAAGGCCATTTTTTGGTGTAACTCCATACTTTGTGAGAGTTGAGATGATTTCTTTATCGTACTCTGCCCTGGTTCCTTTGAATCCTTTACTCTCTACTACCTCGATTTTAATTCCTAATTTTTCAGCGATTCTTAGACCTTTAGCATCATGTTTGTTAGAAATTACTATAGATGGATTAATTGGAATCTTTTTTTTCTTAATTGCCTTTAGGATGGATTCCATGTTACTCCCACGACCTGAAATTAGAATTCCTAGATTTAGCAACTAGTCAATGGTGGATCAAACCTGCAATTTATATCAAATCCAACTAGTTTGATTTTCATTGCCTAGTAGAGTCAGGATGACAAAAAATGGAATCCTGTGTGTGGTTGATGATAAACGAGTTTTCTTGGATCCAAAAAACAGCGATGTTGATGGGATAAACTTTGTGTCTCATGCACACTCTGATCATCTTCCGTCCAAAAACGGTGGAACTATCCTATCTTCTATTGAGACTAGTGAAATAGCTAATCTTCGAGGATTTAAGATGGAAAATCATGTTGAATCACTTGATGATTTTTCTCTAATTGATAGTGGCCATGTTTTGGGTGCCAAAGGATTACTTTTTGATGATATTTTTTACACTGGAGATATTTGTACTAGGGATCGTGGATTTCTAAACGGTGCTAAAATACCAAAGTGTAAAACTCTAATCACTGAATGCACATTTGGCCTGCCTGAATTTGTTTTTCCAAAACTTGAAGATACTCTAAAACAAGTAAATGAATTAATTTCTGAACTTTATGGAAGAGGAGTCCCTGTAATTTTGATGGGCTATCAATTAGGTAAAGCCCAAACAATCACTCAGTTCTTTGGTCACTGGGGTCCGCTATATCTGCACGATTCTGTAAAGGACATGAATACATTACATCAAAAACTTGGTGTATCCCTTAATGATGGAATTGGACATACTGAGGCTGAAAAAAGTGGGTTACTGGACAAAAAACCTTGGGTTATGGTTGCCCCTACAATGTCAAGTAAGAATCAATTTATCCAGGATATGAAATCAAGATACGGTGCAGTAACAATTGGATTTAGTGGATGGGCTAAATCAATAAAGTATTCTTTTGGGAGGCGAACTGACTATTCAATTACAATGAGTGATCATTGTGATTACAATGAGCTAATTGACATGGTTGTACAATCTGGGGCCGAACAAGTTTACACAATACATGGATTTGTAGATGAGTTTGCTGAAGACTTGCAGAAACGAGGAATTAGTGCACAACCATTAGTTAAGAATTCATTAGATAATTTTACTTAGTAAATTCACTACATTCACAATCCTCTGCCAGGCATGCTTCTGCATTTCTAATGTGATCATGTGAGAAATGTTTGCATTTTTCGTTTTTACAAATTCTTCGTACAGCTTCTTTTTGTACAACTGTTTGAGCAATTTCATTTGCTTTGTCTTTTGAAAATCCTTTTTTATCAATATAGAAATGAACTATTCTATTGTATAGCATCTCTGGATTGAATTGTTTTTCTAACATGGATGTTCTGGTTAAAATAGCACTTTGATCTATAAAAACAGCATGCAAAGGAGCATGCATGTTGATTTTTGAAAATAGCATCAAGTCACCTGGCACTCACAAGACATGTCTTTATCATTTGAATCGATTCATGAAATTTTCTAAAACCTCTGATTATGATGAATTAGCCGCACTTTTACAAGAAAATTTACAAATTCTAACGGAGGACATATTATGCATCTCAAGAAGACAATTTCGCCAAATACTATCAATTTCCCCGTTTCTGCAATTAAGGCATTTTTAGATTGTAATGATATTGAATTAAGATAGAGTAAAATCAAGAGACTCCAACCTGCCAGAGTGAAAAAAACAGGCGGAGATACTTGGTCTACTAGTAAAGTATCACAAATGATCTCTTTACAAGTGAACTTGGAACAAAAACCTTGATTCATTTTCTTGCTTCATCTGGAATTCGAATCGGTGCATTAGATGGATTAAAAATTCGAAACATTGTATCGATAGAAGACTGTAAATCGATTTTAGTTTATGAGGAAAGTTCTGAGGAATATGTTACATTTCTAACTCTTGAATCTAGTACCATCTTTGATGAATATCTTCAAAAAAGAGTCTCTTTGATGGTGAGAAAACTACACCTGAAAGCCTTGCATTTCGTTGATCATATCAATTAGTGTATGCTGTGTGGTGAAACCATCCAACTCTAATGCTCTCAAAGAACTTATTTGTTCACTTGTTTTGAAATCTGGATTGCGACTTAATCAAGTCAAAACTGGAAGGCGATACAATGTACAGGCAGATCATGGATTCAGAAAACGATTCAACACTATTTTGAAAACAACAAATTCTATGAATATTTCTCTTGCTGAAAAAATGATGGGTTATTCAGTTACAGTTGCATTGGATAATGTCTATTTTGATCCGTGGGTGTTTAGGTCGTGCCTGATTATTGCCTCGATAAACCTACTTTACAGTTTCAAAAAATATGTCATACCATCTCTCCAAGGGTAATTTTATGCCGATTTTAACACTAGTTAATAGAATTTAGTAAATTAATAGATAAA
>JARPSM010000059.1 GCA_029782475.1 Nitrososphaerota archaeon
TCTGTGGAATTATATAATTACAAGATAAAATGGAAAAAAGAATTCATTGTAATACGTGATGGTATAGAACAGTTACAAATCAAATGGAATGAAAGGTTGGGGTTGCTTGTAAATACGCAATACATCTTCCATAGACTGGGAGTCCGATGAGATATCTAAAGTCAAAAAGATACGAGACTCTCACGGATGCCGCATGCAGGAGAAGATTCTGTATGACAGGCAAGACGAATATGAAGAAGAGTTCATCTAGTGCAATGAAACCTTTTAAGGAATCACTTGTTACAGGAATCATAAACCCGTCAGGGATGGGACTTGAACCCGCGATTCCGAGGAAATGGTTTTTTCAGAACCACGCCATACCATACTTGGCGAGTTTAATTATTCTTTGATGATTAAAAACATGTCTGCAACTCTGAGGACATTCATTCGAATAACACAAAACACCTAGTCTTACAATCAAAAAAAAATCAAAACAAAAAAAAATCACAACTTGTATCCCGACCAGATAATAATCATCAAAGAGTTTCTGCCAAAGTTTAATGTCATCCAGAATCACATCATACTATTTCTTCGCAGCAACAGGCTGTATGAGGGCGAAGTCGAGAATAAAAAATGTTGTACGG
Organism: Nitrososphaerota archaeon; assembly: GCA_029782475.1. Taxonomy (GTDB): domain Archaea; phylum Thermoproteota; class Nitrososphaeria; order Nitrososphaerales; family Nitrosopumilaceae; genus Nitrosopumilus. The sequence goes on from JARPSM010000059.1 coordinate 624, forward strand.
GAGTCCATCTCATGAAAATAGGTGAAACTGCATATGTATTCAACGGAGAACAGTTTGGATTAAAATCCGCATTCTGCTCTGACCTGAAATGTTTTTTGGATAACTTGGATGAATCAGCGGTAAAAAGATTCATCGAATCAAAAAAGCAAAAACAAGACAGGAAAAAACCAACCGATTCCTAAAATGATAATCCTTGCAAGAACGTGCCACCAGTGCGGGGTGCCGACATGAAAAGTTCCCGTTTGAGAAAATCTGGACCATATTCGCTGAATGTGCCTTTGTGTTACTCCCATCTGCATTGCAAGTATGGAAGTGCATGTGTCTTTTTTACGCTGATTTATCATGTATCTTATTTGGTTTGCTGTTAATCTTGTTACCATCATTTTTCTTGATCGGTATAGACGATAATAATCGCTTAGACTATGTCTGATCTTAGGGCGACCTAATTTCCATACAATAGACTACTTTCGGATTGAAAAGTGGACAACGCCCCGACCATTATCAAACTTTTAAATGAGGTGTTACTCAGGAGTATATAGCATGACTGAATTACAGGAATTAAAAAATCACTTTGATACAAAATTCGATTCTCTTGATATAGAGATTCAAAATAATAACAATGTTGTAAAAGAATTAAAAGAAAATGTTTTACAAAATCGCAGTAAGATAGATAATTTGACAAGTGATGTTAAAGAGATAAAAGAAAATGTTTTACAAAATTGCAGTAAGATAGATAATTTGACAAATGATGTTAAAGAGATAAAAGAAAACGGTTTACAAAATCGCAGTAAGATAGATAATTTGACAAGTGATGTTAAAGAGATAAAGGAATTGTTGTCTAAATAAATTTCTGTCCTTGACAATTCTGGCAGAATATTCAAATCCATGTGATCTGTTTCTAATCTTGCCAAGTTTTACCTGATCCTCAATCCATGTACCGTAGATAGGAAAGTGCTTAATTCGGATCAAAAAATAACGATCATTTCCTCAAACTATTCAGACAGAAAAATCTTGATGCAAGTGTACATTTCCATCAAATGTTAATCATTGTACTATTTTTAGCACTGCACACCAATACGATATCTCACATGAAACATTTGAAAAGTTACATCAAACACTCTATACACTGTCTTGTCATTTGGATTTTCTACCAGATACAATGCCAAATATGGATTATCTGACATGGTAAATTCATTAATTCCATTTGTATTGGAAATTTTTATGCAGAATCAGGATTAAAGAGACTGGCAATTGAATCTCATCTAAAAAAGGTAACTGCCATTGGCTCTTGGTTGATTGATTCCATCAAAAAGATACCAGAGCAACAATGACACTGCAATTAGAAGATGCAATAGATAGTAGTACCATCAAGGTATGAAAAAGATCGGAATGTTTACCATTCCAATCACTGTTGCAATAGACAAACATCTCATACCAAGAATGACAAGAATCCAGATGAGTTTCTGATAAAATCCATGGCAAAAAATGGAACAACACATTTTGAGAGTTACTGTACGATGAGCAGTGTTATGCATCCTGCAGAGCTTGTCTTGGTGCTATATCCTCCATGTCACAAAGTATGTCAGAAATACGGAAAGCACCCACCATTCTGTAGATGCTTCTCATCTACCCAAGTCTCAGATATAATTATCAAGAAGAGGAAAGCGTAAGATCTGTGTCTTCGTTGATGTTATTCGGGTTTTAGTGCATTTTGGTGATCTTGATCACTATTTACACAAAAACCCCTTTTTATCCATAAGCGGCTTTGTACCCTACATGTAGATCCCAAATCCCACCTTTGGCTTACAATTCTTACAATCAGGAGTAAATGATTTTGATGAGCCTGGAATCTATGTTACAATGTCTCAAAATATTGAAGAGGTAAAAAATGACTGCAAATCTTATGGTTGGGACTGATAGTTTGACATCTCAAGATAAAATTATGATGGTTGATGCAAGGCCGTTTAAAATTCAAGATGAATTAATTGGTAAAGATGACTCTCTTTATCGTGAGGAGCAATTGGCATTTGAGCATCTAACAAAATTAATTCTTAGCAGTATTAAGCGAGTTGAGGCAAAATGGTTGTAATTGATTCTGTGATTATTTTGGCTATACAATATGCTGATAAATTTTACATGAGACAAGGACTGCAAGGAATGGTTCAGGCATTGGAAAATTTTGGAGTTACTAGTTTGATATTATCTGAATATTCTGAAAATGATGAAATACCTTTAGAGTGCTTTATTACATCTGGAATTATTCAATTACGTCACACACAATTTTGTTTCCTAATTCACTTGAACGTGACTGGATATATCAAAAATCATTCAAAACAAGGATCAATTTGTGCCTAGGATTTGGAATTGGGAAACAGAGTTTCACACACAAGAATTGAAGATACAATGGAGAGAACCATACAAGTCACTAAAATGAGGGGAATCAAACATAGTGAGCAAATTCACCCTGTTGATCTAAATTCTGAGGGCTTGCAATTACTACATCCAAGATTGATGCCTTGATTATTTCTTTTTTCTAAGTTGTTGTGCCACCATTGGTAAAAATGCACCAACATCAGATACAATCCCTAATGCTTGCCATGTACCTCTATCCATGAGTTTGGTAACTGTTGGCTGACTGATATCGACTACGATAACTTTGACGTTTGCTGGAAGCATGTTTCCTGTAGCAATTGAATGTAACATAGTTGAGATCATGATCACCATACTTGCATCTTTTACAATTTTTTTGTATTCTCTTTGAGCTTGTGCGACATCAGTAATTACATCTGGTAATGGCCCGTCATCTCGAATAGAACCTGCCAATACAAATGGAACTTTGTTTTTTACACATTCATACATTATTCCTTTAGTTAGTTTTTTGCTTTTTACCATGTTTGCAATGGAACCTGCTTTGAATACTGCATTGATTGTATCCATGTGGTTTCTATGTCCATGGTATGCCAGTGTTGCATCATGCACATTCATTCCTAGAGAAGTACCTAATGTGGCATATTCAATATCATGTACGGCTAGTGCATTTCCTGCCAAAACTCCGTCAATGAATCCACGTCTGATTAATTCTGATACTGAATCATCTGCTCCTGTGTGAACAATTGCAGGGCCTCCAACAATTACGATTTTTCCGCCATTCTTTTTTGTATTGTAAATATCATCTGCAACTTGTTTTGCAATGTGCTGTGTTGGTCTTTCACTGGAGCTTGAACTTCCCATAAATTCAAAGACATTTACTCCTTCTCTTGGACGTTCTGGCGGTGTGATTTTGATACCTTTCTCACCTACGATTATTTGATCCCCTTTTTTTACATCTCTGACAGGGACACAGAATGCTCTGCTTCCTTTTACAACTATGCATTTATCCATCATCATATTTTCTACTGGAATCCATTTCCCTTTGTGAAAAACTTGAGTGTGATTATTTGTTGTACTGTAAAATTGGTCTGGCATTACATAATTTTTTGGAGATTTTTTTAATGTAATTTGTTGTTGAATTTTTGATACGGCTCCTAATCTATACACTGTCTGTAAAATTTCATCTAGGTGTTTTTGATTTTTTCCTGTAACTAGTAACCGTGCAAATGACTGATCTTTTTTCCTTTTTCCAATTTCTATTTCTTCTACCTGAAACTCTCCTTTCAAATCCATGATTTTATCAAATATTTTAGTCAGAATTGAAGAGTCAATTAGGTGACCTCCGACCTCAATTTCTTGAGAAAATTTGCTCATTTATTACATCTAAACCATATCATAACTAAAGCTTACGTTTTTTTGTGCACCTAAACAGGTAAGATTACTTTACCTTCAAATTTCAAAATTTTGTCTGCTTGAAACGCTTTTTCCAATGTTTCTTTCTGCTCTTTAGTAACCCCTTGAACTATTGTTTTTGATGAACCCGTCTTATCCACTAGTGCAAGAATATATCCACTATTATCAGTCAATACAAAACCTGCAGATTCATCTACAAATGCATATAGGCTTTCTTCCCCCACAGGAGCCCAATTACTTGATGAATTACTTGCAAGTGCTAATGCAGGCATTGCTTTTCCATTGGTTAATGTATTGAGGTACTCTCTTGCGGTAGCTACTCTTTTTTGACCTAATTTTAAAGCCTGAAAGTATTGCATGATTCACAAATATTGGATTGTTATAACAATTTTCCTCTAAAGATTGTTATAGAATCTTCACGTTTGAAAAATCATGCCGTTGACTAATCCTGTAATTATAAAATTAAATGAAATTACGACCATGGTTGAAGATAAATCAAAATTATCTGAATCAGATATTGATGAAATAAAACTAATTTTCAAAGACCTAGTTAAACAAAATGAACGATATGATCTTGATGAAATCGAATTTTGGTTTGAAAATGAAGGTAATTGGACTACAAAAGAACCTAGAGTTAGAATTGTAAATTTGGCAAATTATGTACAAGACAAGTATATGCAAACTGCTCATCTGCGAATAGTCTCAGATGATGACTGTGGCTGTTAAATTTAAGTTTCTAATTGTTCCAGTAGTCTGCCGACAATTTTTGCGTTCTCTGTTCTTTCATTTTGAATCTCTGTAATGCGTTTCTCTTTTTTAACTCCGTTTGATAATATTTGAAAGTATTCCTCATCCAAGTCATTGTTTGCTTGTAATCTTTTAATCACTTCAAATAGAATTCCTATCACTTGTTTTTGAGCATCAATTAATTCATCTTTTTCAGTTTCTGACATGTTATTTATTCTCCATAATGTTTGTAAATAATTCTTTTAATTTTGGATTGCTGATTCCCTTTTTTGCAGACTCGTAAAATGATTCTAGCTGTTCTTTAGAATGCCCTTCATCTTGGTATGTTTTGGCTTGTAGGGCCATCTCTAATCTGTCAAGTTGATGCACTAGTTGAGATTCGAGAGATTGATTTTCACGATATTCTTTCCAAATGTTTTGATATTGAGATATTATTGAATCAGGCAAATCTTTTAAAATTTTTAAAAATGCAGTGTTTTCAATTTCATTTTTTCTCTTCAAATCTATTTGACCGGGAGTATAATCTCCAATTTCTGATTCTGCTAAATCGTGTAGTAATATCATTTTGAGAATTTTTTCTGAATTGTAATTCTCCATATCGGATATTATCATCCCCATTATTGCCATGGAGTATGAATGATCAGCAATTGATTCTGGATGTTTTATTGATAATTTATCAACCCATCCTTGTCTTTGAACTTTTTTCAAATTCACAGCAGTTTTGAAAAAATCTATTATCATGATTGGGTATAATTTCGAATCACATAATAGTTATTTCAAATTTAATAAACTATTGAAAATATACACAAAAACTGGGGATGGTGGAAATACGGGTTTACAAGGAAATTATAGAATCGGTAAATCTCATCCTAGAATAATTTCATATGGTACTGTCGATGAGGCCAATGCCGCTCTCGGTGTTGTTTTGTCAAATTCACTAGATGGCGATATTGATGATGTTTTGACTGGAATTCAAAATGATTTGTTTCTAGTTGGGGCGGATCTTTCAAATCCTAATCTTAATGATGTAAAAAATAGAGTATCTTTAGAAATGATAGAAAAATTGGAACAAAATATTGATAAATTTGAATTAGAATTACCACCATTAACTAATTTTATTTTACCAGGAGGTGATCCTTCTGCTGCCCAGTTACACTATGTGAGAACTGTGGTAAGGCGAGCTGAATCTCAAACGGTCTTACTTAGTGAAAAAGACGAAATTAACTCAAATTGTATAAAATATCTTAACCGTTTATCTGATTTATTTTTTGTAATGGGTCGTCTTATCAATAAAAGAAAAAATATTAAAGATATCCCTTGGAAGATCTGAAAAGACAAACTTTAATTCCTCAACATTATTCATTTTTTCTAAGTGCCAAGGTAGCTCAGCCTGGGAGAGCACTCGGCTGAAGACCGGGCTGTCGCTTGTTCAAATCATGCCCTTGGCACCTCTTTCAATTTAAGGGAAATTGTTCTTTGAAGATACATGGTTGAATTCAAAAATATTTTGGTATTATTTAGTAATTTTCAAAAATTACAATATGGTCAAGTAGATAATATGTTGAGAATAACTGGTTTTCATTTTATTCCCTTTTCTTTAAAAATAAAGAGAAGGTGGAAAACCCTTTCCACATTTTTATTATTTACACATCTACTAAATTGTAGAAACTTTTTCCAGATGCTGATTTTTCAGAGACACATTTTACTGGTCCTAGGGTATCTTTGCCTGAATTGATATCTTCTCGAAGCTTGGTATTTGAAAATTTCTTTACAATTGCTACACGAGTTGTATGGAATTTGTTTGATTGATTTCCATCCACATCAAAGGTCTCCTGTGTGGTAATTTTGACGCCCTTGGTTACCTCTTCACCTTGAGTATAGTCTGAATCCTCAATGTGAGTAATGGTAAATGGTTGTTCACCTAATTTTGCTAAAGATACTGAATTACCAATCGTGACATAATCTGTTAATGTTGCTATTTTTCTTCACCTCCAATCAATATTATCTGAATAAATTGATGATAAAGTGAATTATGTGTTATTTATTGACTCAGATGGCCTCTTTGATCGATAAAAAATTAGCAATTTGATCTAAAATATATTCTGCATAATCTTTAAAAACCACCCCACCTCTTGTTTTTCGAGATTCATGGCTGGAAAAAAAGTTGCAAAGAAAACAGTGAAAAAAACAACTGCAAAGAAAACTCCCACTAAAGCTAAAACAACCAAGGCAAAAGGTGCTAAATCAAAAACAAAATCAAAAAAATATGATGAACCATCTGGAGATGGAGGTATTGTCATAGTTGATGACGATATTGTAATTGATAAAGAAAAAGTCAATGAAGAAAGACGTGCCTATCTTGAAGAGGCTCGCTCACAAGAAGCATCTGACTAGGAATCTTTATCCGATCCGGTGACATACACTATACATGCGGGCTCTTTGTTTGATTACTGTTAAACCTGGAAAGGTTGATTCTGTTGTAGGGATTTTAAAGAAAAAACGCAAAATTGTAAAACAAGTTATGGTCGTTGCTGGAAGAGCAGATATCAGCGTTTTATTGCAAGGAGGTTTTGATGAAATTAACAACATGGTAATTGATTTTAAAAAAATCAAAGATATTGTTACTACTGAAACCTTGATTGAAGTGGAGGTAAACATGGGATGGTGAGGGCTATTATTTTAGTGAAATCTCCTAAAAAACTAATTGCTGCAAGATTAAAGAAAATTGCATCCGTTTCTGATTCATTTCCAACTAGTGGACAATTTGATGCAGTTGCCATAATTGATGTTCAAGAGTTAGTTCAGATAAAAGAGGTTGCAAATCAAATTCAGAAAATTAGCGGAGTTGATAGAACTGAAACTATGGTTGAAGTGCAATGACGCAATTGATTTAAAGAACTTTAACGTATTATCTATGTGAATATCAAAAAAGTAGGCAATGTAATATTGGCCGTTAAGGACATTGACAAATCACTAGAATTTTATCATGAAATCATTGGACTTCCTATCAAAAGCCAAAGAAGATCATGGGTTGATTTGGGTACTAATGGCGCACTATTGAGTTTACATCCGGCATCAATTACTGCACAACACATTGGTAGTTCTATAGAAAATGGAATCACTATTGGTTTTCTTGTCGGGGATGTAAAATCTGCTGTTGAAGAATTGAGGTCAAAAGGTGTCACAATTCATCGTGATGTTGTTGAAAAAGATGCGGGACTAAATGCCGTAATTTTAGATCCTGATGACTATCTGATTTCATTATTCGAACCTGTCTTTGAAGATAAAGATCAACAATCAGGCGGATATCATGGATTTACACCAGCTTAGATTGCCTTTTTAATTAAAGTGATAATCTTCTCCAAGTCTTTTTCTTTTCTATTTATTGAAACATAGTATGTTACATTGTTTTTTTGTAAAATTACTATGGTTATTTTTTGATGCTCTAAAACAACATGTTCTAATTTTCCAATTGTTCCAACTGAATCTTTTCTTAATGAGATTAAAGTAGATATTACAAATAATTCATTTTTGAAATCTTCTGATTGTAAGAGGGGTTTGAGATTTGGTTTGATCATCCCAGTTAGTGTTCGACCATAAGTATTTACAATTCCTGCATATCTGATGTTGTTAGATATCCCTAAAATTTTTTGACATTGTTTTCTATATTTGATTATTGTCTCTTTCCATTTATCTGCAGGAGTTTTTACCATGATCAAAGTATTTTTTTGAAATTAATAAGGATTGTCTAATTGCAGTTTTTAGAATACTAGGTGTTATTTTGAATTCTTTTCTTTATCTAATTTTTTCTTTAATTCTAAATTTTCTTTAATCAGTTTATCATTTTCTGTTTGAAGTGTTTCAATAGAGTTCTGTCTAGTATATGCAGGATGTCCTGGCGGAATTACCGTGGAACTCATGGTTAATAGTCCTGCGGCGTGTTGCTGATACATTTGTTGGAATCCTTGAAGTTTTTGAGCCATGTTACTTGCATTTTGTAAAAATTTCTCTTTCATTGGATTTTCATGGATTTTGAACATTGGATTTGCTAATCTAGGTGGCAATCTTGGAAATTGAAATGCTACATGTGGGATGTTTGGATTTAATCCATAAAGGTCACATAGGTGATTATTTACCATATTATCCATGAATAACCTCAATATTTGCTATATTTGTGGCTTGCTTTACGCATTTGATATACCATTAACTCAATTCTCGGGCGTTTTAGCTCAACTTGAGCTGATCGCAGATCCTTAATTATTTGCAGTTTTGATCGCAAATACACATGGAACAACTAAAAAAGGCATGTCTAAGATGTAAGAAAGATATTGGAGAAAAGGATCTTCATAAAATTGTGATTTACATAGTTCAAGAAAAATTCACAGAACATCACTATGAACATGTGGAATGCCCTGATAATTTTACGGTTTAAAAATTTAGTATGGATTACCTTTGAATTCATAGACGTTGTAGATTTCACCTGTAATTCTTGAACGATATTTCCATTCATCTTTTGACCACGCTATTAGTTTGAAATCTTTTTGAAAACTAGGGTGTAGTCTCTCGTATACGTCCTTACCTATCAAAATTTGATTTGGTTTTGCCATGTTTTGAATTTTAGCTGCAATATTCATTGCAGGACCCATTAAATCTACATGGGAATGTTCAACATCTGCACCATATCTTACAACAATGTTTTGACCAAAATCTACTCCAATTTTTACCATCAAATCTGGGTAATCATATTGGTTTAGAATTGGATTGATTCCTTTTTGAATAATGGATAGCATTGATTTTGCGCAATTCACAGCATTGTCTCCTATGTACATACCTTCACCAACAAAATAACCAATAACTGCATCTCCGACAAATTTTAAAACATATCCGTGATGCTGTCTAATCACTGATGCCATTTCTTGAGAAAATGAACTTATGATGATTGCAATTTTTTCGGAAGGCATTTCTAATGTCATTGTGGTAGAGCCTACTAAATCCACGTATAGTACAACCATATCTAATTTTGAAAAAACATTTTTTCTTAGATGTGCATCGGATTCATCGATTAATCCAGAATATTCGTAGCCTTTTTTCAAAGCAGCCCACACACGCTTTTGAGTTTCTAAAACCATTGTTTCAGAATCTACAGTTTGAATCTGGTTTTTGCTAAGTAGCATATCCACTACATTGTTTGATTGATCAGTGTTGTCTGATTCTTGTTTTATCTTATTTTCTTCTTCAGTCATTCAAATCACCGTTTATTCTAGAGGGAAATCAACCCCACATTTGGGGCACTTTCCTCGTTTACCCTTGTATCCATCATGGTAATATTCTGTAATATCTGCACTACAATTATCACAAGTAATTTTGGAACTGTTCATGCCTATATCCCCTTCTAATCTATTTAGATTTAAGGATGAAGGTTTAAGGAGAGCATTTTTCAAATATTCCCTGTGAGATTAGGTTCCAGATCATCTAATGAATTCATTCAAATTTTGAATGAAAAAAATAAATCCATTCAAAAGTCATATCTTCCAAAAATGACGGATTTAACAAAAATGATTGATGTCAAAGTAATGATGGGTGATTCAACCATTACGGATCAAAAAACATTTGATCCAAAGCAAGTTTCAGATTATTTCCAAAAAATAAACACTTCATTAAAAGAGTGGACTATCCAAGATGTGTCCATTACAAACAATCAAGATGTTAGGAGAATTTTTACAAAATTTGAGATTGCTGAAGAAAGTTACCTAATATCTGGGCATCTATCTTTGCAGTTTCATGTATTGTTATATTATAAACCAGATCAACGAGTAATGGATTGTCAGAAAGAATTGGCAGAAATTATAGACTTGACTAAAACTGAGCAGACACAACTTTCAGATAATAGTGATCAATTAGTTTTAAAAAAATTAAAAGAAATGGGGTACACAGATTTTGATCATCAAAAATTATTTGAAGTGTTTTATGAAAATGATGAATTTAGAGAAAAAATATTTGCTGAGATTCAAAAAGATGCAGGGGTTGATTTCCAAGAATTGTCTGAAAAAAAGACCAAACTAATAGCTGAACTTGATTCACTATTAGTTGAAACATATCAAACATCTCCTGTGTTAATTGATGATCCTAGATTGGTTTCAGGTGAAGAGGGATGTTTACTTTCATTGGATTTAGAATTTATTAAAAATGGTAATCGTGAAGGTGTATTTGATCCTAGAAAAATGTCTGATACTGTAAAAGAGAATATTTTAAAAAAATTATCTGAACTTGAAACTGTTATTTTATCATAATAAACCCAAGTGACCGAAAAATGAGATACTATCTCAAAGGGGAGATTCGGCCACCGGATATACTTTTAACGAGAATTTTTTATTATTTAGGCATTGCTTAAATTTTAGGCATAAAAATTGACCCATGACATAATTTTTCTATAGAAGAAGTAAAATACACCAAATCATTAGCATGATTTCCAATGAATCCCACATTTGATGATATACTAGCAGCTAATGCATTACGAGGAAACGAAATAAAAAAAACTCCCTTGATACATACGCCAACATTTAGTGATATGACCGGATCTGAGGTATATCTAAAAGCAGAATTTAGACAAAAAACTGGTTCATTTAAAATTCGCGGAGCTTATTTTAAAATTAAATCATTATCTAATGAAGAAAAAACACATGGTGTCGTTGCAGCTTCTGCAGGAAACCATGCACAAGGTGTTGCATTTGCATCATCTTTAGAAAAAATTTCATGCACCATAGTAATGCCCAAAAATGCATCTCCTGCAAAAGTAGCTGCAACTAGAGGTTATGGTGCAAATGTAATCTTGGAAGGTGTAAACTATGACGAATCATCAGCAAAAGCCAAGGAGATAGCAAAAGAGACAGGTGCAACATTAATTCATGCATTTGATGATCCACAAATAATAGCTGCACAAGGAGTAATCGGATTAGAAATACTGGATGATTTACCAGATGTAGATGAGATCTATGTACCAATAGGTGGCGGAGGATTGGCTGCAGGTACTTTGATTGCAATTAAAGAAAAAAACCCACAAATCAAAGTCATAGGAGTACAGTCAAAATCATTCCCATCAATGTATGATTCTGTGAAACAAGGATCTATCACTTCAAGTGGTGGTGGGGATAGAACAATAGCTGATGGTATTTCGGTTAAAGTCCCAGGACAATGGACATTTTCAATTATCAAAGAACTCATAGATGAAATAGTTCTAGTAGATGATGTAGAAATTACAAAAGCAATGTTTCTACTAATGGAGAGAATGAAGTTTGTTGTAGAACCAGCAGGTGCTTCAAGTTTAGCATATTTGATATCAAAAAAACCATCAGTGGGAAAGAAAGTTGTAGCGATTTTAGCTGGTGGAAATGTTGACATGTATCTTTTAGGCCAAATTGTAGACAAGGGATTAGCCGCAATGGGCAGATTACTAAAAATTTCAGTCTTATTACCGGACAGACCGGGTGCTTTCAAAGACATTATTGATGAGATATCACTAGCCAATGCCAACATCATAGAAGTCGTGCATGACAGACTTAGTTCTGATATCAATGCCGGTTCTGCAGGAGTTACGTTGAGTCTAGAAATCCAAGGAAAAGAACAAGCTCAACTCCTAATTGATTCATTAAAGAAGAAGAATGTGCAATTCACTTTATTAACTTAGATTACTTGAATTTCTTCTTTGCAAATTTTGAAAGGCCTTGTTTTTTCAATTGATCTGATTCTTTCACAACAGAATCATGTTGATTTGATTTGTGTTGTTTTAGTTTCTTTTTCAAATCTGAAAATTCATTTGCAAGTATTTTCATTGCATATATTCCAGCATTATCTGCTTTGTTCACTCCAACTGCAACCACTGGAGAGCCAGATGGCATTTCAGTTATAGATAATAATGAATCTAAACCCCCAAACGCAGAAAATTTTTCAGTATTTGTTTTTTTGTGATGTTTGTCATTGTAAACTAAGATTGGAACACCAATTACAGGTATTGTAGTGTGTGATGCAATCATTCCAGGTAAGTGAGCAGCGCCACCTGCACCAGCTATGATTATTTTAAATCCCATTTTTTCAGCATGTTTAGCATATTCTGTTAATCTTGCAGGAGTTCTATGTGCAGATACAATTTGATCTTCATGTTTAATTTTATACTCATCTAAAATTTCGGCTGCACCTTGCATAATTCTACTATCTGAACTAGATCCCATGATAATTCCGACAAGTGGTTTTTTAGAATATGCCATAATAATATGAAAAACTAGAGAGTAATTAACAATTCTATTACAGAAATTCCAATTTATTTTGTATATCAACATTAGATTTTTTTAATCCAAAAAATATCGTCGAGGTATGGGGAAAATTTTAGGGCTTATTGGTGGCGGTCAATTAGGAATGATGATTGCAGAAGCTGCCAAAAAAATGCCTGATGAAATATCTGAAATCATCGTACTTGATCCTACTGAAAATTGCCCTGCAGCCCAGGTTGGGGCTAGTCAAATTATTGCAGATTTTAAAGACCGCGAGGCAATAATTGATTTGGCAACAAAGTGTGACATCATTACCTATGAGATCGAATCCGGAGATAGCGACGTTTTAAAATCCGTAGAAGATAAATCTGAAATCAATCCATCTCCAGACACATTAAAAATAATACAAGACAAATTTCTGCAAAAATCATTTCTTGGGGAAAACAATATCCCAGTTCCTGAATTTATTGAAATAAAAAATATCAAAGATGTTAAAACAGGTTTAAAGAAATTTGGTATTCCTGCCATGCTAAAAGCACGTAGAGATGCATATGATGGACGCGGGAATTTTAAAATTAATTCAGAAGAGGATGTTCAAACTGCATATGATTATTTTAAAGGCCAACCACTACTTTTAGAAAAATTTGTACCATTTACAATGGAAGTTTCAGTAATTGCATCAAGAAATACCAAAGGCCAAATCAAAACTTATCCACTAGTTGAAAATATTCATAAAGAAAATATTTTGAGGGAAACTATAGCTCCTGCTCGAGTTTCTAAAATTATTTCAGAGAAAGCAGAAAAGATAGCTGAGAAAACAATGTCTGTATTAAAAGGGGCAGGGATATTTGGCATAGAGATGTTTGTAACTAACAATGATGATGTGATGATTAATGAGATAGCCCCCAGAGTTCATAATTCTGGACATCATACATTACAATCTAGCGAAACATCTCAATTCGAACAACATCTAAGAGCAATCCTAGGATTGGAACTTGGAAGTACCAAATTAAAGCATAATTCTATAATGTATAATATTTTGGGGGATGGTAGTTTTACTGGGGAATACCTGCCTCTGGAGATATCTGAACCAGGTGTGTTTTTGAAAATGTATGGTAAGAAAATTTCAAAGCCCTTAAGAAAATTAGGCCATGTCAATATTATTGGAATACAAGATGAGTCAATTCATGATCTTTTGAATACCCTACAATCACTATTGCCAAAAACAGTTGTCAAACCGTCTAATTAGATTTATTAATTGATGAAGGTAAATTTGAGTATGGCATTAACCCCTGCATTGATCCTTACTGTAATTTCGATTGCATTATTGGTAGTTTATGGGGCAGATGTTGCAGTCGGATTAAGTTCTGATAGTGGTGAAGGTTTCATTCCTTTTGATCATAAAATTAGAGGTATGGCCATTGGTGGCCCGACATTAATTTTACCGTTTATTGCATATTTCATTTCTAGAAAAGAACCCTCTAAAGGATTAGGGGGATTGATCATAATTGCAGGTATTTTGATCATAGTGGGCGGAGCAGTTGTTATTGGCAATGCAGATCCTGTAGCAGCTGAAGAGTCTGGAAGAGACGTAATGGCTGAAGCAGCACCGTTAATTGTTATAGGTGCAATTCAAATCGGTGTAGGTATACTTAAAATTAAAAAATCTTAAACGATTAGCATGACTATTTGTGCAAAGTGTGAAAATGATGTAAACAAGGTGTATGATTGTGATCATACAAAGTTTAAAGATTATTGTGTTGAATGCTATCAAGAATTACATTACAATTTAACTGAAGAGAGCAGTTGCTAATATGAAAAAATCTAATATAGATTCCACATATTGTCTTGAATGTTATACTGAATTACATTACTATGAAAATACAGAAAGTGAATAATCGTGCTAACAGATAAAGAGATTGCAATTTATGCCCTAGGGAAAACTGAAGGTGTTCACTCTATTGCAGAAACTCTTGGAAAGGGACTAGATGATGAAAAATATATCGAATCTTGGAACAAAACAATGAAAATGTTGGGAATAGAGATGTCCCTGAAGGATCTTGAAAAAATTTACAATGAATTTGCAAAAAAAATGGAAAAACTTGTAGATTCTGAAAATATAAAACCTGAAAAATCTACTGTGAGATAGATGAAAGCCATAATTTTAGCTGGAGGTAGGGGTAAACGATTAAGACCAATCACAGATTATGTTCCAAAACCCCTAGTACCAATCAAAAACATCCCTATCATCGAGTGGCAATTAAAATATTTAAAAAAATTTGGAATTGATGAAGTTATCATATGTACTGGATACAAACAAGATATGATTGAAAATTATTTAGATTCAAAAAAAATTGGAATTAAAATACATTATTCTATTGAAAAAACCCCCCTAGGGACTGGAGGTGCAATTAAAAAAGCTGCAAAAATGATTAAAGATAAATCCTTTTTTGTAGTTAATGGAGACACCATTACTGATATTGATTTGAAAAAACTATCTAAAATTGACAACTCTATAGCTGCTGTGGAATTGAGAACTAAATTTGGGATTTTAGAAACAAAAGATGATAAAATTACCAAATTTAAAGAAAAGAAAAAAGTTCCAGATTTGTGGATGAATGCTGGGATATATTATCTCCAGAAAAGTTTACTCAAAGACTTGCCTACTAGGGGAGATATTGAAAAAACTGTTTTTCCAGATTATGCTAAAAAAAGAAAACTACATCTAGTAAAATTCAAAAATGTGAAATGGTATTCAATTGATTCATTTAAAGATATGGAAGAGTGTTCTTTAAAAGTAGAGAAAATAATAAAATAAGATTTTAAATTTATGCGCCTGTGCGATGCAAAGTGACCATTACATATGCCACTTCTTCAACAAATGATTCATCCTTGCTAACTGAAGCATATTTTGTGGCATTGTCCCAAAATGATGGCTTTTCTTCATGTTTTTCTGATGATAGTTGTAAACTCATGATTATCTTTATGCTTTGATCTGATAATCTTCGGCCTCAATCAAAATTAACCTATTACTAAAACAGATACACTAGAATATCCAAAAATCATACTAAATTCATGCGTGTGGCATGTAGTCTAGGGTCATTACTCTCAATAGATGAGGTATTACAATGCTCAGAAATTATTTCAAAGACAAAAACGGACACCCTTTGGGTTCCTGAAACCTGGGGGATGGAGAATTTCTCCATGTTGGGGGCAGTTTCATCAAAGACTAGTACTCAAAAAATAGGCTCATCCATCATTAACATCTATTCTAGAAGCCCATCAACTATTGCCATGGGTGCTGCCACAATAGATTCACTATCTAATCGACGATTAGTTTTAGGATTGGGGACTAGTAGTGTTCCGATTGTAGAATCATTTCATGGTAACAAATTTGAAAAACCACTACAAAGAATGAGAGAATATGTAGAAATAATTCGCCTTGCACTATCAGGCAAACAAATCAATTATGATGGAGATATTTTCAAATTAAATAATTTTACATTATTAATAAAACCACAAAGAAATGAAATTCCAATTTATGTTGCAGCAATAAATAAAAAAATGATAGATTTAGCTTGGAGCATTGGAGATGGAGTAATTTTTTATCTTAGACCATTAACTGAAATGAAAGAAACAATAGCCAAAATGCAATCAAAGAAAAAAATTGATGTTACGTGTCAATTGATCACTTGTGTTTCAGAAGATTCTCAAGAAGCAATTCAACGAGCTAAAAAAACAATTGCATTTTACATTTCAGTGGGGGAGATATATCGTGACTTTTTAGCAAAGAACGGATATTTGTTTGAAACAAAAAATATTTTTGAAGAGTTTAAAAAATCAGGATTCAAATCAAATCATGAATTAGTTACAGACTCTATGTTAAAATCACTTGCAATATGCGGTACACCTGATCAATGTAGAGAACAACTAAATAATTTTGTTAATATTGGAATTGATCAACCTATTTTACAATTTAACCCAATTGGAAAAACATTGGACTCTTTCCAATTATTTAAGAAAACATTTTTGGATGAATGATATGAATAAAGTTGGAATAGTAGGATATGGGATAACTCCATTTTCAAAAGATGATCAAAAAATTGAAACCGTCTTGATGGATTCAACAAAAGAACTTTTCAAGAACAACCCTGAAATTGATAGAAATCATATTGATGCAGTTTTAGTATCTACAAATAACAATTCAAAATACCTCTCCCCTGTTTTGTCAGAAATGGCAGGGATTCAACCCAATGTCTCACACACCATAGAAAGTCTATGTAATTCAGGCACAAATTCAATAGTTTCAGCATATTCCTACATTGCATCAGGTTTGGCAGATGTGGTGTTAGTTTCAGGGGCTGAAAGATATGATAGTCCTGGTCAAATATTGGTGTGGGATGATTCTAGAGGAGAATACAAACATCCCATATTTTGGGCATCAATATTTGCAAAATCATACAAACGAGAATATGGGATTTCTGATGAACAGTTAGCTGTTGTATCTGTTAAAAATCACAAACAAGCAAAAGAGAATCCAAATGCATTATCAAATAAAACATATTCAATAGAAGATGTTTTGAATTCTAAAAAATTAACTGATGATCTAAGACTGCTTGATTGTTCTAGGCCTTGTACTGGTAGTGCATCGATAATTCTAGGTTCTGAGGAAAAAGTTAAACAGTTATCTAAAAACCCCGTATGGATTACAGGGATTGGCCAAAAAACAATTTCGGCAGGATTTACAAAAAATATTTCATTTAGTTCTATAGAGTCTACAAAACTTGCAGGCCAATCGGCATTAAAGATGGCAGATAAAAATATTGAAAATATTGATGTGGCAGAAATCCACGATGCGTTTTCTGTATGTGAACCTATGGCGCTAGAATCTCTAGGGTTTTCAAAGAATGGAAAGGGAATGAATATGATTAAAGAATTACATGAGACTGATAATTTCAAAATTAATCCAAGAGGGGGATTAATTGGTACTGGGCATCCTTTAGGAGCTACCGGAATTGCACAAACTATTGAAATTACACAACAACTTCAATCAAATGCGGGAAATAGACAAACAGAAAACCCTCAGATAGGATTGATTCACAACATGTCAGCTGCTGCAACATCTTCAACGGTATTGGTATTAGAAAAATGAGTTTTGAATCTAAATTAACTGAAGGTAAATTTTGCATTCCAGAATGTGTTGGATGTAAAAAAATAGTCTGGCCCCCATCAGAGATTTGCAGTCACTGTTTTGAAAGTGTCCATCTAAGGGAAGGGAATTTTGAAGGTAAAATTATAGAATTCTCTAGGCAAAATGACCAGTTTTTCTGCATGGTAGAATTTGAAAATATGATTAAAATCATAGCAAAAATTTCTAAAGCTCCAGAAATAGGAAAAAATGTTAAAATTTCAAAATGTGGAATTAATGATGGGAATTATTTTTTTCAAGTTATTTGAATTCTGTAAATATGTAGGGTGTTTCAACATCTTGATCAAAAGTCCAAATTGTAGGTAGTGAAACAGTATGGATAACTTTTAGATTATGTTTTTCAATCAAGGCACTCCATCCTCCATTTTCTAAATTTCCAGACAGTTGACGTTTGGTATTTGTTCCTGCAAATACAATTCCAGTATCTTTTCTCAAATTTTCAATAGAATTAATTTTATCAATTATACTTGTAGCTAAAACATCCCCTCCCATTTGTGCAAGACCTCCGATGAAAAATATTGGTTTTTTTAGATTTAATTTTGAATAATCAAATTTTAATGCATCATGACATATTGGATTAAAATCTTGATTAGTAGATTTACTAATTGTTTTTTGTAATTCCACTAGAATATCATCAATTTCAATACTGTGCGAATCAATACCAATTACATCACCACAAAATGCAATTCGTCCATCACCAGAACCAATATCTACTATTTCCAAATACCCCAGTTCTTTTGCAACACTTGACATCACATATGCCGACATTATCCATGTAGGGTAAAACGGCTGACAACTTGAATCGTGTTTGATGCTGTTTAACCAATATTCATTAATGTCTCCTTCATAGACAGTACATGTTGTTCCTTCAATGTCTTCTTTATAATGGTTAAAGTAGATTGGATTTTTGAGTGCAAAATTATGAAGTTGTTCTAATCTCAGAGGATCTAATTTGAATTTCTCTGAAACAGATGATGGAATTACCTCCTGAATATGTGCATTTCCAGAATAATTTTTAGCAAAACTCTGCTTTACAGTTACCAGATTTTGTACTAATTCATCTAGCATGATTTTTCAAAATAAGGAGGGTTTGATAAACTCATGGTATTTTTTTATTATTTTTAGATGTTAGAAAAGCAATCTCTTGTTCTATTTTTTTTATTTCTTCAATGGTGGCTGTTTGTAATTTTTTTGTGTTTTTAATTTCATCTTCAGAAAGATCTATTACTAGCCCAAAATCCAAATGTTTCAATGTATTTAGATGAGAATCTCTTTGTTCCAAGAGTTTTTCTATTATGATGTCTGATTCTGACATTATACAATTCATATTTTTAAGATTTTAAAATATCTATTGCCGCAATTTCCAGGCCCATTTGTTTTTTAGTAGTAATTACAAATCATCTCTATTGGATGATTTTATTGCTAAATGCAGAAAATGTAAATTTAAAATCATAATCCTTGGACAAGGCCCTTGTACTGATTTAGAATATACAGATTACATCAAGCAAAGTGGAATGCAATGCAAATGTGGGAATAATGACTGGAAATTGATAGCATAATGGAACTTGATAGCATAATGGAACTTGATAGCATAATGGAACTTGATAGCATAATGGAACTTGAAAAACGACTAGAATGCTGAATGAATGATGAAAAAATTACCATGAAAATGTCTATGTAATGAAACCATTAACTCAACTAATCGGGTAGTTATTGTATAATTACCTACTTTACTATACATGATATACAAGGGACATGGTATTGAGAACAAAATATTCTGCATTGACAGTTACAAAACAAAAATTAAATGATTTACCCATCACAAATAATCAAAAAGCTGCAAGAACCCGTAGACAGAGAGGGTATCAATGGGAAGATACAATTGTAAAGCGATTCAATAGTATTAATAATTGGAAGGCATTTAGGTTAGGCTCACCAAGTATTGCATTACCTGATGTATTGGCAGTAAGTACTGAAAATGATGCAATTTTCACCATCGAGGCAAAATCTGGAACTAGCACATCCCTCCCAGTACCTGCAGATCAAATTGAACGTTGTTTATCATGGATTGAGACTTTTGATATTTACAAAAAAAGAAACGTCCTATTAGCATTCAAGTTTTTATCAAAAAAAAGAATTGATATTGGAAAATATGAAAGCCGAGAATTAAGAGAATATTTCAAAATTTGGGATGAATCTCTAGATATTACTGACTGTGTGTGTACATATGAAGGCAAATTCTATGCTAAAATAAAAGGATCTAGAAAAGAATTATTTCTCAAAGAATGTAAAATGCCGTTTAAAACTAAACAGAGAACTAGTGCCTAATTGATTAATTCTTCAAATCGTTTTTAAGTAAAAGATGTCAAGTAAAAGATGTATGTCTGAAGAAAATCTCAAAGAAGAATCCTCAAAAAATAGTGGAGAGTCTTTACTTGAAACAGTATCTGATGCTGAAGTTAATTCAAGAATTAGTTTTGAAGAATTTACAGATGAAAGAGAATTAATCAGTCATGATGCATTTGGTAAAAAACAAATGAAAATCAAGGTATTGGAAGTTTCAGATGAAAACCCCGTACTCAAGTGGAAGTTCGGAGATAGAGTAAAAGTTACAAAAATCATGGTAACTATAAAACATCTAACTACCCAGCAGGTTGAAGAAGCAGAATTTGATATTGAAGCAATTGAAAGAGAGTTATCTGAAAAAAGACACTATTCTTCTACAAATAGATGGATACCTGCAGAAGAGATCAAAAATGGTTATGTGATAGGATCAAAACATACTAGATTGATCAGCGATGCTTCAGCGTTAGATTACATAGTATTCTAATTTTTATCAATCAATAATGCGAATAATTTAGCTGAAAACATTATAAACAAAAGATATTGAAAAACAATATGAGTTCTAGAGAATTCAAAGTCAATGGTACAGATTATAAAATCACATTAACTGATCAAGTAATTGGCCATGTGAATAATCTCAAAGATCTATACAATGCAGCATATGAAGATCCTGAAAGTTTTGAAGATGTGAGTTCTGAAATTTCAAACACCATAACAGAAATCGCCAGCACAATCCAGCCAGAAGCTGAAGATAGTGATTTAGATGGAATTATTCAAGAAATAATCAAAGCTGTAGAGCACAAGGCAGATGAAATTAAAAAAGAATTAGAAGACAAACCTGTAAAAAAATCAAAATCAAAAAAATAGTTTCATTTTGACCTTTAACTCATAAAAAATGAGTGGATAAATTATATTCTAAATCATACAATCACTATCATGTCAAATAGCTGTGAATGTGGAATCTGTGGTCATCATAGTGAAGCCGAATGCCGTGAAAAAGAATGCAAATGCTGTTTGAATTTCCATGAAAGATCCGGACCAAAACGAAAATAAAATTAATTATTCTTTTTAAAACAATTGCATTTTTTGGCCATATGCCGATTACATCCTAAAAGCCTATGATCACTGCAACCACACAAAATACATTTTTTTTCATCAGTCATATTTTTTCTACCAAATCCTTCATGTCCTCAATCATTTTTTTGTCTTCTAATGCTTCAATGATTTTGATTCGCATATTTTTTACTCGATGCATATCGTTTGAATAAAGAGGTGCCATTGTCTCAATCTCTTTTTCAAAAAAATAATTATCCAAATAATGACTAAATTTAGATTTTAATTTTTTAAAATCAGAATGACTAATTTTATACTCATCAATATTGTTAGTTGCCACCTTGAGAAATCCATTGATTCTTAGCATTTCTTTCTTAACCACATCAAGATCACCTGGCTTGTCTTGAATTTCCAAAAGAATACGATACGATTCAAGAGTTTGTAAAAGAATTTTTTTTAGATGTTCATTATATGTAACCACATTTGTAATGGATATACATCTAATCTAAAGTTTAGCAAATATGGCCAAGCTCAAACAATTTTTACAAGATTTCCTTTAAATTATCATCAATTATCTAAATTACTATGCAAGGAAATGCTCATCTCAAATGTATCAATCCACAATGTGGAATTGAATATCCAATTGAGTACACATCTGTTCAATGTGAAAAAGGCCATCTATTAGATGTAAAATACAAAAACAAACCATCCCCAGAACTAAAAGAAATTTTTTACAAAAGAAGGAATTCTGAAGGGAGTATTTTCAATGAGAGTGGGGTTTGGAGATTTAGAGAATTATTGAATTTTTGCCAAATTGATACTGAAGATATCAAAGAGTGTTCAAAATATCTAGTATCATTAGATGGGGCAGAAGGGAGACAATCTAAACCATATCACATGTCAAAAGCTGCTGATTTTATAGGAATTTCAAATGAAAATTTATGGTTACAGCCTGAAGGATACAACCCTAGCGGTTCATTCAAAGACAATGGAATGGCAACTGCAGTAACACATGCAAAAATGACAGGGGCCAAAAAAATTGTTTGTGCTTCAACTGGAAACACATCTGCATCAGCTGGAATGTTTGCAGCAAATGAGGGAATAAAATGTGATGTCTATATTCCTGCAGGTCAAATAGCTCCTGGAAAACTTAGTCAAGCATATCAATTTGGAGCACAGATTGTAGAAGTGAATGGTAATTTTGATGATGCACTAAAACAATCATTAGATGATGCACAAAATCATGACGGGTATACGGTTAATTCAGTTAACCCATTTAGAATTGAAGGTCAAAAAACAATTCCGTTCAGAGCTTTAGAATATTTGAACTGGGAAGCACCTGATTGGTTAGTGTATCCGGGAGGAGCTCTTGGGAATATTTCAAGTTGTGGTAAAGCATTAATGGAATTACACGAATGGGGATGGATTAAAAAAATTCCAAGGATTGCAGTGATAAATTCTGAAGGTGCAAGTACATTATCTGATTTGTATAATGGTAAATTTGAAAATGAAAAATTAAGATGGAATGATGGTAACCCAAATACAGAATTAATTTCAAGGTATTATGATCATTTAGATAAAGAAGGACTACGACCTAAAACTAAAGCTACTGCCATACAGATTGGTAGACCTGCAAATATTTTGAAAGGCTTACGTGCATTAGAATTCACAAATGGCATTGCAACAACGGTTTCTGATTCTGAAATGTTAGATGGAATGTCTGTAGTGGGTCTAAATGGATTTGATTGTGAAATGGCTTCAGGTGCCACGGTGGTTGGAATTAAGAAATTAATCAGTGAAGGAATAATTAAGAAAGATGATGTTGTTGTAGGTATACTTACAGGTAGACAAAAAGATGCCATGATTCCAGTAGACTATCATAGAAATTCTGAGAATAAATTTGCAATTCCTCCTAAAAATTAGCCTTAATTAGGCTCAAGAAATTTTTATCTCAAGAGTTAAATTCATGTTTTACAAACAAACTATAGCCAAAGATGGTGCAAAAAAACTAAATGTGTAATTATTATTATTGTTCAAAGAAATTTTCCAGGAGAATACCATGGTAGATTTATGGATAGAAATTGTAACATTATCAGTTCTAATTGGACTGTCTGGATTTTTCAGTGGATTGGAAGTCGCTCTTGTCGGAGTAAGAAAATCCAAAGTTGTACAATTATTTAATGATGGTAAAAAAGGCTCAAAAGCACTTCACAAATTAAAAATGAATCCTAGTTGGATGATGTCCAGTGTTAACCTTGGAAATAACCTAGTAAATGTCGGTGCTTCAGCTCTTGCAACAAGTCTTGCCATTCGATTGTTCGGAGATGATGGATTGGGAATTGCTGTAGGCATAATGACATTTTTAATTCTAGTATTTGGAGAAATCACTCCAAAAACATATTGTAATGCAAACTCTACAAAAATTGCATTAAGATACGCTCCAGTGTTACTTGTATTTAGCTATGTGTTTTACCCAATAGTGAAATTTTTTGAAATTATTACTAGAGGAGTGGTGAAAATGACTGGGAGTAGTTCCACACCACCACCAATCACAGAAGAAGAAATCAAAGGAGTGATTGATCAAGGATTGGAAGAAAAAGCATTAGAAAAAGATGAAATGGAATTAGTTCATGGCGCTTTGAAATTTGATGATACGGTAATTCGTTCAGTAATGACACCCCGAACAAAGATGTTCACATTAAATTCTAAAATGCTACTTTTTGAAGCTCTACCGCAAATTAATCAAATGGGACATTCCAGAATTCCAATTTATGGGGATACTAGTGACGATATTGTTGGGTTTATTCATGTGCGAGATGTGCTCAAAGAATTAGAAAGAGACAACAAAATGACTAGTCTTGAAAAAATTGCAAGAGAGCCTGTGTTTGCATCTCAAGAAAAAATGGTAAGTGGATTGTTAAAAGAAATGAAAGGACGAAAAACACACATGGCCATCGTAGTTGATGAACATGGAGGAGTTGAAGGATTGGTTACACTAGAAGATCTTTTGGAGGAAATAGTTGGAGAAATTGAAGATGAAACAGACTTGACTAGACAAGCAAGTTTTGAAAGAATTGATCAAGATACAATTGTTACAAACGGGGATATCGAAATTGACAAAATTAATGAAATTTTTAGAACAAAGGTTCCAGAAGGGGACGACTATGCATCCCTAAATGGATTATTACATGAAAGATTGCAAGATATCCCACAAGAAGGTGACAAAGTAGAAATAGATGAATTAAGAATTATCGTAGAAAAAGTTTCAAAAAATATTCCTAAAAAAATTAGAATTGAAAAAATTAAAACTTAGTTATTTTTAGCAAACTGCTCTTGCAGTTTTTGTTTTTTCTCTACCATATGAAATATGGATTCAGTATGAGAAAATGCATCTTTGTAAGATTTTTCAAAAAGCATAGCTTGCATTAACATATGATTTTCTGGAATCACGATTCCAGTCTGATCATCAGAATACATCATTTGTACAGTATCACCAATGGATGTCGTCATATTTGCATGGATGTGGATCATATTGGTATCAGTAAAATTAAAACCCATTTTTTGAGCATAATCACGAACATCCTTAGTTCCTTTTGCAGTCCATAATGTTGCAACTCCAAATTCGTTTGTAAATACATCATGGATTTCAGACGGTTTTGGTGCAGTATCTTTGAATCTGATATCCATAATGTGTAAGTGCATTTGTCGAGTTGGAACTTTGATTGCACGAACGTATAATGGTGCATCTTTTCCAAAATAGAGTTTAACGTCATCACCGTGGTGGGGTTTTTCAGTCATTTCTATTGTATCTGATAATTTTTTTTCAGTTTGCTCAATGTCGGCCCATCTTCTTACTAGAGTAACATCAAATCTAACTAATTGATCACCGAATTTGTCTCGTAAAGGTTCCAAGATCCTCCCCATTCCCGTGACATTACAGCTACCTTGCATGACATGATGTTTACCTAATGCCTGATCATAATTTGCTCTAGAATTAAATAATAATTCAGATACTGCTTCTGCACCCATTGTAGATTCTCCCCCTTGATAGATAGCAGGAATATTTTTTGGCTCATAGAGATTTTTTTTGTTTTTGTAACCATGTCCACCAGGTGCTGCATCTATAACTAAATCAGATTGGTCCAATGCAGATTCAATAGTACCTGAAATTTTATAATTTGAAAAAGAATCTAATTTTGATTCAGGGACGTATACATCAAGCCCCTTAGATATTGCCCCATCGACTTTATTATCTGGAGAATGTTTTCCAATCCCTGTAACCGTAATTTCAGGATCATCTTTTAAAAAAGATACAATTCTGCTTCCAATGGAACCATATCCATTTACAAAGACTTTCTTCATGAATTAGATGTGTAAGACCCATTTATTTACATTAGTTAGATGAACATCTCCATTTATTTTTCTAGTCATGGAATATACAATACGCTTAAGTTTATACAAAAATTAAAAAATTATGGTTGAAGGTAATCTCTGTAGAGAATGTAGTAGTGAATTAGATCCTAATCTCAACTATTGTCCAAATTGTAAATGTAATGTAGAAATAGAAAAAATAGATGATACACCACAAAAAATTAGAACCACAAACACGTTTCAAAAATTTACTGAAAATATAGTGTGGGGAATTGCGATGCTTGTCATCGGCAGTTATCAACTTTTAACTGGTGTTGAATGGTATTTTCAAGTTATTGGAGTTTTGGTAATAGGATTGGGTATTCGTAATTTATACAAAAATTACAAAAAGAGAAATCAGGGTAATTCATTAGGGAATTCTTAGATTCTAAACTATTTTTCTTTAATTTGTGAATAATAAGACGGTAAATGTGCTCTTGGTCATAGTAATAATGAACTCAATTCAAAATAAATAATCTAATTTACCATTTACTTGCAATAGTTTAGAGATAAACACACGCTTATGTCTATATAAAAATTCTAAATCTTATGGATTGTACAGTTTGTTCAAAAAAGAAAGAAGATTTTGAAGTATGGAGTAATAAAATAATAATTGCAGCTACCTATGATTCAGAAGTACAAAATCATAAATCAATACGTAAAATGACTGAAACATTAGTAATATGTCATAACTGTATGCAATCAGTAATCAACAAAGTCAATGAAGATAGAAAATAAATGAATACTCTTATGTCTTGAATATAGATGGTAAATTATGGTTAAATCATTAGGAGATTATAATAAAGAAAAATCATCATCTGCAGATGTTAAAAATATTACATGGACACGAAAAAATCCTACAAATACTGAAAAACCAAGAAATAAGAATAAAAAGAAAATTTCACCAACAAACATTCTCCAATCAAAAAACAATGAAACACAAAAAGATGTTGAAAAAATTTACAAAATTGAAGAGCGTAAGGGTGAAGAAAAAACTAATAATTACATATCAGATAAAAAATCTCAAAAATCTTCGGCAGATAATTGTAACATTAAACCAAGTTTTAAAAGACCAGCCAGATAGTTATACATCAATACTCTTAAGTTAACTACAGCCATAATGAAAATATGGATGAAGAGAAATTTTTTACATGTAAAAATTGTGGAACCGAATTTCCTTCAAAAGAAATAAGACTTTATTGCAAAGTATGTAAATCAAATTTAGACAATACTGGAAATCTTCCAAAAATATAATATTTAAAACAAGGGACATATTGTGATTGAATTAGAGTCATGTCTTCATTTATGAAAATATCTATAGCTATACTGTCGATCAAAAGTTCTAGAGTGTAAGCGGGCTTTTACTGATAAACTTTATCACGTCAAGTTCCAGACGCGCCGTCCTGAAATATTCTGATGGTATCATACGCATCTCCCCAACTGTGGCATGTATTCAGACACTAGGACATGCTGTGTGCTATATACAGGTAATCACTGCAAGTACCATAATGTTATACTATAAGCTCTACCCCGTCTTTGAGAGCAGAGTTGAGTATAGGCGTTCATATTTACTATACTGAAGTACGCATTATAAGCCCACCCCCTCCATCAGAACTGCCCTAAGAACGATCGCACATGGGTGTTAAATAACTACGCACTGG
>JARPSM010000019.1 GCA_029782475.1 Nitrososphaerota archaeon
TGCACGCGACATAATCTTGATAAACGCTAGACCATATCATCCACAGACAAACGGCAAGTTGGAGCGCTTTCATAGGACCATAGAAGATGAGATATGGCACTATGCCAACCTCAGAGAGTATGTTGACTATTACAACGAAAGTAGACTGCACTTTTCACTAGACATTGACAATTGTGAGACGCCGCTTATGGCCTTTAGAAATAAAAAGGCGACAAATGCGATCAGAAAAAAGGACCCAAAATGGATGGAGAAAGATACAGATGACTAGCGGACCTACTTTCCGTGTATTACACATAAAAAATACAAATTATTCAATACATTAAAAACTATTATCAAATTTTAGACAAATAAATGGAGATAGAAACATTACTAGTACGTTCAGAAAGTGTACTGCATGAATTCTTGAGTAAGACCGTTACAGAAGTTCTGAATACATTAGATGCTGAAACAATGAGAACTGATAACCTTGTTAAACTAATCCTGAAATCTATACCAGTTCAAACCATGTTTCAAGATCCTAAAACACGTAACATTCTCATTAGATCTATGACAGCTACAGAAGCAGAGAAATTTGCAAAATGTATAGGAGTTGGAAAATGGAATAATGTTCACTATAAACTAACACACATCACATTCACAAAATCGATAATAAAAAAAACATTGGAATTTTTTGATGAAAAATTTAATGAAGAACCAATCAATACGAAAATCGATACTGAAATAATGGAACCTGCACGGCCATTATTTCCACATCAAATAACTACGGTGAAAAAAATTAGGAGTGAGCTGGCAAAATCACCATATCGCGCATTATTGCATATGCCTACAGGATCAGGGAAAACCATATCTGCAATGAGAATAGTTCTCATACATCTTCTAGAGAACCCATCAACACTAGTAATTTGGTTGGCATACAATGAAGAGTTGTGTGAACAGGCTATGAATGAATTTCAACGAATGTGGAAATCAGCTGGAGATAGAAAAATCAAAACATATCGATTTTTTAGTAAAAGCAAAATAAACCTATTAGATGTTAATGAAGGATTTGTATCTGCAAGTTTAGGTAAAATGTTAGGTTCTGCTGGTAAAAATATCAAATTTCTATCAGAGATATCTCAAAAGACAAGTCTGGTCGTAATTGATGAGGCACATCAGGCAACTGCGGAAAAATTCTCCATCATAATAGAAGAGCTTGCAGAACATGAGCACGCACAGCTCTTGGGATTAAGTGCAACGCCTGGACGTAGTTCACAATCATTAGACAGTACAAATATTAAATTAGCAAAGTTTTTTGCTAAACGTAAAGTAATCCTTGATACGGGTAAGGAAAACCCGATTAGATTTTTGATTAATAAAAAATACCTTGCCAGACCGAAATTTAATAAAATTGAGTATAATGGTAATAGATTGTCAAATGCGGATATAAAGCGACTAGAAAAACATATGGACATACCAAAATCAATACTAGAAAAATTATCCGACGATGCGCAACGAAATTTAGGCATTGTGTATGAAATAATGCGTCTACAAACAACTCACAAAAAGATAATTGTATTTGCGTCAGAAGTAGAACATGCACGAAACATATCCCTCATACTTTCAGCCAAACAACTTAACTCATATTACATAACTAATAAAACGCCTAGAGGTATACGTCAAGACATACTGCACAGATACAAGGAAACTGATGAGCCTATGATATTGTGTAATTATGGGATATTAACTACAGGTTTTGATGCCCCAAAAACATCTGCGGTAGTAATAGCACGACCAACCAAATCACATGTATTGTATGCTCAAATGGCGGGAAGAGGAATTCGTGGATCAAAAGCTGGAGGAAATAACGTATGTGAAATATCAACTGTGATAGATAAGGACATAAACGATTTTATTGATATAACCGAGATTTTTATGCAATGGGAAGATGCATGGAATGAGTGACGATAAAGACTATGATATTTTTGGCGGTTCAAAATTCATAGAATCCATGCGTAGTGGAGGATATAGAGACACATCGTATGCAGTAGCAGAACTAGTAGATAATGCAATTGATGCAGGCTCAAAACACATTGAGATCTTATGTCAAGATAAAATTAATCATTCCACCAAACGCCGTTCATTGGATATGATAGCAATATTAGATGATGGTAATGGTATGAACGACATAGAATTACGAAGTTCGCTTCTTTTTGGAGATGGGACACGCGGTTCAAATCCAAAAGATATAGGCAAGTATGGAATGGGATTGCCAAACTCATCGTTATCACAATGTAAAAGAGCCGAAGTATATTCCTGGCAAAAATCTTCCACTCCAATATATTCTCATATCGATGTAGATGCTATGAATAAAGGAGAAAGAAAAGTTCCAAAACCAAAAGATGAAGATATTCCAAAATCATTCAAAGAAACTTCAAAATATCTTTCAAAACAATCTGGTACATTAGTTGTATGGAGCAAGTTAGACAGATGTTCATGGACAACATCAAAAAAAATTATGGAACATTCACAGTTTCTAATTGGGCGAATTTATCGTAAATTCTTAGCACGTAAAGATATTACAATACAAATGACAAAATTCACAGTACATGATAATGGAGAGATAGCTGATGTAGAGTCACATCCAATGCTGCCAAATGATCCTATGTATTTAACAGCACCGTCGTCTACTCCTGGTAAATGGGGAAAAGAAACAATGTTCCAACCAGATACAGTACCTGAAGAAAAATATATCATCCATCATGATGGAAAGGAACATGAGATAATTGCAAGATATTCAATTGAGAAAGATGAATTACGTTCTTTGGATAATAGTGAAGGAAGAGAACCAGGCAATACAAAATATGGTCAACATGCACGAAAAAACAATGGCATATCTGTTATTCGAGCAGATAGAGAAATCATGTTGGATACTTTTGGCATGTCACAGGATCCAAGAGATCGATGGTGTGGAACTGAAATAGATATTCCACCTACATTAGATCTTGTTGTAGGCCTTACCAATAATAAACAACAGGCAGATAATCTCTCAGCAATGATGCGTACAATAAGCCAATTCGGAGAGGATGACTCCAATCAGCGAGATCTTGCAGAGGATCTTTCAGAACGTGATCAATCCGCATCTGATTTGTTTGCGGCCATTAGAAACATATTCAGTCATATTCGTTCCATGCAACGTAGAATACGAATAAAAAGAGAAGGAACACGTAAAGGAACTAAGAAATCAGATCTAGAGACAAAGATCGAAAAAGCAATAGAACGTGACCAGAGAGAAGGAAAAACTAGTGCAAGTGACAAAGATAGAGAAAAAGAGCGGGAAGAACGAATTGAAGTAATTCAAGAGACATTAGAACAGGATGGAATAAACAAAGAAGAAGCTAAAACTAAAGCTGAAGAATGGATTAAAGAAGATAAAAAACTGATCTTTGAAACTGACGAACTTGACGGTAGCAATTTTTTTAGTGCTCAAAATATTGGAGGTATATTAAGAGTAAAAATAAATTCAAATCACAGAGCATACAAAAATCTATTACTTTTGACAGATTCAGATGCTCATAAAGATCTGACAGATAAACAAAGACTAAATTTGACCAAGGATGGTCTTGGATTACTTCTTGCATCATGGGTTAGATTCGAAGATTTGATAGAAAATATGGAGAAGAGAAAAGTTGTACAGAATATAAGATTTGATTGGGGAAAAGAACTAGACACATTCTTAGAACAGAACGAAAGCTAAGTTTTCAATTCTTCTTTACAAGTGACATACAGTACACGGTATAGTTTCATCCTCATCATCCAAAGCCTCTGTAAACACATCAACTAACGGTAAATTTTTTCGTTTTGCCTCTGCTCTTTTAAGACATATCTCATGATTCTTCATTATCTCATCTTTTTGTTCTAGTAGTACAGTTAATGTCTCACTTTCTTATCAAGTATATTGCCTTCCTTGCATGTCGTTTGATTTGAAATCTGCATCATCTGAAACTCCTGCATCTTTGAGTATCTTTTGTTCGATTTCCACAGCACGCTTGAACAGATCTGGATGGTTATCTGCCAGACCAACCCATTCAGATTTTCTTTGGAAAAAACAAAAATAGCAACCAGAACATGTCCTCCATTTATAATAGTCAGGTAGGTTCACTCCTGCATCCTCTAGTATCTTGACTACATCCGCATGATCAATGTCATCATCAACAAATGGAAAAACTGTCTTGATGTTGGGTTTGGTAGAGACATAGCCTGTCCTGTTTTTCTCATCTGCACGAATTGCTACATATGATATTACGTCACCACCACCTATCCAATCTTCTAGAGGCTTTATCTTTTGCACGCCAGTACACCATCTCATCTGTGGAGATGGCAGAGTGCCACGATACACCTCAAAATAATGATTAAAACTTCTAGTAGAGTTTAATTTTATGATTGGCTTACCAAGTACAACTTCTAGTTTTGCAAGGTATGAATCTTAATATATTGATATGACATATCAATACTAGCCGTAAATGAATCCTCTGAGTCAACGGTGTTGGTGTCAGAGGCTGTGCAGTTACGGCCATTTTATTATTTAAAGTCATGTTTTAACTTTTCTTTAATTGAATATGTTACATCCATTGAAATCACTCCATCTGCCTCATATCCGCGATTGTTCCCCCATGCAACAAGATCAGATAGCATGTACGCATTACCTCCATTATCATGATGCAGACCATTACTTTGTATAAAATCTCTGCAATCATCATCGCATTCAAAAACAATATCCGATAAAGAATACTTATGTGTTATAGCAAAATTTAATATTTTTTCTCGTAAATGCTGTAATAGCAGATAATGATGCGTAGAAATAATTTTTGAACGATGAAGATGTGGATGTTTTTTCTCTGATAGTTTTTTGATATCTTTGATTATTTGATCTCGTTCAATTTTTACACAAAATGCTATATTCTTTTTACCATCAAATTGAAGTTGAGA
The DNA here is from genome assembly GCA_029782475.1 of Nitrososphaerota archaeon. Classification (GTDB taxonomy): domain Archaea; phylum Thermoproteota; class Nitrososphaeria; order Nitrososphaerales; family Nitrosopumilaceae; genus Nitrosopumilus. The sequence continues at coordinate 4,966 of JARPSM010000019.1, forward strand.
TGTAAGATCTCTTCGAATTTTTGTTAGTTTTATCTGATTAGGTAAGAATTGCTTTATGTTTAATTGTCTAGCCATAGAATCAATGCTGTCTTTTGTACCAATGACAATTCCCATGAATTTATGATTCCCAGTATTTGGATTTCCAGACACATCCATTCCTGCAACAAGTGTCATTTCTTATCCGTGGCTTTGGAACTCAGTATTGCAATCAGTGCACTCATGTCTTTGTCTTTGAATCCTTTCTTCTTGATCATTTTAACTACATCTTGAGCAATTATCTTCATTGCCTTTTTCTGCTCTGGCCTCAATGATACAACATTGTGATGCTCGCTGCCATCAGCATGCGTTACTGTCACCTGATAGGACGGCTTTACAAAATTGTCTGCAACATCTGCAAAATGTATCGATGCCAGGCGTTTGAATTTGCTGGACATGGCTACAAGGTTGTTCTCAAACATCTCACGGTCACCGTCCTTCCAAGATATCATCGGCACATCAGTCAGACTCAGGGCAACGTAATTTATCCAGTCCTCGTCCCTCTCCAATACGTCTGATGACAGTGCGGTAAGAAAGACCTTCATTCTTTGATCAGATACGCTTTGCAGCATAACTGACGCAGTCCTTGATAGTTTGTTCCTGTCATCGATTCCGGTGCTAGCCAAAAGCAGTCTTTTGACATCCTCAATGGTGCAAAGGAATTTCTTTTGGAGTGTTGTTTTGGAACTAACAAGTGTTTTTGAGAATTCTGCAATATCTGATGCAGATGCATGGGCAAGATCAAACCCTAATGCCTTTGGAAGTGATTCAAACAGTAAAGTGTCAGGCTCTATTGCCTGTTGAACCGCATCCCTGAGTGCAAGTGAGGAGCCGTCTAACTTTTTTGTCTGTTTTACGTACGGTGAAAGTGCTGAAACAATTCTGACTAGATGTGATACCACATCTAATACACTGCCCTCAGAATTTATCTCAAAGTCTGAGATTATTCTCTTTATCAACTCTTTTTTGGATGGCGTACTCTGAAAGTATTTCAACTCAAAATGATCCGGATTCTTTATCATTCTCTCTACAATCTCCACTTGCAGATATGGAACGTATGTGCCGTGTTCGTATAATGCGATATGGTGTTTGTGTATCAAAAGAATTGCAGATATGAGTATCGCCAACACACCATCCTTGACTCCAAATGGAGGCTGCCTGCATACATGATATATCTCAGATAATGAAACTCGCTTTTTGGATTTTTTGATTTCACACAGCATTGCATTCCATACCGGTTTGATTGAAGGGCTTTTGGGATCCTGCAGATTCCAGGTGTCACCAACTGTGCAAACATGAATTTTGTGCTGTCTGAATAATGCCTCATAGACTGCTCTCTCTGGCCCGTATCCTTTTATGCCAAAAATTGGTTTGTCTGCATATACTATCATCTGCTCCAACAGCTTTCTTTTTGCAGCAGAGCCCTGCGACGACAAGACTGTCCGGTTTATCATCTCGTTGTGTATCTGCGGTGTTTTGTCATATGCCTCATCGCAGACTCGTGAGACAATTGCACTGGAGGTTCCTGATAGTGGTACGGGTTTGTCTTTGACATGTGACCACTTTGCATTGCTGCCAAATGTTGCGCCAAATTTCCGGTCCAAGAGTATCTCTGCATCGGCTAGCCTTTCCTCCAATTCCCTGCGTGCAACCCAGTCAGATTTTACATCATTACTGTTGTTCAAAATGTCGCGAATTGCCACTACCTCAACTGCTGCATGTTTCAACTCTGATTTGTCACCTGCAGTTACAGTAATGACTGGTTTGTCAAATTTTGGCATGGGTGCATCTTCAAGATTGTATATTATCACACCGTCATAGCTTTCATCTAGTTCATGTGGTGCAACTGTAAACCTTTGTGCAAATAGCCTCATTGTTCCAGTCTCTATGTTGTGCTTTGCTGCCACAACAGGCTCTAAATTCATGACCTCCTGCAGCATGTCTGCAAGTGACGATTTTACACATCTCTTGCGAGACATGACAAGCTTTGCTGCAATGTCAATGTCTGTGCCGTGCCATATTCTGTATTCGTCTGCATACTGCCGGTATGTAATGATGGATTTTTCCTCCAATTCACCAAGTACCTGCAATACAGAGTCTCCTATTTCATGAACCAGCATTTTTTTGGATGCACGCAGATATCCTGATCTTCCAATCAGGTTTAGTATTCCAATTGCCTTGAGTGTCTTTATGGTCAAATCACTCAATCCATGCGAGTCACGGATTATAGTCTCAATCTCCATCAGTCTAGTTATGTTTGGCGAGCTGGAATGAATCACGCCGGTACCGGATATGAAATGATCATACAAAACATCGATTCCTATTGTAGGAGGGGATTTCTCATTCCACTGATTCTCATCAATAAATGTTGCAACCGTATGCCTGCTTGCATCTGAGATAAACGACAAGAGTGTTCTCTCATGCTGCCCGTATCTAGAGCACAGCTCCGGCAAGACTTCAAGTGCAAGTGGTCCTAGCGGATAACACGATGCAATCAAGTCCGAGTCAAAGCCGCTGTCAATGCCAAGATCCTGCATCTGTCTTGCCTCTTTTTTCGCCCATCTTTTGATATCGCGGCCGTATTGTTTCAGGTCTGGCTCTATGATATTTGATAGCAATAGTCTGGTCTGATCCGGCGAATTTGCAAATGGTATGTCCTCAAATCGTCCCTGAATTTTTGCCCATTCCTGTTTTTGTGCAATTGATGCCCCCACTGCATACTCTTCAAAGGCCATGTGTTGTAGTGTAATGATATGTAATGGAATCTTTCTGCCCGGGCCTGACATCTCTGCAAGCTCTTGCAGCAGAAACAGATCACTTTGCTGTGTCTCATCTGTTGTAAAATACTCAATGTTTTTGCCAAACTCGTCAACCATCAGCACTACCGGTGCAGACTTGCACATTCCGGCAATTATCTGCGTTATCTCTTTTGGAGATGGAATCTTGTTGTTTTCCATGTCTCTAATCTTTTGACGCAGACTGCTTGCCTGCGCAAAGTCTTTGTTTGAATATTTACCAAAATATTTTTTTGCCCCATCATCTAGTGCACGAAGTATTGTTGCAGTTATCGGTTCACGGCCTGCTGTCACCACACATCGGATAAGTCCATTCTTGTGGGTGTTTGATTTCTCTCTTGCTTGAACTAGTGTATTGGCAACTGCAGACGACTCTCTTTTCAATACGCGATGCGCAGTCTTCCATTCTGCACTGTTCCTGCTACAAAATAGGCTGTTTAGAAATATTGCCATCGTTGATTTGCCAGAACCGTACGGTCCTGTAATTGATAGCATCCTTCCACTCTTGGCGCCCTCTAGTCCCGCTGAAAAACGCTCAATTATCTCCAGGGTGCTTGCACTAGGAAGATAGTTTACAAGTACCGTGATGTCGTCGTTTTCTATATTTGTAGAGGCGTATGATTTTGGCGGAATTGTGACAATACGGGATAGTGGAATTGTTTTTTTCATTTGTGAAACAGACTTCAACGTATCAGCACCTCTACATTCTGTTTTGACTTTGTTGGTTTTTTGTATATCATTTTGAGTATGTCCATGGATGTATCATGTGCAGAGTCAAACATCAGAGTCTGATTGCCGTTGACATTGTCCATCTTTATCAGATTACTATGATCAGATGCCTCCCTTAGCAGGTCTGCAAGGTCGTTTTCACCCATCTTGAAGATATTGCCTACGCTGCCTGCCTCTGTGACTAGCCTGCTCACCGATATGCTCTTTGATGTTATTTTGGCCTTGTCAATAAAGTCAAGGCACGCAAATGCGGCCATGAGTGGCGAGAGGCCGTATTTATTGCCAAACACAAACCTCATCATCTCCCTTGAACTCTGCTTTACTAGATGAAGCTGCCTGAACGGACAGTCTAGATAGTCCTCCATTGAGAGCTTGTCCTGTCTGGTGGTGTATGTATGGATAAATACATCGATATCTTTTTTGATTGACTTTGGACTAGGAGTCTTCCATTCGGGTATGTTTGTGATTCTAGACATGACAGACTCTGTTAGATTGTCAATCTTGATGTTTGTTGCAGGAAACTCGTTTATGATTATCCACCATACAGGAATTTTGCATGGCGGGGCAAAAAGCAACCAGTGTAGCAGCCACAGCGTGTCTGGTTTTTCAAGATATGGATCATATCCATCTTTATCATCAAATATTTTCCTTCCCATGTCAGTTGGTATCATTGTAGTGTTCTTGCCGGCACCGCTTGTAGTAATTATCTTGTTTGCCATTCCCCAGAATCTTATTGCACGTACCATGTTCTTGCCGACCCCTAGCTTGACTGTGGCATCATCCTGAGAAAATATGCGATCATCTTTCAGTATCTGATTGTATGCTTTTTTTAGCCAGCCATATCGCAGATGAAATGACTCGTGATGTGCAAAAGTTGGCGACTTTACGGCATCCGTAACTAGCATTGGTTCATACTCCCTGCAATCTCTGCCTCCTTTCCCCTTACATACTGTACGGCCTTGGCAATTGCATTTACTGCAACATCAATATCCTCTCGTGTTGTTTGGCGGCCAATTGACACACGAATTGACTCGTTTGCCTCACCCGTATTTAGTCCCATTGCAGTCAGCACGTGGGATGGCTCTATTGCCGCAGATGAACAGGCGCTGCCTGTGGAAATTTCTATCTCCGGAGCGTTTGCAATTATCGCATCAGCAAGCGCACCGCGTATTGTAATGTTTGACGTGTTTGGCAGACGTTTGGCGTCTTTGCCATTAATTGTCACATCTGGAACGTTTTGAATAATCTTTTCTTCAAAGCAGTCTCGAAGCTCTTGCTGTAATGTATTGTCCGACTCTTTCTTATTCATTGCAATCTCGCAGGCTTTACCAAATCCCACGATTCCGGGGACGTTGAGTGTTCCGCTGCGCATGTTGTTTTCCTGGCCCCCTCCATGCAAGATGGCCTGGATCTCTTTCCTGGCCTCACGGGTGGCTATTAGCGCACCGCATCCCTTGGGGCCATAAATCTTGTGGCTACTAAATGTCATAAAATCAATCTCCAGTTCTCCTGCATCAAAGGGAATCCTTCCAATGGCTTGCGTGGCATCACAGTGAACCAGGACGTTGTGTGCATGTGCCCTCTGCACAATCTCTTTGGTTGGATGAATTACCCCTGTCTCGCTGTTTGCTGCCATCACTGATAGAATGTCTGCTCCCTGAATCAGTTTCTCGTTTAATTTATCGAGATCAAGCGTACCATCTGGCAATACCGGAATTATTTGCACATCTGCTCCATGCCGGGATAAAAAGAGGCATGGCTCCAACACTGACTTGTGTTCTGTAGCAGCAACTAGAAAACGTGGTGACTCTTTGCTTATTGAATATCCGTTAAAGACCATGTTGTTGGCCTCTGTTGCACCAGAGGTGAATATGACATCTGCCGGCCTCATGCCTACAATCTTTGAGACCTGACTCCGTGCATCTCTTACCAGTTCCAATGCCGCTAGCCCTGTCTCATGGTTTGCACTAGAGGGATTTCCAAACTTTTCATCAAAGACCGGAAGCATCGATTCGATGACACGGCGATCAGTCGGGGTCGTGGCGTTGTAATCTAGGTACGGCATATTTGATTTTAACTGATTTTACTGATATTTTAGTCTAGGTAATATCAAAATATTATAGAACCACAAAATCCAATATTTTTATGCAATAGCCTTGAAATAAAAGTATGCCAAAATCCAGTGCAGGTCACAAAGCAAAAAATCGTAAAAACAATTTGCGGTCAGTTGCCACACAGCCAATTCTCAAAAACCTTCTACAAGCAGTATGAAAAAACCGTGCCTAAAAACCAAAAATGATCTTTCAAACGGTGCTCGTCCAAGTGATCCGGTTCTACCGGGGTTCCACACCATTGGAGTGTTGCCACGGATTCCAACTTGCTGTTAAATTCGGGTGCTGAGGTGTGTCAAGTCACGATGCAGAGCTGGCACAAACATGGCAGATACTGCAGAAATGTCAGACATGTGTAATTCCATATTTGTTACAAAATGACTCTGCGGGTACAAACAGCAGTTCCACCTAAATCAAAGCAAGGTGCATAGAGATTATTATTCATAAACGGTTAAAAACCAACCGTAAACGGCTTTGTACACTGCATGTAGATTTCAAATTGCATTTTTCACATTCAAGAGGATTTTCAGGTGGGAATGTCTCTGTAAGAAGATGGGATCAGGTTGTAAATGAGATAAAATTCAAGGTTATGGTATACAACATGATGATTGACATTGCAGTGGAACAGGAGGTGATCTAGGATAGTGTCATGACAAATTCCTGACAGTAAAAATGTAATCTGGAATTGAGAAACAAATCTCTACACATCATAGAACTTGCCTTTGACTTCTAAATCAAGTCTAAATACTGTTAACAATTTAGTATTTTCATGGAATATCCTGTATCAGTTGATGAAAATGGTGTCAAGTTTAAACCTGAAAAAATGGAAAAGGAGAAACTCTATCATTGCATCTTCAAAAATAAAGCAATATTGGTATTCAAGGATTCTCAAGATGTCATGAATTGCTATGAAATTGAAGAACCTGATCTAGTTGAGCAAATTAGCAAATGTGGTAGTGATGACGATCTTGAAAAATTATTTGAGGACTATTTACAAGGAAAACACCTGAAAAATTAAATAAAAGCGGGGAGAAAATCGGTATAACAGGAATTTAAAATTGAGTAACAATAAAAAATCAAAAGACGCAGAAGACATTTTATCAGAATTTGACTCTAGAATAAAATCAGAACCAACAACACCAGAACCAACACCAGAACCAACACCAGAACCAACACCAGAACCAACAACACCAGAACCAACACCAGAACCAACAACACCAGAACCAACAACACCTGAACCAACACCAGAACCAAGTTCAAGTGAAACTATAGATTCCACTAAAGTTCACGAAGAACGTGATATAATTTTCATTGGCACTAAACCAATCATGATTTATGTTTCTGCAACACTAACTCAACTTTCCACTAGATCTGTTGTTACTATCAAAGCAAGAGGTAAGCGAATTACACAAGCTGTTGATGTTTCACAAATGATTACAAAACGAATGGATTCAGTTGGTTATGTAATTAGTGATGTTAGAATTTCATCTGATTCTTTAACTTCTCAAGATGGAAAACAACGTAATGTTTCCACAATGGAAATTGATATTTCAAAGGATTAGAATAAAAAATTTAACAATAATTCTATTTGGTGCATTGTTTGTGGTGTTAGTTATTGGGTTTATGGGTGATTCTTGTAGTGTGGATAATTTTATAATTTCAAATGAAATTTCTTCATATGAAAAATCATTAGACCCTGAACTATGTGAGAATATTCTTGAAAAAATTGATTTCTACAATGATATGTGTGCATCACAAATAGAAATTTTGGATTGTGGCTAAAGTAAAATATCTGCCAAAAATGTAATTCCAAAATACACTAACGACAAACTTAATCCAATCATGATTATTTTGTAATTTCTATTTGAAATTATTCGTGAGCTTTTGGATGCAAGAAATGAAATCCCTCCCAACCATACAAAATCCATCCATATGTGTAGAATAAATACAATCAATATGCCTGAAAATGCCCAAATTAACATTGCATCTGAAATTAATTTGAATCCTATAGTTAACCACCAAATAATGAAAAATGGATTTAATGCACTAAGGACAATCCCCGCAACTAATGGAGTGTGTTTTGGGATTGATTGGACGTCTTGATTTTTTTGTAATGTTTTTTTGATTTGAAAATATGCAAAAATAAAAAGTGTAATTGCTCCTGCAATTGAAATTATTGTTCTAAATTCTGGAAATAATTCTAAAGAAAAAACTCCAATCCCTAACAAAATGATTAAAGGAAATTCTACAATTGAATGGCCTATTGCCATTTTGATACCTGGCTTTGTCCCTTCTCGCAACCCGTATGATACATTTGCAGCAAATAGTGGCCCTGGTGCCATGACTCCTGATGCAGAAATAATAATTACAACAATTGCAAATTCAAAAATTTGGGTCATTTCTCTTTCAATTATTTATTTATGAAATAAACCTGATGAGATTTTTTATCTATACATGGAATCTTTGAGATGTTTTGACTCTTCCTGTGCTTCTTTTATTACGATCTCTGCTTTTTCTGCCTCTTTTTGTAATGATGGAATATCACAAGACGCACCTGGAATCAATTTTGACATCGCCATGCAAAGATTTGCACTTGATTTGAAATCTGGTCCTTCTCCTTTTATGTGGAAAATTATTACAATGACATCTTGATTTGACATGCTTCCTTCATTTAGTAACATTCCTGGAATGCCTGGGATTGTTCCATGATCTAAAACTTTGAGACCTGCTGCCTTTACTTTGTTTATTGCAGAATCTGTACTTCCAATACCTATTATTTCTTCATCATCACCGTTTGGTGATTTGATTGCAACACTGCTAACAATTAATTTTATTTTATGTTTTTTTGCCCATGATAGCATTGTTTTTGCTGTGATTCTATGTAATGATTGATCTAGAGTTAGATATGATAAAAATATCCCTACTTTTAATTCTTCATTTACAAAAATTCTCGTTGGAAAATTTGGTTTTCCATTTTTTATTACACTAATTGGGGGAAATGCTTCTGAATCAATTACTCCTCCCAATTCAAATTTTGATGTATGAATCATTGATTCAGTTGCAATGGCACTGGTGAATCCTACTGAAGGAAATCCATCTATCAAATACCCTTCTTCTAAATTTAATTTTTTAATTTCTCTAATTCTAATTTTAGGAATCACTGAATTTTTTGTATATTGATCAAATAATAGCTTTTATCTGATTTTATTTTTGTACTTTTGAAAGTAATGCGGCATAAATGAATGGCAAAATTGTTGTTACTTCTGCATGAAGTGTCGCTTCTTTTGCTATTTGTGTAACTTTTCCCCAAGAAATTGCTTCTCGTACAAGTGCACCACTTAGACTACCGTCAAATTCTTGTGCTGTGGTGATGTAAAATGCATAGTCTAATCCTTCTCTGTATTGATTCCACCATAATGTATGGTGTTTTGAAATTCCACCTCCAATCATGAATGCTCCTGATTTTTCTGCTTTGAAAATTAACCCTGATAACAAATTTGCATCTCCTACCATGTTTAATTTAAAATCTGCATGTTTCTGTGTAAATAGCCAAATTTGACTTCCTACTGCTCCATCCATAATTCCTGGAACTACTACACCAATATCATTTTTGTATGCCCAGTATAGAAAAGAATCTTCGCCAAGATGTTTTCCAATCATTTTACAAATCTCTGCAGTACTCATCTCTTTGTTCCCTTTTTGATACTCTTCTTCTAAGAATGACTGCATCTTTTCTTCAATTAGTGGTCCGTAACTATCCATTGGTACTAGAACATTTCCTAATCTGTGGATGTTTTGATTTGCCAATTCCATATCGTCCATTGTGAATGAACCTTCTTTGTAATGTGAAAAATGTCTAGCAATGTCATGATCTAATGCACCGCATGTTGTAATTGCAACATCAAACCATTTGTTTTTTATCATATCTTTTATTATTCCTCTCAACCCTGTAGATACAACTGCACCAACAAATGAAACAAATCTCAAACATTGTTTATCTGAAATCATTTCTGTTAAAATCTCTAATCCACTTGATAGGTTAACTGACTCAAATCCTCCTGATTGAGACAACTCTTCAAAAATTTTTTCTATTGACATGTTTGAATCAATTTGAATATCTTTTACTGGACGGCCAGGATCTATCATGATTACACTGTATGTCGGTACCGAATATAAAATTCTGCCTTTGATGTATGGTTTTTTAATTGCCTAGGGAAACTTTAAACCTCTCCACCGATAATGGATTTTAAATGGTTGATAGGATTAAAGTTGGTTTAGTAGGTATTGGTAATTGTTTTTCAGGTTTGATTCAAGGAATTGAATATTATAGAAAAAACCCTTCCCAAGACGTAACAGGTATTATTCACGATAAATTAGCAGGATATGGAATTCATGACATTGACTTTGTTTGTGGATTTGATGTTGGTGAAAATAAAGTTGGTAAACTATTGCATGAGGCAATTTATGAATATCCAAACATGGTTGATTGGATTGCTAAAGACGATTTACCCAAAAATGAGGCATTGGTCTATGAAAGTCCTATTTTAGACGGAGTAGGTGTTTGGGTCGAAAATAGAATCAAACCTATTGTTAGTACAAAAACAACTGAACAAATTGCTGAAGAGGTAAAAAAAGTCATTAAGGAAAAAGGAGTTGAAATTATTGTATCATATTTACCAGTTGGCTCTGACAAAGTAACTGAATTCTGGGCTCAAATTTGTTTAGATACAAAGACTGCATTTGTAAACTGTATTCCATCCTTTATTGCATCAGATGAGAAATGGGCAAAAAAGTTTGAAGATGCAAACGTTCCTTGTATTGGAGATGATATCAAAGGACAAGTTGGTGCTACTATTGTACATAGAACTTTGGCTAAACTTTGTAGTGATAGAGGAACAAAAATTGAAAAAACATACCAAATCAATGTTGGGGGTAATACTGATTTCTTAAACATGAAGGAACAAGACCGATTGGCATCTAAGAGAATTTCTAAGACTGAGAGTGTTCAAAGTCAGCTCAAGGAAAGATTGGATGATGATCAAATCTATGTAGGTCCTTCAGATTTTATTCCGTTTTTAGGTAATACTAAACTCATGTTTATGAGAATTGAAGGTAGACAATGGGCAAACATTCCATATAACATGGAAGTGCGTTTAGAAGTTGATGATAAAGCAAATTCTGCCGGTATTGTAATTGATGCAATAAGATTGGCAAGAATTGCACTTGATAGAGGTGTGGGTGGTCCAATCAAACCTGCTAGTGCATATTTGATGAAACATCCTATTGAACAAACTTCAGATGTTTTAGCAAAAGCTGCATGTGAAAAATTTGTTACAGGCGACTAGTCACTGAAAATTATTAGAATCTGAAAATCTCTTCTTTCTACTCTTTTCATATTTATTCAAATCAAACTCTACTAATTCCACATTCTCCATCTAATTTCATAACTTTAGTTGTGACTATGTTATTTTCATTCAAATCTGTGATGAGGCTGTTTCCTCCAAATTTTCTATTCTCAACATTATCTGCTAAAATTGGAATTCTATTCTCTAATGCTCTTACTTGAACGTACATTTGTCAATCTCCATCATTCCCCTCCTGACTATTCTACTAGGTGAGATAAGACTTGGGCTCTTTTTTTTACCAAAGCATTTGCTATTTTTGGAAATACCATGTCATAGCAAATTATCACTCCAAATTTGCATCTAGTATTGAATATTTTAGCCTCATTTCCTGGGCTTTACACTGTCTTTCTCATGTCAAAAGGGTGGATTTTCTCTTGTCTGCCTATGAATTCCCCATTTGGTCCAATCACAGGAGATACAATGGATGTTTTCTTTTTTGTAATGTCATAAAATAAAGCATACAATGTCTGTGTTATTCCTTCCTAATTTTTTAAGAATTTTTACTGCGTGAGAAATTCCATTTTGATTAGTACTTTATGATGTAGTTTGAATTAACCCAAGATTGACCATGTTTTTAGAATTGTTTCCTAGTAATTATAGTAGGCGTAACTATGCGATCATAAATTACAAAATAATATTTGATCTTTTGACCGCTACGAAAAATATCATAACACAACAAGAAAAATTAATCAATTCTGTCAACTAAACTTGTTAACTATTGATTATCCTACGTAATGAGAAATAATTATCATTGGTTCATGTTAAAAAAGTTGAGATCTTTGGTTTCAAATCATTTGGATTTAAGAATACTACTGTACAGTTTGAACCTGGACTAGTTTCAATTTCTGGACCAAACGGTTCTGGTAAAAGTAACATTTTGGATGCTATTCTTTTTGCAATGGGTGAAAATAAACCAAAAGTTTTGAGAGTTGATAAACTGCGATCTTTAATCCATGATGTTGAAGGGGCAAGACATGGAGCAAAGCTTGCAAGATCAAGTGTTCACTTTGATAATTCTGATAGAAAAATTCCTATAGATTCTGATGTAGTTGAAATTACAAGAGAAATGGATGCTAATGGTGAAAACACATACTATCTAAATAAAAAGAAAACAAATCGAAGCCACGTTCTTGATTTACTTGATATGGCCAATGCTGGTTTGGGTCAACTTAATGCTGTACAACAAGGAACTGTAACTAGAATATCTGAATTCACTTCTGAAGAAAAAAGAAAAACAATTGAAGATTTAATCGGTCTATCATACTTTGATGATAAAAAACAGGAATCTGTAAAACAACTAGATGAGGCTGACAGACGATTAGAAATCGCTCTTGCCAAAATGGGTGAAATCAAAAAGAGAATTGATGAGCTAGAAGAAGAGAGAAACCAAAAACTACGCCATGATATCTTAGAACGTGAGTTAAATCGCTACAAAGCAATAGATGCCGCTAATAGAATGAAGGTTGTTACTAGCCAAAAGGTCTCAAAAGAGACTACTTTGCACACTCTGACTACAAAAGTAACCAAATTTGATGAAGAAAGAACTATTCTGAGAGCCGAGATTGAATCACTTGAAACTGAGAAATCAAAATTAATGGGTGATGCTAATAGTTACAATCAAACAAAATCTGCACTAGATACTGAAATTGCTGCTGCAATGGAGCAATATGAGATTCACAATAGTGCAATATCTGCATCTCAAAAAAGAATTGAAAGAATCACTACAAGAATTCCTGAATTAAAAATTGAATTAGAATCTATTGATGGTGCTAGAAATAACATTGGTATTCAAATTCAAAAAATAAAAGATTCCATACAAGAAACAAACGAAAAGAAAAATAGTATTGGAAAAAAATTAGAATTGGTAGATTCTCAAAGACAAAAAGTTTTAACTGAACAATCTGAAGCAGCTGCTAAGAAATCTGAAATTGATGAAAAAATCCAAACGCTTACTGCACAACTAAATAATGCAAAATTAAAATTTTCTAAAATACAACATAAAAAAGAACAATCTAAAAAAATTATTGAAACTAATTCTATTAAACTGTCTGAAACAGAATCTGCAATTGAAGAATTAAGTACAGCGCAATCTCAATTGGAATCTTTAATAAAAAATAATGATGCTTCAATTAGTGAGTTAAAATCAAGAATTAAAAAATACCAGACAAAAAAATCTACTCTTGTTGATGATATGGATGAATGGGCACAAATAATTGAAAAGTCAGATCAACAAGCAACTCGCTATGAATCAAAAATTAAAACTGTAAAAGGTTTCATGCATGAGGATTACACTGTTGCAAAATTAAAAGAAGATGCAGAACGACTTGGAATTGTAGGGTTGGTATATGAAATGATTTCATGGGATAAAAAATATGACCGCTCTGTTTTAGCAGTAAGCTCTGATTGGATTAAAGCAATTGTTGTTAAAGATTTTGCAACCTTACTTGGTATTGCTGAAGTTGCAAGAACTAAAAAACTTCCAAAACTAAAAATTATTCCACTTGATGCAATTCCAAAATTCAAATTAACTATTCCGAAAGAACCTGGAATCTTGGGGGTTTTATCTGACCATGTAAAGTGTGATCCTGCCTATTCTGCACTCAAAACCTTCCTATTTGGGAATGTTTTACTTACTGAGACTAGAGAATCTGCATACAATTTGTCTCAATCTGGTTACAAATCTGTAACAATTGGCGGTGAATTCTTTGAAGCTAAAGGCGGCACTGTTATAATTGATAATAATTCTAAAATTTCAAAACTTACAAAATTAATTTCTCTAAGTAGTGATATTGATGGTTTATTCCAATCCATTAGTTTGGTCAAAAAAGTAATGCTTAACAGAAAACAAGAAATTAAAAAATTAGATAATACAATTCAATCAAACACTGATAGACTTTCATTATCTGAACAATCTTTAACTTCTGCAACTGAAAATTATTCTAATTTAAAATCTAGAATTTCATCTACGCTTAACCTGAAAGAACAGTTGACAAAGCGAATTTCTGATTTAACCATTAGAAATAACATGATTGAATCAGAAATTAGTACTAGTGAATCTCATATTGATTCACTTAATGATAGAATTTCTATTGTTGAACAAAACTATGCAAGTGGAGAGCAATCTAGAATTGCAAGTGAGTTACAAAGAATTAATCTTAAAAAAACAGAGATTGAAAAATTACATACGACAATTATGAATGAATACCGTGATAAAGAATCACAACTTACAACTATGGATACTCAAGATAATCGAGAAAAATCTCAATCTAACCGTCTTCATGATGAAGAAGATTCTTTGAAATTAGAACAACAAGAATTAGAAACCAAAATTAGCGAACTTGATGTTCAAAAGAAATCTAAAAATGAAATACTTGTACAACTAAGAGAACAAGAACAAGAATTAATTTCTACATCTGGTTCCTCTATTGGGTATATCAAAGAATTTGATGATAAACTAAAAGTTTTGACTGAGCAAGATAAAGAATTAACAAAACAAATCAACAACATAGAACGTCAAACAGATTCCCTTAATCGTGATCTTCGAGATTTAGTTGAAAAAGAGACTAAACTACAACAAATCCTATCTGTATTTGGATTTGATAAAGACATGGAAACATTTGATGTCGAACCTATTGTACATGGATTGACTGCTGAATTATCTTCTCTAAATGCATTAAATGCAAAAGCTCCTGAAACCTACCTTGAAGTATCTTATGGATATCGTTCCATGTCTACAAGAAAGAATTCACTTGAAGCTGAAAGAAATTCTATTGTCAAATTTATTGAAGATATTGAAAAAGATAAACGACAAACTTTCTTGGATGCATTTGATACTGTAGATAAGGAAATTCATTTAATTTTCAACAAGATGACTAATGGTAATGCATGGTTAGAATTACAAAATGAAGATGATATATTCAATTCTGGAATTTCATACTTAATTCAATTCCCAAATAAACCAAAAAGGGAATCTACATCAATTAGTGGTGGTGAGAAAACACTAGCTGCAATTGTGTTTGTTCTAGCATTACAAAAATTAAAGCCATCTCCTTTCTATCTCTTTGATGAAGTCGATGCTCACCTTGATGCACCAAACTCTGAAAGATTGGCAAAAATTTTAGAAGAACGTTCTAAAGAAAGTCAATTCATTATGGTGTCTCTAAAAGATTCTGTAATTCAGAAAGCAAAGTTGATCTACGGTGTATTCCCAAAGAATGGAGTGTCCCATGTTGTCACTTACAAAGATAAACGAATTCCTTCAATGAAAACTTCCTAGTCTAGTTTGACAAAACAGGCTGAATAATGTCCTGCATTATTTTCTTCTAATGTTGGTTCTTCTATACATTTTTCAATGGCATATGGGCATCTTGCTCTGAATCTACACCCTTGATACACATCAATATCTGATTGTTCATTGATTCTAATTTTTCTTTCTTTGTGTAAATTATCTGGATTTGGCTCTGAAATTGCATCCATTAGTGCTTGAGTATATGGATGTCTGGGGTTTACTAACACCTGATTGATTGGTCCAATTTCCACAATTTTCCCCATGTACAAAATTCCTATTCTTTGACCAAAATACCTGGCAGTAGCCAAGTCATGTGTGATGTAGATAAATGAGATGTTGTGTTTTTTCTGTAATTCTTGCATCAATTCTAGCATTTCAGCCCTGATTGACACATCTAACATGGAAACTGGTTCATCTGCCAGTATTACTTTGGGTTTTATTGCCAAAGCTCTTGCCAGTACCGCTCTTTGTCTTTGTCCTCCTGACAACATGTGAGGATATTTCTTCACAATGTCTTCAGCTGGTTCTAATTTTACTTCTTGTAATGCTTCGATTACTCTTTTCATTCTATCTTTTTTATTCCCAACTTTGTGAATTTCAAGAGGTTCAGATACAATGTCTCCAATTTTCATTCTAGGGTTGATAGAGTCGTATGGGTCTTGATGTATCATTTGACAATTCATTCTAATTTTTGCTACATTTTTTTTATCATCATCAATTTCATGATCTTCAAAAAATATTTTCCCAGAATCTGATTCTATTGATTTAAGAATTAATTTTGCAATAGTTGATTTCCCAGAACCTGATTCTCCAGCTAAAACAAAAACTTCACCTTTTTTTATTGAAAATGATACATCATCAGTTGCTCTCACAGTCACTGATTTCCCCCCAAACATTCCTTTCTTTGTGAAATGTTTTTTCAAATGTTCTATTCTGAGAATTTCATCCAATGTTTATTGTTGAATGAAGAAGTATATCAAGAAATATCTTTTATGCGTAAAATTTGGGATAAAGCATTTATGTTAAATAAAAAGCGGATTAATAATTGAATGAAACAATCCAAAAAAATCTTGATTATAAAAAATATGTTATAGATTATAAACTCCAGTACTTTAAACCTCACGCTAGTAAAATTGAGAAAACATTTGCTGAAGAGATATATTCAAGCTTGAACACGAATCCTAAATTTATCACGCCTAAATTTTTTTATGATAAGAAAGGCTCTGATTTATTTGAAAAAATTTGCACTCTTCCTGAATACTATCCTACGAGGACTGAAATTTCAATATTGGAGAATTTACAGGCTGAATTGCCTTCATTTGTGGATGATTCCTTTAGATTAGTTGAACTTGGCAGTGGCGCATCAGTGAAAACACGATTACTGCTTGATATATTTGCTAAAATGCAACAAACTACTGAATATTTCCCAATTGATATCTCTGAAATCTTGACTGAAAGTTCAGAACAACTATTACAAGATTATGATAATCTTAGAATCACTGGAATTATTGATACGTATGAAGGTGGATTGGAATTTTTACAAAATTATGACGACAAAAATAACCTGATCATATTTTTAGGTTCTAGTTTTGGTAATTTTTCCCCTTCTGATGGTAAAACTTTTTTAGAAAAAATAAATTCAACAATGAAATCTGGAGATTTATTTTTAATTGGTTTGGATTTGGTAAAAGACACACACATTTTAGAATCTGCATATGATGACGCACAAGGTGTAACTGCAGAATTTAATCTAAATGTTTTGTCTAGAATAAATGATGAACTTGATGCTGATTTTAATTTAAATAATTTTTCACATTATTCTACTTACAATAAGGAATACCAAAGAATTGAAATGTATTTGAAATCTCTAGTGAATCAGTCTGTAATAATTTCAAAATCTAATCTTTCATTAAATTTGGAAAAAAATGAATTAATCCATACTGAATACTCTCACAAATTTACTCTAGAACAAATTAAAACCCTTCTTGAAAGTTCTGGATTTAAAATTAATCATACTTGGTTAGATAACAATACTCATTTCTCACTAACACTAGTTTCAAAAAACTAAATATTTTCGACACATCTAAAACCTGAAAACAACCATCTTTCGTCTAATCTGAAGAAATTTCTGTAACTCCCTCTAATTGACATCTTTGGTGTTCCAAAGGAACCTCCTCTCAAGATTTTTTGATTTGTAAACCATTTGTCGTTGTATTCATCAAATCCTGACTTGAATCCTGGGTATCCTGTGTATTCTGATGATGTCCATTCCCATACATCTCCAATCATTTGTTGACATCCTGAATGACTAGCTCCATTTGGATATGATCCTATTTCAGAACAGCCCCAATGATATGATTCGAGTAAATTACATTTTTCATTAGTTGGCTTTTCATTTCCCCATGGGAATGTGGTTTTCTCTTGTTTGTCTTCATTCCAACAAGCAGCTTTTTCCCATTCAGCTTCAGTTGGAAGTCTTTTACCTGCCCACTTACAATATGCATTTGCTTCATAGAAACTTACATGGCATACTGGTTGGTTTTGATTTATTTCTCTAATTCCTAAAAAGTCTCTTGTATACCATTTACCTTCAATTTTTTCCCAATACATTGGATATTTCCATTTGTTTTCTTTGACTTTTTCCCATCCGTCTGATAACCAATATTTGTAGGTCTCATATCCTCCATCTTCAATGAATTCTAGATATTCTTTATTTGTTACTGGGAATTCCTCTATTTTGTAATCGTTAAGGTAAACTTTGTGTTCTGGCAATTCAATGTCGTAACAAAATTCATCTCCTTTGTTCCCCATGATGTATAATCCTCCTTTGATATCTATTGTTTTTCTATCAACGCTTGTTTGTTTTATGATTTCATTTTTCTTTACCGGTCTGTATTGTTCTGCAAGTAAATGTTGTAAATCATACACCAAGAGTTCTTGATGTTGACATTCATGATGAAACCCTGTCATGATTAGTTTTACTGCATCTTCACTTAGAGTTTGAGTTTGAATAAACTTTTCAACTCTTTGATTTATTGTATTGAAATATTGAAAAATTTGATCAGTTGTTGGCCTTGAAACAACTCCTCGTAAACCTTTGTCGTGTGGTACACCGAATTGTTGATAATAGGAATTTAGATATTCTGAAAATTCTTTAGAGTAAAACTCGTAATTTTTGTCAATTTTACTCATTATTGTTTCATAAATCCAACTTACGTGCCCTATGTGCCATTTTGGCGGACTCGTAAAAAATGTAGTTTGAACTACAAAATCATCGGTTTCTAAAGTTTTTACTAATTCTAGTGTTCTACTGCGTGTCTCTTTAAACTGCTCTAGTAATGAAATTTCTGACTGTAACTCTGGATTGGAGGTCAATATTGGGAAATAATGTTTTTTCTATTTTTATGTTTGTCGTTGTTTTGATCTCCTATTTTTCTAAAACTCTATTTTCATTAATAGAGTTGATGCGTAATCGATCTTCTCATAACGTCATTGCATGAGATCAGTCTAATTTTGCATGTACAAAGCTTTTGCATGTACAAAGATCCCCCATGTACAAAGCTTACACATGTAACAACTCGGACAGTTCATCCAAAAATAGTCAGTTTTTCATACAATAATGCGCAGAATCACAGCGCAGCAATGCCACCCTGTATCGTAAAATTAAAAATCAAGTTTGAGCCGTTCACGCTTTTCGTCCCACAAAAGATCAAAATTTACCAGTCCGGTTAACACGACAAGCTCATTGTGGAACTCTTCATCAGTGCCTATACTGTCGATCAAAAGTTCTTGAGTGTAAGTGGGCTTCTACTGATAAACTTCATCACGTCAAGTTCCGGACGCGCTGTCCTGAAATATTCTGATACTGTATGACGCATCTCCCCAACTGTGGCATAGTATTCGGACAC
>JARPSM010000025.1 GCA_029782475.1 Nitrososphaerota archaeon
AATAAATGGATGAAGATGGTACTGAGGGAGAACCTCGAATGGATACGTCGTGTCCGAAATCCTGCTAGTCACTGGCGTTTAGATGTTTCTCTAGCGTGAGCTGTATTCAATGCAAGGAAAATGTGACAAATAGTTATAAAGAATTCACATGGATACAATAAATTAAGGAAAATAACACCATTATGAACAAAGAAAAACGCATGAAACATTTCATAAAATGTACATTTTGCGGCAAGTCAGATCGTGTTGAATACCTAGGAGGGTTAGATTGGTTTTGCAACAAGAGATGCCATTATAATTTTAGACATAAAGAAGACAATACTTAGATTTTCAAATTACGGAGAACATCGCATTCCACCAAAAGCAGTTGGTGCGCATTTTACATTATTAGACACATTTTTTTCTTGTTGCGGTGATTCGGGTTCTATTAGGGGTAACAGTATTTTTGTTTTTTCAATTGACTCTGAATCCATCAAAGATAATCCGCCAAGTATACAAATTCCCAAAACAATTATTCCAAGTCCAATTAATACAGTAGAACGTTTCACACATCTAAATGAATAATTGAAGTTCATAAAACGTTCTATTCTCAAACTTTACCCATTAGAAATTCATGTAAAACTATGTATTAAATAGACACAGACAAGTGGAAAATTAAAAAATGTAAAATTAATCGCAGATTTTGATTTCAGATGCATCTGCTTTGAACCCAGATTTTGCATGTGAGCCATCACAGTTTGGTGTTTTTTCTGATGCGCCACATCTACATAATGCACACAATCTCTTTCCATCAGTTTCTACAATTAATGGACCGTTTTCTTTTGCATTGATTGTTACTTTTACCATATCAGGATGTGTATCTACTACCGTATATTATGGTAGTTGTAACATTATCTGCTTGGCTGAAATTATTTCATCAGCGTCATCATATGCAATTACATACAACAGAGTATTGCCACTTGCTAAAGAAGTCACATTGTTTAGAATGAGTGAATTGTCAGTTGTAGTATCAGACAAATTAGGCATACAGCTTACACATCCAGATTCATAGTATGATGCACCATTATCATTCCAGGAAATTTCCACAGTGGCAAAAGTTCCATCAAATTCAAGCACAACAGCATTAACTTTTTGCAAAGGTTGGGCATAAACGCTATCAAAACTAGGAACAATCACGACTGCAACCAAAATTGCAATGCTGAAAAATGAAAATCCAGAATTCATTCCAATTTTACCCATTCTAAAGACTTTGATTTTTGTCTTTTAAACATATCGTAGTATTCATATTATATGATTTTAAAGCATAAAATCAAGAGAACATCTAGTTCTCACTTTTTTGAATTATCACTCTTCCTAGTATTTCTTTTTTTAACTGCATAAATAATGATAAAAAATGCAATAAGGATAGGACCCAAACTGCCTACAAACATAGTAGTAAATGTCTCTACATCAGATATCGTCTCACCAGTCTGTAAACTTTGTTTAGAAAATGATGAATCATCTATTCGAATGAATCCAGCATCTTTAATGCATAATCCATCTTTAACCGCCCCATGTTTTTCACATGATGATTTTCCATCTAAACTAGATATGACAAGTGTTGCAATTTGATCATCTGATTTTTTAGTACTAGTCGGATATGGACTAACATCAAGTAAAATAATTTCATATGGCGAAAAAAATGTGTATGAATCAGTAGGCATAAAATCAACTGTTTTTGAATGAGTTTGATTTTCAATGTGAATAATTACATTTACTTGTCCAGCCCAAACACATGTAACATCAGAAGGACAACGTGAGTCATTCACATCAGAAAAAGTAAATTTAAGATCATTCACATTGATTGTTTGATCCAAATGCAGTTTAATTTTTTTGTCTGCAAAAGATTCATCCAACATACCAGATAAAATCAAAACAAGATGCTGATTATCAAAAATTTGTTTTTCATTTTCTATATTGAAAAGAATGATTCATTTCATTATGGTTGTCAAATAGTGTTTCATATCGGGTACATCTATTCTCATCAGATTTTTCTTGTCTTTCTTGACAAGTTATATCCGTGATGACTTGAATTTACTTGGCGTCTCATATTGCCAACATGTACATAATTTACAAGCGCCACGACCTTCTTGAGGAGTACGAAAGAATCCTTCCCCTAAGAATGCAATCTGAGATACGCTTTTCTGAACCCAAATATGCTCATTTTTCTCATGTCCACATACACATGGTTTTGCTGAATCATTCATGTTTTTCCTCTTCATTTTAATCTCAAATTATCAAAAGTCTAATTTTCATTTTCTATTTCTCTATTTGAGATAGTCATAAAGAATTCTACTCTAAAGTTAGACATAACAAAATTGTAAGATTGTGTACTAAATGACAAAACCCCGCCGAATAGATCTTAAATCGGTAAAATCAACTCTCGCTCAATAATATTTTTTAAATTATGTCAATTTTGGAGTTACAAATGAAAAAATTATGGCAAATTATTTGATCTCATCGGTTCATTAATGGTGAATCAATCCAATAATTCATTCATGAAATTTTGTTCCAACTGTGATTCTAGGCTTGTTCAAAGCTATGAAGATGTTGGAGGTCCATGGGTTTGTCCAAAGTGCAACCCTGAAAAAATTCTAGTTAAAACACCGACCTACGGAGTTAACTATTCAGGGAAAACTAAACAGTGCTCAAAAGGTTGCGGTGCAGAAATTTACTGGGATGAGATATTCAAATCAGATAGTGGGAAATTCATCCCAATTGATTCAAGGACAGACGAACCGCACAGATGTGATGATCCAACTGAATCAGGAATGTCATACTATCCAGATGAAATAAAAAAATACGCAAAACCAAAACCAAAAGAACCTGAAAACAAAATCCCATTACCAGAAAGTATCATGTATGATATTTCTAAAATTCCAAAATCATTAATTTACAATGATCCAATAATCAGAGAAATAATTCAAGGGCATAAGGAAGAATCCTTGGCATTAATCCACTACGAAAGACTAATTGCGCCAGAAGCTGAAAAGATTCCGATTGAAACACTAAGTGACGTACTATCAGAGAACATCATCAAGGGATTGGTAAAGTATGGGTTTACAGGATTGCTGCCATTCCAAGAAGAATCAGTAAGAGCAATTCTAAAGGGAGAGAATTCAATTATTTCAGCGCCAACAGGCTCTGGAAAAACAGAAGCATTTGCAATTCCAGTAATACAAAAAATTTCAGAGAATCCAACCCCAGGAGTTTTCACGCTACTCGTGTATCCGCTCAATGCATTAATTGACGACCAAGTATCAAAGATTTCAAATTTAATTCAGAAATGTAAACTGTCAGATAAAATTGGAATCTATTCAATTCATGGCGGACAAAGTACAGATTACAAAGACATGATAATTTCAGATGCAAGTCAAAAATCACTAATCATTGCAACAAATTTTGATTTTATCAATTATCATTTAATTTTACAGGATAAAAAATGGAATGAATTATTCAAAAATGCAAAAATTATAGTAATGGATGAAGCACATTCCTACACTAGTTTTCATGGTTCTAACGTGTATCATGTGTTAAAAAGAATGAAAAGATTCATGAGCAAAGTGCAATTTGTTGGCTCATCAGCTACTCTTGACAATTCAAAAGAATTTTTCTCAAATATGTTTGATTTGCCAGAAGACTCATTTACTTACATCAAAAGTAAATTTAGACGAAAACAAAACATGCACATGTTTTTTGTAATGCCGAGAAAATTTAAACAAAGAACTACAATGGAAATGCTATCATCAATTTGTTACAAAAACAATTCAACCCAACTAGTCTTTAGCAACTCTCATAACGATGCAGAATTTTTAGGATCAAATGCTGAAGAGGCAAATGCAGGAATTAGGATACAAATCCACAGAGGCGGTCTCGATCAAAAAGATAGGAAACTATACGAATCTCAAATGAAGGCAGGTGAACTAGACGTATTATCATGTACACCAACTTTGGAATTGGGAATCGATATTGGACATGTAGATGTAGTAATTTCTGCATTCAAAAATGAATTTGATTCTTTTATTCAAAGAATAGGCAGAGCAGGAAGAAAAGGTCAGAAATCTTATGCCATCTGTGTGTTTGATCCTGACGATGCAGCATGTCACTATTTTGCACGTCATATTGATGAGTATCTCTCACAAGACCACATTATTCCAATTAACAAGGAAAACCCAATAATTTCTGAAAAACATGAGGAATCAGTAGAGATTGAAGACCAAGCTATGGATGAGTCAGATAAATCTCTGTTCTTTGACTTTGCAAACAGTGTAAACTTGAGAGGAGCATCTGAAGAAATTGCCATTTACTATAATTCAAGAAAAATAGGAACGCGTGGGATTCCTGTAGGATATTATCAATTACATCAAAAGGCAATTTACCATTTCAATAAACAAAACTATGAAGTAAATTCCCTCATAAAATCTCAAAACGGGGCAAGGGCATATCTTGTAAAATCATATGAAAAACAAAAAAGAACAATTCCAATAGTTAAAACTTCAATTATTCAAACATCTGAAGGTAAAGCAATTCACAGAGAAATCACATCCAATGACAAAAAACTATATCTGCGTTATGGGATAATTTCACTGGATAGAACAATCACAGGATACATGAAAGGGAACTATAATGAAACGACAGACCAATATGAAATGCATAATCGTAGCAACACATCATCTTGGAAAAACTTTCATTGGAAATCAAAACATTCAGCAGTCAGCATAACACTTTCCACAGAATTTGTCTCAAAACATATTTCAGATTCAAAAAGTCCAATAGTTAATGACTCTAGAGTTCATACAATATCTCATGTTCTAGTCAACGCAAGTAAAATTCTAACAAAAGCAGAGTCAAGTGATATTGACGTATATTATGAAAAGGGAGTAATCTACATTTATGATAATTCTTCAGATGGGTTTAACGGATGCAGTAAAATCATCTATGACGAATTCGAAAAAGTGCTCAACACAGGTAATTCATTGATAAATGATTGTGATTGTCCAAAGGACAAAAATCAAAAAGAAGAAGAAAATTGGGGAGGATGTCCAAAATGTACATTTACTACCAATTATTGTCAAACAAAAAACAAAGAACTCTCGAAAAAGGGCGCAAAAGAGTTCTTTTTGGCTTTTCATGTTTAGGATGAAATATGCTGATTTTAGGATTATTTTAGGCACAAAAAAGGGTAATTGTTCAATATTACATACAGATATTCTAGTAAGAAATATTTGAAAATAATCTATGGGGTAACTCGAATCTAGATGAATGTGTCAATTGTGGGGCAGGGCTCATCAAGCTACTGTCGAGAAAAAGTTCATGAGAGATCAAATTAATCAGTTAGTAATAGATATTGATCAAGATAACGCAGCTTTTGTATGACAACAGTAACTTCCAAAGATCTAAAGAAAGCATGCAAGAAGGAAAAGGATTCCACGTACGTGCCCAGATACTTGCCGTAAACATGGTTTGTATGAACAATGCAAGCATTCAGTTTGCAGCAGATTTACTCTTGCAGTGCCCCAACTGGGTCGCCATGTGGTGGGTGCAACGATTCAAGGAGGGCGGCATAGACGCCTTCGTGGATCTTTCAAGTCAGGCAGACTGCCAAAGATAAAACTCGAAAAGATTGCAAAGGTTGTATCTGACGCAGACGGCATCATCACACTAAAGAAACTCAAGTGTATCGTACAAAAAAAATTCAGAGTAAACTACCACATTACAAACATCAGAAGGATATTGCACAAGCTTGACATGTCTGCCAAGACTGTCAAACGCATCCACATCAACAGGGCAGCGATAAAACACATCAAAAAATGGCAACACAACGCAAAAAGGCAGATTTCACACCTAGAATCTAATAAATTTGCAGTTGTCGTCTTTGATGATGCAATATTCATAGATGATCCTGCAAGCGGAGTAAAGTACTGGTCAAAAAAAGGAGAGCCGAT
>JARPSM010000033.1 GCA_029782475.1 Nitrososphaerota archaeon
TGCGTCTCGTCCTGCCTGTGCAAGAATCACATCCTGTAGTTTGTCAATACAACCTGCAATTCTTGTTGCTGCCTTGTGTAGACACGATTTGCCTGGAATCTTTTTTAGGCAGTAGCGTTCCACTAACTGTGTCTGGTCTTGCAGATATGAGACAAACCTTCTGAATGACAACTGAAGGCCTTCTCGATATATCAGCAAGACTGCATATACGATGTCTTTCTTAGACAAACTTGTATGCCTGGACAGCAAATTTACGAGATGGGAAAACTTTTTGACGAGTTTTACTCCCTTCTTTTTTTGTTTTCTCTCATAGTTTTTGTAATAGTCCTTGGGTTTTTGATATTTTCCATTCATTGAAAAAGCATAGGACAAACTGATCAAAAAGAGTTAGCAGTCGGGTTTTCATGATCTTTAAGCTTTTCGCTACTTTCGGATTGAAAAAGTGGACAACGCCACCAGTGATCAGTTCTTTATATATTCAAAAATAAATCACTGATGCTCTATTTTTATAATGAAACTATGACACGTGCCATGGCAATGCCAGGAGAAAACACTGTATCTTGTGAGGTAATTTTAAAGAAAAGGCCATAACCTCAAAGGGTCTAATTCTCTATTGGGCTAGTGTATGGTTTTGTAATTTTGTGTTTTTCTTCAATTTGAGGATTTTATAATATTGTGTTATCTGAAATTAATTTGGACCTCTCTAATGCCGTATAATTTGCCGACATGGAGTTTTTCAATAAACTGCGATGTTATCTTTATGGTAAAGAGTGAATTTACATCTCAAAAAAAGTTAGAAAATGCCAGATAGAGTCATCATACTATGGCAAAAAGAGTCACAATAATAATAGATGATGAACTAGACAAGAAACTGCGATTACTACAAGCAAAGAAAATAGAAAAAGAGAATAGTTCAGTCAGCTATAGTGCAATTCTTAATGAATATGTGAGAAAATGATTAAAGTAAATTTAGGCGTAAAACAAAGTACAAACTAAAAATAAAATGTACAAGGTCATATGTAAATAAAGTCTTTTAGTTAGATTTCTGTTTAATTTATTTTTGAAGTTATATTAAACTAATTTTTTGATTTTGCAATGTAAAAGTCGGCGTAGAAATTACCGTCGTCTTCATATTTTTCAGTATCAATTCCCATATCATGTAATATTGAAATGGTTTGTGTTTTTTCTTTAGGATCTGAGAAATTCCTTTGACGTATTGATTTTATGTTACTTTTTACAATAGAGTAATCATTCATCTCAAAAACTTCTTTAATATCACCCATATCGAACATTCTGAGAACAGAGAATGCAAAAATTGGAGTGGTATATTCTTTTTTAGATTCAACTGAATTGGATTGTCTATTTTTAATCAGTTTTAATAAATTTGAAAATGCCTTGTATCCGATATAGCCAATACAACCAGTTGCAATTACTACATCTATTTTTGGAAATGATTCTAACAATTTTAATTTTTCATCTTCAAGATCAACATTTATGCCTTTTTTGCACAAATCCATTTCCTCTGAGAATTTTAGAGCCTCTTCTGAGATATCTATTTGATAGAAATTTAGATTGTCATTACATGTGCATTGCTCATAGAATTGTTTAGTTTCTTTTTTTGTAGGTTTGGTTTTATTTAAAAAGAAATTATTTAATTCTGACATTGTTAAATCATATTTTATTAATGATGAGTTGATGCCGTATGAACTTCCCAAGTCTAAGATATTGATGGGTCTTGATAATTCTTTTTCAAGTTGTTCTATGATGGAGTTATACAATGATTTTGTGGAATCTGATATATCATATTCTAATCGTTCCATTTCTTTTAGATAGCCATGTGGTGAATCTTGTGTGTAGATATCTGTAAATTTTTTTTTTACTTTTAATTCATTCATCGTAGGAGTTATGATCTTATTTCACCACTAATAAAACCCATTAATGTTCTAGGCGTGGGATTAAATTTTAATTCTTTTTTATATTTTTAAAATAAATCAATTAATACTGCAAGTTGAGAAAGTCTTTTAGATGAAAATTGATCATATTGCAATTGCAGTAAATGATGTTGAAGAATCTGCAAAAATTTACCAACAATTTCTAGGTGTTGATAATGTTGAATTTGAAACAGTAGAGTCTGAAGGTGTTAAAGTTGCTATTTTACATTTAGAGAATGCTCGTGTGGAGTTAATGCAACCTACAAATGATTCTAGTCCAATAAAGAAATTTTTAGATAAAAAAGGTCAAGGATTGCACCATTTGGCATTAGACACGGATAACATTGAAGGCGAGGTTGAACGAATGGAGGGATGTGGAATTCAATTTTTAGGTAGCATTCGGCCTGGATCTGCTGGAACTAAAGTTACTTTCATTCATCCTAAATCACTACATGGTGTATTGACTGAACTTTGCTCTCATCCTAAAGAACAATCTCATTAAACGGATCCTAGATATCAATACGCTTAAAGTGGACTTGAAATTTTGACTAGCATGAATTGCCATAAAATTAGTGAAGCTCATGTTTGGAGATATTCAAAAACAAACAAATTTCGCAGATGTGTTAAATGCAAATCAAAAATTAAAATGACTCAAAAAGAGTTTGATCTCAAATGGGGTAAAAGTCAAATCCTAGTTCAATAGATCATTTTTTGCTTTCTTTTTGTCTTATTTTATTACATCTGTTACATAGTTTGAAATTTTTTCCAATACCTCTAGAACTTCTACACGATGCCCCACATCTTTTACATATGTAATCATCTGTAAATGTTTGAAATTTAATGTCTTAAGACTATTGGGGATTAGAGAACACTCAAAACTGTTATTACATTATTTTCAAAGTATCTGATGCTGTTATGATTCCTACAATTTTTGATTTTTTTGAAACTAGGATGCATTTGGAATATCTTATCAATGGCACTAGTATATTTGCTGGAGTGTCAAAATCTACTATTGGTGGAACTGAATCCATAGTGTTTGCTAGTTTTGCTTTTTTTAATTCAGTTTCTCCCAAATCTGAAAGATGTTTTACTATTCCATCTTCTGATACCACTCCTACGACATCTGAATTATTGAAAACAGGAATCTGACTAATAGATAACTCATGCATTTTTTTAATTGCGTCGTGAAGAGTATTTGTTGGCTTTAGCTTTACAATGTCTTTACTACAAAAATCCCCTGCTGTATGGGATGATGATTCTCCTTCTAGTTTGGTAAGGCTTTCAAAGATTTTTTTAGCTGTTTCATAACTTGGTTTACTTCTTCCTGATTCAATTTGATTGATCATTGAAGTACTCACTCCTGTCATGGTTGCAAGTTTTTTTTGAGTGATGCCGATTTTTAGTCTAATTTGTTTAATAGAGTCAATTCTAGGTAGCAATTCATTTAGAGATGATTTTGGTTGATTTAAAAATTTATTTTTAGAGATTCTTTTACTTTAGTCACTACTTAATCTCCATTTCAATTCTCCTGGTTCTCTCACAAATGATTCTGGAGATTCTTTACTGTGGTTATTTTTGATATGCGACATATACATAATCAGTGAGGAGTAGTTTTGATTGCATATTGGACATGTTTTACTAAATGCCATGATCAATTATGCCAAATGTAGGATATTAGCAAAGATGTTATTTTCAAGTTTGATATTGCTTTTTTTAAGAATTAAAATAAATTTTTAAAAATTCAGATGTCTTTGATGAGTGACTTGATACTTGAAATAGACTCTGAATTTAATTCGATTTCTTTATGTTCCTCGATAACATGCTGAGTGACTTTTTCCATCAATTCTTCTTCAGTTGGTGCTGATGCTGACCATTTACAATCTTTTCCTGCATCAGAACAGCTAATATTTTTTGTCATGATTTTGATAATTTATAGAATTATTTATTTTTTCTTTTTCTTTGGTTTGGATTTTGCTTTTTTTGGTTGTTCAATTACTGCTTGTGCTGCTGCAACTATTGCAATTGGGATTCTGTGTGGCGATGCACTTACGTAAGTTAGTCCTGCTCCGTGACAGAATTTGATAGAACTTGGATCTCCTCCATGTTCTCCACATATTCCGACTTCCATGTTTGGTCGTAATTCACGCCCAGCAGTTAGACCAATTTTTATCAAACTGCCTACGCCATTAACATCGATTGATTGGAATGGGTTTCTTTCTAAGAGTTCTTTTTCCATGTATTCTGAAAGGAATTTTCCTTCAACATCTTCTCGACTAAAACTAAATGTTCCTTGAGTCAAGTCATTGGTGCCGAAACTAAAGAATTCTGCTGTGGTTGCAAGTTCATTTGCAGTTAGTGCAGCTCTTACAACTTCTATCATTGTCCCAAAGTTAATTTTTAATTTCATTTTATTTTTAGTTTCAGTTTCTTTCTTAATGGTGTCATAAATTTTCTTTATGTGATTTAATTCTGCAATACTGCTGATTTGTGGAATCATTATTTGTGGGTGTACTTTAACTTTCTTTTTTGTTAATTCAACTAATGCTTCAAATACTGCTTTAATTTGCATTTCATAGATTTCTGGATATGTGATCCCTACTCTGACTCCTCTATGACCCATCATTGGATTAATTTCTGCTAATTCTCTTGCTCTTTTTAAAACAATTTTTGCTTTATTGATTTCATTTGTATCTCCAGTTGCTTCTAATTTCTGAATTTTCTCTACTAATTCTTCTGGATTTGGTAGGAATTCGTGTAGTGGAGGATCTAATAGTCTGATTGTAACTTCGTATCCTTCCATTGCTTTTAGAATTTCAATAAAGTCACTTTTTTGTAATTGGCCTAATTTGTTTAAGATCTTACTTCTCTCTTCAATATTTTCAGCCATGATCATTTCTACGAATAAATTAATTCTATCACTTCCATTGAACATTCTTTCTGTTCTGCATAATCCAATTCCTTGTCCTCCAAACTTTCTTGCTAGTATTGCTCCATCTGGTGTGTCTGCATTGGCTCTAATTCCAAGTGTTTTTGTTTTTTGTGCCCAGTCTAAAATTTGTTCAAAGTCTTTTGTCACCTTTGGCTCTACTGTTGGTATATCTCCGATGTAAACTGTTCCTGCACTACCATCAATGGTGATTGTTTCTCCTCCTTTGATGGTAATTCCGTTTGCCGTACATGTGTTGTTATCATAATTAATTTTTAATTCTGGACATCCTACTATGCATGGTTTTCCCATTCCTCTTGAGACGATTGCTGCATGAGATGATTTTCCTCCTAAACTAGTCAAAATCCCTTCTGATGAAAAGAATGCTGGAACATCTTCTGGTTTTGTTTCTTTTCTAACTAGAATTACTTTATTTCCTGTATCTCCTAATTCAATTGCTTTTTTAACATCAAAGACAACAATTCCACTTGCAGCACCCGGTGATGCTGGAATTCCTTTTGCTAATTGTTCATAATTTTTAATTTTTGATTCATCCATAGTTCTATGAAGTAATGCTTCTAATTGCTGAGCTGGGATTCTTGTAAGTGCTCTGTCTTTATTGATTAATTTCTCTTTTACCATATCTACTGATGTTTTTACGAGGGCTGCAGCACTCATCTTGGCTGTTCTTGTTTGTAACAAATAGAATTTCCCTTGCTCGATAGTAAATTCAATATCTTGTGGTTCTCTGAAATGCTTCTCTAATTTTGCACATGCATTGCTTAGTTCTTTATATGATTTTGGCATATCTTTTTTTAATAATTCGATACTCATTCCTGTTCTTACTCCTGCAACAACATCTTCGCCTTGTGCATTGATTAGATATTCTCCTTCTAATTCTTTTTTACCGTTATGTCCGTTTCTTGTAAATACAACTCCTGTTGCACTATCATCTCCCATATTTCCAAATACCATTGTAACCACATTAACTGCGGTTCCATTTGCAATATCTTTTGTAATATTATTTTTTTCACGGTAAACTATTGCTCTTTCTCCCATCCAGCTTTTGAATACTGCTTCTATCGATAATACTAGTTGCTCATCAGCTGTGTCTGGAAATTTTCTTTTGGTGTGGTCTTCACAGATTTTTTTATATTCTGTTACAATTGTTTTTAATGATTCTACGTTTAGCTTACTGTCATCTGTAACTCCTTGTTTGGTTTTTGCAGAATCTAAAACATGATCAAACTTTTCATCATTTACTCCAAATACGACTTTTCCAAATAATTGAATAAACCTTCTATACGAGTCCCATGAAAAACGTGGATTCTTTGTTTGTTCTGCAAATCCTTTTACTGTTTTCTCATTTAATCCTAAATTCAAAATTGTGTCCATCATTCCTGGCATTGAGATGGCAGCTCCTGAGCGAACTGAAACTAATAGTGGATTTTTTACCGAATTCCATTTTTTACCTGTCTTTTTTTCCATCTTTGCAATGTTTTTCATTACTGCTGGCATCACATCTTTTGGAAGTTTCCCGTTGTTATCATAATACTTGTTACAAACTTTTGTTGTAATCGTAAATCCTGGAGGTACTGGCAGTTTTAGTCTGGTCATTTCACTTAATCCTGCCCCTTTTCCACCTAGAAGCATTCTTTTTTTACTGTCTGCTTCTTCAAATGCATAAACTGGTTTGTTTTTTAGCATGCAGAATTTTGTAAATTATTTGGCTTTTTAAACTAATGCCTTGGTAAATTCCAAAATTACTTTATTCCAATCTTTTGCCTTAATAATTCCGCTAGCAACCAAGATCCCTTTTGATCCTAATTCAATTGCTTTTGCTACATCTTCTCCTGACACAATACCTGCACCACAAAGTAATTTTGTTTTATTTTTTGAATTGTTTACTATGCTTGCAGCTTTTGCAATCAATTCTGGCTTTTCTTTAGAAACTGCTTTTCCTGAACCAATTAATTCTGGAGGCTCTATTGCAATATAATCTGGATTTAATTTAACATATTTTTTTACTTCTGCAATATCTTTCACACATAAAATGGATGTCATTTTTAATTCTTTTAATTTTAAAACTAATTTTTCAATCTCTTTACTTGTAATTCTATGCTCACTGTGGTTGATTAACGATCCTTTAACTTTGGATTTTTTTAATAATTCTGGAATTACAAAACCAGTTGTACTTCCTACTTTGGAGACATCAATATGTTGGGCAAAAATTGGAATGGAACTATTTGCTACTAATCCAACCAAATGCTGTGGTGGGGAGATTGCTATTTTTACTTTATATTTTTTAGAAATTTTTTCTGCAATTTTTACAAATTTTATTATTTTATCTCCTGCTATCTCTTCATAATTTTTACAATTAATTACAAACATCTTTCATTGAAATTTTCTGTATTGTATTTAATTCTTGATTATGATTCTTTTATTTTTGACAAGTTGTCATACCGTTTTTTCATTGTTGACACAATTATCATTAAAGTTAATCCTACCAAATTAGTGCCTATGATGAATACATCTGATACTATAATTCCATAAACTAGCCATAGAATTGATCCGGCAGCTATGAATATCATCAAAAACTTTGAAACATCATTTAGCCTCTTTGTTTTATATCCTTTGTAAATTTGCTCTACCCATCCTGTGAGAATTAATACTCCAGCTGTAATGCCTAATATTGCCAAAAATGTTCCATCAACTTCCATAATTCAAATCAACTCCAAAAGAATTCATCTAATCCTGTCTGCTTTGGTTTTCCCAACATTGTATCAAAATCCAAATCCATTGAGGATGTAATTTGTTCTAGTGTTGATTCCATAAATTCCATGTATTTTTTAGAATCAATTTCTTCTTTCTTTGCTAGTTCAACTGGTTTTACACCTGGTTTATTTAGAATTTTGATAAAAGAAATTTTATCGCCTTTTTTTATTTCTCTAATTGATTCTAATTGCTTTGCAGCTCGAATATGTTGTGGAATTGTTTTTATGTATTCTGAAGGAGCCTTACTTAGCATTACATTAAACGTTAAATCTTGTAGTGGGATTTCTTTTGCTTCTACTTTTTTACCGCAGATTGCTATTTTTTCTGAAATGTCTTGTTTTGCTTTGACAAAGTCATCCATTGTCTGAACTTTGGATAATATGTCTACTAATTCATAAAATAAATTTTTGATGAATGCTGGAGTGTGGGATTTTTTACCTGTTAACCCTTTAACATCTACTTTGCCTGATTTTGTTACTCCTAGATAGTTTTTCTTCCTGTTACTTAGCACACAATACCTGTATGTTTTATCAATCTCTAAATCTACACCATGATCTTTCTTTGCCTGATCTATCACTATTTTGATTTGTTCTGGGGTTGGTTTTTTGAGAAATAATGAATCTGTATCTCCATACAATACTTCGACACTTGTTGCTTCACATTTTTTGATTGTCTCTAAAATTGTGTGTCTTCCAATAGCTGTGGTTGCCTCTGCAACTGGTAGGAAGTATAGTGGAAATATTTCAGCCCCCATAACCCCATAGCTAGCATTTAGAATGACTTTAAGTGCTTGACTGACAACTGTGTATTGTTGTTTTTGATCATCAGTTAATGTTTCTTTTTTTGATAGACTTTTGTAATAATTTACTCTCAAATCTCGTAATGATCCGATAATCATTGATGTTAGACCATTTTTCTTTGTACATGCCCAATGGTTTGTTCCGGGAACTGTATTTTTCTTACATTCTTCATGGGTACATCTCACTGTTTCATATGATAAATTTCGAACTTTGATTATACTTGGATATAGACTTGCAAAATCCATCACAACAACATCAAAATGAATTCCTTCTTTTGGTTCAACAACAAGACCTCCTCGGTATTTTTTATCTTTGATTACCGCATCTGACATCACTCCTTCTGATCTTCTTTGCAATTCTTCACGTTTTGGAATTAGATAATTTCTTCGTCTATGTTCATAATATAGTAAATTTCGAATCCACTGTGACACCCCTAATCTTGCAATGTCATCCATTGGCAATCTTCCAATTCTTGCAATGATTACAAGCAAATCCATCAACAAATCTTTGTTGAAACTGGTAAGTTCGTATGTTAGTAGGGCGTCATTGTAACAATAATTTGCAGTTTGATATAGTGTTAATTCATCAAACTCTAATCCATAGTCTATCTTTTCTTTTCCTAAAAGTGCCTTTGAGACACTGTTTAGTGAAAAATCAGTATATGATTGACTAAAAGCATAAATCTGAAATGATCTATTTGAAAGAATCTTGTACAAATCTAGGTGAACTCCCTCTTTGAGAGTTGCAGAATCCCTCATCATGTAAAATGGATTTTGTGAATTTTTTACTCCTAATATTTCTGCTCTGTTGTAAAGATATGGTAAATCAAAGTCATCTCCGTTGTATGTTAGAACAAATGGAAATGATTTGATTATTTCAAATGCATCTTCTATCATTTTTCTCTCATCTGCTAAATCATAGAATTTTATCTTGATGCTTGGCTCTAATTCGTTTGTTCCCTCCTCTGTTCCTTCTGTTTTAAGCACAAAAATTTGATCAAACCCATCTGATCCTTTCAAACCTATTGCGGTAACTTTTTTTTCTGCCAGTTTTGGGTCTGGAATTCTTCCAATCACTGCTTCAACTTCTATGTCCACACTCAGTCTTTTTATTCTTGGAATTGGCTGATTAAGTAAATCTGCCCATTCTGAAATAAATATTTTAAATTCTTCTGCATCTACCATGCTTTCACTATCTACTTTATCCCACAACAAACTTTTCAATGCAAGTTTGACTTCATCTGAAATTTCTAAACTATGTGGTTCTATTTTTCCATTTTTTACTTTATAGTATCTTCCAACTATTAATCCTCTATCGTAGAGATAGTTTTCATAATATTTGATATCTGATTCCCAGGTTTCAATTTGATTTTTTATACTTTCACCATAATTCCCTCCTATGGATAATGGATTATCTACAATTATTTGTGATACGTTAATTTCTGCATCTTTTAGCAAGTCATATTTTTTAACTTGTTTGATATCTAGTACATCACTTCTTTCTTGAAGAAAATCTAATTCATCTGGTGCTAATCTTGAATAACAATATGGTTTATGATTTGTTTCATCATGCCATAAAAATAATTTTTTTGATTCTGGTTCATAGAATTTTAAAACAACTGATTTTGAAATATTGTCATATGTAGCTGATACTAGCATTGATGGTAACATTGATTCAATTTTCTTAGTTTCAGGTAAATCGACTTGCATTTTCTCACTCTGATTTTTCGTATTTATCGACTAGTGCTTTTGCCCATTTTGTAATTTTTGTTTTGTCTAAACTAACTACTTCAACCCCTGCTTCTTTCAGCAAATCATAATCTGTTTCAGGATATGCATCAAGACAAACAAATTTTCTAATCCCGATGGTTATTGCCATTTTTGTACATTCTAGGCATGGCACAAATGTTGTGTATATAATTGCGCCTTTTATCCCTGCTTCTATTCCTAAAATTGCACAATGCATGATTGCATTAGCTTCTGCGTGATTGCAAAGACATCTATCAAGTGATGCGCCTGATTCGATTTTTCCCTCCATGCGAAGTTGACATCTTTTACATCCCCCTTCAAAACAATTTTTGATTCCTGGTGGGGTTCCATTGTATCCTGTTGCTAATTGTCTGTGATTTCTGACTATTACGGCACCTACTTGTCTAGTCATACAGTTAGAACGAAGTTTTGCTAATTCTGCTTGAAGCATAAAATATTCATCCCAATCTGGTCTGTCAAAAGATCCGCTCACATGAATTCACACTATTTGTTCAATATATGGATCACGCTAGCTGGAATTATATCTGCGATCATTATTGTAATTATTGAATAATACTTTAAAGAAAAGTGACTATGGCATAGTATTTCACTATACGAAAGCATAAAATCAATAAATTACGATCTTTTTGTATACGATGACTGATTTTGTTGAAAAAAAATATGTAAAAAAAAATTCAATTGAGAAGCGAGACTATCAAATTAATCTGGCAAATCAGGCAATTGAAGAAAATTGTATTGTGGTTTTACCAACTGGTCTTGGAAAAACTGCTGTTGCACTATATGCCATTGCTGAATATTTATCAAAAGGTACTGGGGGTATACTGTTTTTAGCTCCAACTCGAGTTTTAGTAAATCAACATTATGATTTTTTAAAAAATAATCTTACTTTGGATGATATTTCTCTAGTCACTGGCGAGGACCCAATTCTTAAGCGAACTAAACTTTGGAATAATAGTATTGTTTGCGCGACTCCTGAAATTACTAGAAATGATTTGATTCGAGGTATAGTTACTCCAGAACAGTTCAATCTTGTGATCTTTGATGAGGTGCATAGGACAGTGGGTGACTATGCATATTCTGGAATAGCAGAACGATTTGAAGACTCTTCTGCAAGATTAATTGGAATGACTGCTACTTTACCTAGTGAAAAAGAAAAGGCTACTGAGATTTTAACAAAACTTCGAATTTCCAGTGTTGCTGAGCGTACTGAAGACAGTCCTGATGTAAAACCATACACTCAAGAAACAAACACTGAATGGATTAACGTTAAACTTCCTCCTGAATTAAAGGCTATACAAAAATTATTGAAACTAGCATTAGATGAGCGATATAAAGTTTTAAGAAAAAATGGTATACGTTTGGCAGAGCAACAATCTCTATCTGCACTTCTCAGAATACGACAATTTGTATTAAATCAGAATAGGCGTTCTGCCAAGCCGCTATTTACTGGAATTAGAATTCATTATGCTCTAAATATTTTAGAAGCTCACGGAGTGACACCATTTCTAAAATTCTGTGAACGTGCAAAAGCAAAGAAAGGTGTTGGTGTTAAAGAATTATTTGAAATTGATCCAAATTTTACACGTGCAATTCATCTGGCAAATGAGGCGCAATCTCGTGGCATTGAACATTCAAAAATTCCTAAACTTAAAGAAATTATTGAATCCGTTCCTGGAAAAGCATTGATCTTTACAAGTTATCGTGATTCTGTTGATCTAATTTACAATAAACTCACAGAATTGGGAATTTCTGCGGGAATTTTAATTGGAAAAGCAGGTGATGCTGGATTGAAACAAAAGAAACAGATTGAAACCGTACAAAATTTCCGGGACGGACTTTTTAGAGTGCTTGTTGCTACTCGTGTTGGCGAAGAAGGATTGGATATTGCAGAAGTGAATCAGGTGATTTTTTATGATAACGTCCCAAGCTCTGTACGGTTTGTTCAAAGAAGAGGAAGAACGGGAAGAAAAGATACGGGTAAGCTTGTAGTGTTAATTGCAAAAGATACTATTGATGAAACATACTATTGGATAGGCAAAAGAAAGATGACTGCCGCAAAATCAATGGGTGAAAAAATGACCCAAGTATTGGAAAAAAATCAAGAAATTGAATCTAAAAAATCTGGATTGGATGCTTTCCTCTAATTTTGATATTGACTTGAAATATTTTCAAAAACTGATTGTTTTCTTTGAATTATTTTATTTTTCATACTGGATTCCAAGTGGTGTATACTGCTCTTTTTTGCAGACAATAAATTTTCTAATCTTATGTCATATTGATTTTGAAGAAAGTTTTTGATTCCTTGAAACCCTCCCTCTAGTTCTAGATTTTCAAATGCTTCTTTTGCCAAATTATTAATTGATTTATCTAAATATTCTAAAATTTCATCTAAAATTTTATTGTCAAGTACCCATGATTTTGTCATTTTTTGTAAATGAAAAAATGTTGTATATTTTATTTTGGTTTTTTAGGTGTTGAAATTGATAATTATCTTCTATACTATTCAAATTCATTCTTGAATATTGCCAATTAGTGATAAATCCAAAGAAATGAAAGATTTAGTTCAAAAAGAGAAGAAACTTTACAAGGAAATCCAAGAAGGTTTTAAGAAAATTAGTCAAAAAATTAATGATGACTTTGAAAAAGTTAAAAAATCAAAATCTTCACTCTGAACTATCCTTGTCTTTTGATGATGTGGTATCCGAATTCTGATTTGATTGGCTCGGAAATTTCCCCAACTTGAAGTTTGAATGCTGCATCTTCAAATGGCTTTACCATCATTCCTTTTGTAAAATAACCTAGGTTCCCTTCCTTTTTACCGCTTCCTGTATCTGTTGAAAATTCCTTTGCTAAATTAGCAAATTTTTCACCATTTTTGATCTTTTCTAGAATTGTTAGTGCTTCACTTTGTTTTGCTACTAGAATGTGAGAGCATTTTATCTTATTTCCCATATCTGTTTTTCAATTATTCTTTGTCTTTATTTGTTAGTATTTGTTTAAGGAATTAAGCATTGGACAAAGAATGGCTAAGGGTAAAAAATGGTAGAAGTAAAGGTTGCAAAGATTGCATGTCTCATAGATGTGTCTCTGATACGTGCAAATGTGATTGTCACAAATAAAAATTTGTAAATAAATAAAATCTATTTGTGGTTTTGATAAATATTCTAGTTTATTCAAATAGTTTCTATACTAAACTAGTACGCTGAGTGTGTTGTTTTTAATATGAAAAAGTAATCATCAAGACATGGCAGAAAATAATGGAAAGTTATTGATTATATTCATTATTGGCGTTGTTGTATTTTCTATTGGTATGGTTTTACCCTCTCTTGAAGTTGTTTTGTTGGGTGGTTTGCTAGCTGGTATTGCAGGACTGATTATGCTAGTTAGTGTTGTTGCTAAATGGAAATAATTGATAGCACTAGCAAAGCCAAGTAGTGACCTCACTAGCACCACACATTATCAAATTAATTGTAATAAAATTCAACTACATTTCTGTAGATTAACTATTTGGCTTAAATTAACGTGCAAGCGTAATTTACGCCTAACTATATTACAAAATAATTCCTGTCATGATGTGTACATAAACCAAAATAATGATTTCATGATCAGATAACAAAGAGGAAATAATTGAAAATGAAAAATGTGGGTGGATTAGTCAAAATTGGAATAATGCTTGCAGGTATAATATTGGGGGCGATAGCTGGAGAAGCAGTTGAATACACTATATGGACAACTGGGGATTTTGCAGTTTCGTATTGTGCCGAACAAGATGATGTACCTCCTGAATGGCATGAAATTTGTTTGGAAAATTTAGGAAATTATAATGAAGTCAAACCCATCTTTCAAATAATTGGCGTTATTGTGGGATTGCTTGTAGCAGTTGCAGTGGTAAAGCGATTATTTGATTAAATACTCACATTAAAAAATCACATATCTTTTGTAAGTAAAATCTAATCACACAAAGTAAACTTGTAATATCATGTTTGTTCAAATGGGCAAACTTGTTCTTATCAATTTTAATTTATTTCATAATGTATGAAAATACTTCATATTGAAGATGTTGCTGAAATAAGTCAGATTTTTGCAGATATTTTATCTACTAAAAATTATGATTTTGATAGTGTATCTGACGGACGAACTGGTTTGGAATTGGCAGTCTACAAAGATTATGATTTAATTTTACTTGACATGTGTATGCCCCACTATAGTGGAGTTGATTTTCTTTTAGATCTTAAACATAGGCGACCTACAGAATTATCTAAAGTAGTAATTGTTAGTGCCCTTGAAATGAATCCTACACAAGAACAGGAGCTATTGAATTTAGGAATTCGATCAGTTCTAAGAAAACCTATCTCTGTTCAAGGACTCTTGTCTCAAATTGAACAAAAAATAGTTTTTTAGGATAATCCCCAACTAATTTTATTATTTGGTATAATTTTTAAAAATGGGGCTTCATTTTCTTTCCAAGGGTCTTTTCTTACCCAGGCAAATTTGTTATAAAAAATTCCATACAGTTTTTTAAAATCTGTCCCTGCTTCTATTATTTCTGTACGCCCTTGAATGCATATTGCTTTATGTCCTCCAGATTTGTAAATATCAATCACAATTCCTACCTTTGAATTTATTTTGATGTTGTTGTATGTTCTCGTGTCATGGTCTGTTGCTACAATTATTGAATTATCTACAAATACAAATGATACTGGTTTTACATGTGGAATGTCACCATGTGAAGTAGCTAACCTTGCTTCCTCTAATTCATTTAGAAACTTTTCTTCTTTATCGCTAAATTCAATCAACTGAAAATTCGTTCTCGTATTTCTGGAATATGTTTGTATACTATGTCTCTAATTTTCATTTGGTCTTCTTCTGTTGGCGTTTCTTTTTGAGCGCTAAGAATTGCACCTCCCATTCCTAATGCCATTCCCATCACTATTCCGTAAACAAACTCTTGTGGGTTTTCAACTTTTAACACTTTTTTGTTTTCTTTAATTTCATCTAGATATGATGGAATTGTAGTTATTGCGCCGTTGATTACTTGAATAATTAATGTCTCCAATTGATCATCACTCATGATTGTTCTCAATTTTATTTCTTAATAAATTTACATCTAGATTCAAAACTATGTGGATATTTTTACTAATTATGAATCTCTGTTATGGGAATCTTCCTTCATCGATTAACTCTTTGTATATTGTTGATTCAATACGGTTTTGTGCTTTACCGCATTTACTACACATTCCTGTTTCATTAGGATTTTCTTTCATTTTCTTTTCACATTCCACACATTTGTTAATCCCTCTTTTGAATCCCATATCTAAATTTTTTACATAATCTTGATAATAACTATGTCTGAAATTCTTGATTTTTTGATAATTGTCAATATTTACGCCTAAGATTTTTAATCTCTATTTTATGTGAAATTGTATGTTCACGTTTTTTACTACAAATGAAGCTAATACTGCATTACCTGATGTGATCAAGAAATTTGAATACTCTTTGGCAAAAAATACTGAAGTAAAGAAGATTGAACAAGAGTTGCAGATTAGTATCTCTAGTACAAATTCGTTTGAATCTTATGTAAATTTAAAACAAAAACTAAATGCTGCAATCACTAAATTCTATGAATCTGTAGAATTATTGGAAAATACTGGAGTTATTGTTAAAAGCATTGATCAGGGATTACTTGATTTCCCTTCAAAACGATTTGAGGAGGAAGTTTGTTTATGTTGGAAATATGGTGAAACTGAAATCAAATTTTGGCATGACAAAGATTCAGGTTTCATGGGTCGTAAGCCTATTGAAGTTAGTGATGATTCTTTGGTTTAATTATTTTAAATCGTGTATGTTTCTAAAATCATTCCAAGTCTCTGCTAGGTGAGTACAAAATT
>JARPSM010000036.1 GCA_029782475.1 Nitrososphaerota archaeon
CTTCTGAAATAATCAAATTTGCAATAATCCATGTGCTGTACAAAATTAATGAATAGTAAAATATGGTAACCTCAGAGACGGGTTTGAACTGGCAGTATTTGGTCTGAACCTGCCAACACATGCGTAACCTGTTTCAATCCCGGTGTGACACACTTTGATCAAGCTTTTTCTATCTGAATAATTAGATCCATAACTTGATAGTTTTTGATCTAAATTGAGTTACTTTCCCATCTACTGAAGAATGGCTTGAAACAATGAGGGTGATTAATGAAAAAAGATCAAACTGAGTAACTTGTACAAAGACTACAAGGCACAACCTAATTCTATGAAATGAAAGTGTTACAAATGTTACGATTGTGGAATTGTGCAAAAAGCATAACTAGTTCCTTTATAATTAAAAATTAATGGAGAAATGGAAAGTTGCAATTCCAATAAAAAAGATTAGAAATTTTGTGCCGGAGACGGGTTCTACAAATAAAATAAAATAAAACGTAAGAAAAAATTAAAAAAAGAAATTAGTAAATATGTTGGTTCTAATTATGAAAAAATTCATCAAAAATTAATTGGAAAAAAGATATTCATCAAAGTATGTTTTTACTTACACATATCAGAACGTACTGGAGATTCTAAAAAAGATCTAGATAATTTACTCAAGATTTTACTTGATGTATTATCTGAAAACATGACAAATGGTCAAAACAAAATGCGAGGATTTGGATTTGTAAAAGATGATTCAGACATTGTAAAGATGAATTGTGAGAAAAAAATTGTAAAATCTAAAGAAAAGGCAGGATTAGACCTTAGAATTTCTTACAGATAGAGATTTTTGAGGCTAAATAGCATGTACTGTATGCATACTATACTTATGTTTCTTAATACCATTTTGAATAAAGTTTGATCTGTGAAACAGATTGAATCTCTGATAACTAACAGTTAGATTATTACTCAAGGGAAATATCAAACATACCAAAGGGGGGAAAATACACATGAATGATCCAGTAAAAAATTTGATTGAAGAATTAGGTGCTCATCTGACACAGAAAGAGCACTCTGATATTGTAATGAATAATGGGAAAGGGAAGCAGTTTCTCATTGCACCCTCTGAATTTGTAGAGATTAAAACAGTTGGTAATCCTCGCAAGATCGCTTTTGTTGATGGTGGAGATGGACCACTAGAAGAGTCACCGAATTTTCTAATTACAATTAATCGAGTGTATTTTTCACTATTCCAGGGTAAAAAAAGAATAAAACCCAAAGATAATCCACGAGTCCAATTTTTCTCCAGTGTCACATCAAACATTGAAACAATCAATGGAAAGAAGACTGTGAGTTATGATACAAAATTATTTCCACATAGTGATGAGGATAAAAAATATCTTCCAGAAGCATCTGATTTGACATCAACTACTGAGAGTACTACCATACTACAAGGTGCAAGGTTGAATTCACTTGGAAGACGATTTGCTGAATGGCAATTAGCAATACATGCAGTAGAATCAGAATTAGAAAAAGGAGACATGATTGTAATGGATGGTTCATTGCAGACTAGTTTTAAAAATGAAATAAAATATGCAAATAAACTGTACAGTTTGGCAATGAGTAAAGGTGTAATTGTTTGTGGTTTAGCAAAGACTAGTCGATTAATTACAGAATCAGGGGACCCATTATTGGCACGAATTGCAGAGATTGCAGAAGATGTCCCACATGAGAAATGGTATGTCAAAGTAGCAGAAGAGATATCAGCTGATGATAGAGGATTTATGATGGCAGTTAAATTTCATGGTAAATCTCAATTTGTATTTAGATTTGAGATATTGCGAGAGCAGTTTGAGGGCATGAGTAGTGAGGAGTTGAATTCGGTTCTCGATAGTTTAGTTGAGAATTGCCAGGATGTAGCCATGCTGGGTTATCCCTATGGCGCCATTGATGCAGACAGATTTGCCCAAGTTAGGCGTGATGAACTCAATATGTACCAGGGATTCATGATGGCAGAAAAGATGCGTCATCCTGAATGGAAAAAGTTACAAAAGTATAGTGCTAGTTTAGCAGTACATGATGTGTTAAATGGAGTGACTAGTTGATGGATGAGATATCAGTAGTAGGACAAGT
The DNA here is from genome assembly GCA_029782475.1 of Nitrososphaerota archaeon. Lineage (GTDB taxonomy): Archaea > Thermoproteota > Nitrososphaeria > Nitrososphaerales > Nitrosopumilaceae > Nitrosopumilus. Next base: position 2,110 of record JARPSM010000036.1, read on the forward strand.
AGTTGGTGGAAGTTTTGGAGATATTGTAATTCGTCAGAAAGCTGGAACAGATTTAGAGATTGGAGACTTGATGGTTTCTGAAGAGAATGGTTCATTTTTGATTCTACAAGTATTTTCATTGGAATTTGGTTCTCAAATTCAAGACAAGATGCAGCAAATGATGTCAGGTGTTAATTTAGAGCAAGGCGTAGTTGACGCTCAATTTTACGAACCAGACTTTGTAAATTATGTTTTGGCTAGAATAAAACCACTAGCACGAGTGTATAGAGAAAACAATGATGTTAAAATTCCAAAATCACTGCCCTCGTTTTTCAACAAATTACGATTAATTACAAAAGATGATTTAAAATTCCTACAAAAGGAAAAAGATTCAGTCTTTGTCGGATATATTCGAAGTGGAAGTAAGATAATCAAAGAGGCCGAAGTTTGGCTGCCAGCAGAAGATGTATTCTCACACCACATGTTAATTCCAGCTACTACAGGTAGAGGAAAATCAAATCTAGTAAAAACAATTCTCTGGTCTGTACTTGATACAAACAAAGTTGGCGCACTAGTTTTAGATGCACACGATGAATACTTTGGACGAAGTGAAATTGGATTAAAAATGCATCCACGTGCAAAAGACAATTTGATGTACTATACTCCATCTGATCCCCCAGTAGGTGCCAATAGATTAACGATAAATTTGCAATCAATTAGACCAGAACACTTTGAAGGAATTGTTGACTTTTCAGATCCACAGTTTCAGGCAATTAGAATGGCACACAGACAACACAGAGCAAACTGGGTTCGAGAGTTGATGGTAACTGATGCCGTTGATGCAGGAATGGAGAACACATCCCCAAGTAGAGGTGAATTTGCAGCAGCCACAATGATGGTAGTTCAAAGGAAATTACGCCTATTATTGAGCCTGGAAAAAGATGAAGAAGGAGTTGTGTTTTCTCGACATAAAGTCTTTGATAGTACCACCAAAGGATTGACCACAGTAGATGACATTGTAAAAGATGTTGAGGCAGGCAAAGTTGTAGTTCTTGATACATCTCGATTAGGTGATGAGGCAGAATTACTAGTTGGAAATATCATTGCATCAAAATTATTACAAAAATACAAGGATGCAAAAGCTAGTGGTGAGTTGGAGCGAAAGCCAGTAGCCACCATAGTCATTGAAGAAGCTCCACGTGTAATTGGAGTCGATGTATTAACTACAAGAAATGACAATATCTATTCAACAATAGCTAAAGAGGGAAGAAAATTCAAAGTTGGTTTAACTGCAATTACTCAATTATCCAGTGTCATTCCAAAAACAATCCTTGCAAACATGAATACAAAGATAATTCTAGGAAATGAAATGAAGCAAGAAAGAGAGGCAATCATAGCTTCTGCTTCTCAGGATTTATCTGAAGATGACAAAAACATTGCAAGCTTGGATAAAGGCGAGGCAATCATTACCAGTATCTTTGTTCCATTTGCATTGCCAGTTAAAATTCCATTGTTTGAAGATATTGTAAAAGAGAAAGGTATGACTCCTGAATCTGGCAAAACAAAGGTGTTTTAATTGAAATTTGCACATTTATCAGATGTCCATTTAGGTTTTCAAAAACACGAATCTTTACAAAAAATAGAACAGCAGGTATTTGAGAAAATTCTAAACCAATGCATTAGTAGTAAAGTAGATTTTATTTTAATTCCAGGGGATTTGTTTCATGTAAACATTCCAGAGATGCGAGTTCAAAAGTTTGCATTTTCAATGTTTCGTAAAGTGTATGATGCAAAGATTCCAATCTATGTGGTTTATGGGAGTCATGATTTCTCTCCAGTATCAAACTCTGTAATTGATTTGTTAGCAGAAGTCGGATATATCACAAAAGTTACACAAGCTAAAAGCCATGAAGATAGCACCATATCTTTGGAATGTTTGATAGACCCAAAAACCGGAGCCAAGATTACAGGGCTTTCAGGGCTTAAAGTGGGCAAGGATAGAGAATGGTATGAAAAACTAGATAGAGATAATTTAGAGGCAGAATCAGGCTTCAAGATATTCTTGTTTCATGGTGGAATTTCAGATATGAAGACGGATTCAAGCATGGATGGGGACCAAATGCCACTATCATTGCTACCTAAAGGATTCTCATACTATGCAGGAGGTCACATGCACAAATTCAATCACCAGTCATTTGATGGATATGCAAATGTGGTATACTCTGGAACTCCATTTGCAGGATATCATGCAGATTTGGAGGATAACGCAAATGGGCAAAAGCGTGGATTTGTTCTTGTAGAGTTTGAAGATACAGTAAAGTCAGTCGAATTTGTAGAGATTGAAAATATTACATATGAAATAATTGAAGTTGATGCCAATAATAGAAAAGCTGAATCAATTAATCAAGAATTATTAGAGAAAACAAAAGATATTGATCCGGCAGAAAAAGTTGTAATAATTAAAGTCAAAGGAGAGTTGACATCAGGTAAAACGGCAGATGTAGATATTTCTCTAGTCAGAGATAACCTCAATGAACGTAATGCAATGGTAGTTAATGTAAGTAAGAACGGATTAACATCAAAAGAATATTCAATTACAAAAGCTAAAGGTGCAAATAAAGAAGAGATTGAAACTAATGTGTTTTCAGAAAACATTGGACAGTTACGATTTGACTATCCAGAATTGTTAAGTGATGAAGGAATCAAACTTGCAAAAAAATTACTATCAGAATTAGGACAACCCGTATTAATTAATGAGAAAAAGAATGAATACATTCCAAGGATTCGCGATAATGCTTTGGGGATATTAGGATTAGATGATGATGCTTCTTAATTCATTAATTATAGATAACATTCGAAGCTATGAGCATGAGGAAGTAGAGTTTCCTCTAGGTATCTCTTTGTTTGAGGGTGATATCGGTTCAGGAAAATCTACAGTACTCATGGCAATAGAGTTTGCACTGTTTGGTTTAGGTAGTCAAAAGGCAGAATCCTTACTTGCAAAAAAATCAGAATTAGGTTCTGTGATTTTAGATTTTTCTGTAGATGGCGAAAAATATGAAATCAAACGAACACTATTGAGAAAAAGTTCCGGTGTCAATCAAGATCCAAAGAATTCCTGGATAAAGATTGATGGTGAAAAAGAGCCACTATCACCATCTGAGCTAAAACAGCGAGTACTACAGATTCTCAAATTTAACGAGCCAGCAGACCCAAAGGCTGAGAGTAAGATATTCCGATATGCCATATTTACGCCTCAGGAAGCCATGAAGGAAGTGCTTTTTGACTCTAAAAAGCGTCTTGAGACCATCCGCAAAGCATTTGGAATTGAAGATTACAGTATCGCCGAATCAAATGCGCGTGAAGTTTTAACTGAAATCAAAACAAAATCTGCAGTTTTAAGAGAAAAGTTTAGTGATATTGCATCATTAGAATCTGAAATTAATGAATCTAAAGGAATTGTATCTAAATTAGAATCTGAAATTTCACAAAAACAGGATTGGCATAAAGTTCTCGAAAAAAATGAGAGTAAAAAAATGCAAGAACTAAAAGAGTTGCAAGCAAAAAACAATGATAAAGTAAAACTGGAATTAAACAAAGAGAATTTAGAGGAAAAAATAGAAGATGGAAAAGCACGCATTGTTACCATAGAGCAAAAGTTTGCAGATTATGAGATAGAACTAAAAGAAAATAATGAAAAATTAGAAAAATTACTAGAGATAAAAAAACCTGAAACTGCAAAAAGTATACCAGATATAATCTCTGAAATTAAAAAATTCCAGAAAATCAACGATGATATGATAAAATCAAAATCAGAGAAAAACAGCATACACCAAGATGTAACTAGATTAAAAGAGAAATTTGGGGATAAAATCGATTCAGAGAAGAAATCCATTGAAAATACATTAAATGGTTTATTGCAAGAAAAAGAGTCACTAGAAAAGTTTACAGATGAAATTAAAGAAAAACTAGAAAAGATAAATGAACAGAAAATTCAAAAAGAGACACTCAAAGGTTCATTGGAAAAAGAGATTTCAAAGTTTTCTCAGTTAGGAAACACATGTCCCACATGCAAACAAGAAATTACTGATAAACATCATCACAGTCTAGTTGATAAAAAGAAAAAAAAAGTAAAATCCCTGGAGATAGAATTGCAATCAATTACTGATTCATTTTTTAAATCAAACTCAAAGTCTAAAGAAATTCAGAGTAAAATAGAGTCATACGGGCAGGAAATTTCACAGATTCAAGGGATTATTCCAGGAATTGAAGAGTTTAAAGTAAAATCTGCAAGAGAGAATCAATTAGAGAATGAAATTAAAGAACTAGAAGGGAAACTCCAGGATTCAGAATTTAAAGGTGAGAATCCTGTAGAGTATCTAACTGACCTAAAAGATAGAGTAATGCTGTTTAAGAGTGTAGCAGACCAAATACAGCAGATAATCAAAGCAAAACAAAAAGGTGAGAAAATTATTGTGGACCACCAACAAGAAGTTAATTCAATAACATCACAAATTTCAGAAAGAGAAGCAGAATTAGAACAGATACAAAAAGAACTAGATTCTTTTGAAGATTCAGAGACAAGTGTAACAAGTAAAGAAGATGAACTAGATTTACTCAGAAAAGACATTACGCAAGTTTCAAGCACAATTGCAGCATTATTAGAGAATTTGAAGAATCAGAACGAGAAAATAAAGGAACATGAATCAAAAATCACAGAGTCCAGGAAATATGAGACAAAGTACAAGAAATTTGTTCAGTTCCAACAATGGCTAGAAGCATTTTTCATTCCAACCATATCTCAAATTGAAAAACAAGTACTGTTATCAATTTTGCAGAATTTCAATGAGACTTACACCAGATGGTATTCTATTTTGGTTGAAGATCCTACTAAAGAGAGTAGAATTGATGAGAACTTTACGCCAATTGTAAATCAGGACGGGTTTGATCAAGAGATAGGATATTTGTCAGGTGGTGAGAAGACAAGCATTGCACTAGCATATAGATTGACTTTGAATTCACTGATGAGAAAAGAGACAGAGTCAATGAAATCTAATTTGTTAATATTAGATGAGCCAACTGATGGATTTTCTAAAAATCAACTAGGTAAGATTCGAGAGTTACTTGATGAGTTAAAATCCGAACAAATTGTGCTTGTTTCTCATGAAAAAGAACTTGAAACGTATGTTGATAATATTTTCCAGATTTCAAAAGAGAACGGACTATCTAAAATTTTACGTCTAAATTAATTCAGCATTTTTTCGAATCCATATCTTCATACAGTCTTGTTGATATTCATTATTTTTCAGAATAGTATCTATAGGATTTGAAATTTTTATTATTTTGGCTTCCTAGAAATCATCAGGATTTTAGCATATTGTAGAACAAATTAGCCATTCAAATCCATGAACCATCAAACATTTCTCATTTTATGAAAAACAAATACCAACGCATCCAGTATCTCACGATATCAAACATTTCCCAAAACTATTTTCACAAATACTTGATGTTACTGCAATGCAGATTATGGTATTGGACAAAGGATACGATGCAGAACCAATACACAAGATGATTAGAGATTAGAATATAATTTCTATGATTCCTGTGAGAAATAGAGACTGTCTGATTAGTAGAACAAAAGGAAGATACAGAAAACTAATGAGACGAGAATTTGATGAATCATTGTACCATGAGAGAAACAAAACTGAGACGATATTTTCCGTAATAAAAAGAAGATTTCATTCTGAAATCAAATCGTATGAGGATTCCATGAAAACAAAAGAGTTACTCTATCGAGTGTTGGCTGGTAATTGTCACAGAATATGTGTCATTTCTTTAGTTTTGATTATGATTTCTAGGAGGCCTAAAATAGTATTCAAAGTATGCATACTATTGACATGTATCATAATAATACAAAATTTCCACCTAATTCATGTCAAAACCAACAATGTACCCACGAATCATCAGAGAGTTTGAGGATGAAAGAGACGAAGAGCCACTCTTTTATGCCTAAAATTAGAAATCATCATAATTTAGGAGATAATGAAATGGAGCAAGAAATAGAACTCTCAAAAGAACAACAAGAAATTGTTGATTCAAAAAAAGATACAATCATAGTATCAAATCCAGGAACTGGAAAGACTACAACCCTATCATTTAAGGTAATCAAATTACTTGAAGAGAAGGTAAAACCTGAAGATATTCTATGTATCACATTTACTGAAAAAGCAAAAAAAGAAATGTTTGATGCAATTTACGATAAAGGAAAAGGCAAATTCTCAGATGCAGATCTTATGAAGATAAACATCCATACGTTTCACAGTTTTGCATACAACTATCTAATGGATGCAGGTATAATTTCTGGAGACATTGTAGGAAATAATTTAATGCGATTCTCAATTTTAAATAGTTTTGAGAAAAACCAAGCTCTCAACTATTCCAAAGATTACATCATATCAAGCATAGTTCCAAAGACTGAAAATTCAATTCGATATATCAAAAGTTTTGGCATTACTCCAGATAAAATAGATCTGAAAAAAGCTACTACCATATTAGAGGGAATCTTTGATGAGAAATCATCTAGTTATAGTATGGATGAGATGAAATCCTTTTTGAAATATTTTGTAGAGGCTTACAAAGAATATGAAAAATCAAAATGTCAAGCAGTAGACTATTCAGATATGCTCTTAATGTTTAAAGAAAAATTTCATGGTAAGAAATTCCATCAGGTTCTAGTTGATGAAATGCAAGACATGAATGAGATAGAGGCTGAAATTGCAACAATGGTTGCAGAAAATTTATTTCTAGTAGGCGATGCAAAGCAGGCAATATTTGGTTTTCAAGGGGGTTCTGTTAAAAATTTCCAAAAATTTATGAAGACATGTGAGAAAAAAATGCTCTCAACTAATAGGCGTAGTTCACAGCAAATTCTTGATTATTCTAAACAGCATTTTCTCAAAGGGACCTATAACAAAGAAATGTACAAAGAAGAACTCGCAGTATTCAGATCACTTGGCACGGGGGAGATTCCAAGAGTATTCTCCACTAGTGCTCACCTCTCAAAGATTTTAGAGGTAATCAAGGAAAATCCAGATAAAACAATAGGAATAATCACTAGAACCAATGGTCAAATTATTAAAATCTCAAAATTCCTAGATTCAAACAGTATAGAGTATAGATCAACTGCATCTCAGGCATCAACTCAGCAAGCCAAAATCGAGATTCAAAGTTTCATCAAAGGATTGCTATCAGATAGAATAGAAGATAAAATTTCAGCCACATTTACAATATTTGCCCCATATACCCTCAAGGAAGCATTTGAGTTCTCAAAGGCATTCAAGGCAAAAGAGTTTGAAAAACTATCAAAAATAGAATCTTGGGGATTAAAACTGCAAAGAGAAGAGTTGGACCAAATGTTTACTAATTTGATTTTACCAATGTGTATCTCAAAGGGTGCCGAATGGTTCTCAGCTGCAATGACTGTAAAACAAGAAATTAATGAATATCTAACGTTTGAAACTCCAACATTAGATGGACTCTTTGACTTTATTGCAATTGGTGAGGAATCACACATGGAGCAGAAAAATGATTCAAAAATTACACTAACTACAGTTCACAAAGCAAAGGGATTAGCATTTGATGTTGTAGTGTACATTCCAAGTAACTCTAAAAAAACTAGTTTCATTGATAGTATAACAAAATCAATTCTTAGTTCTAGCGATATACAAGTTGAATCAGAATTAACTGAAGAGTCGCTTCGAGTGGATTTTGTTGCATTTACAAGAGCTAAAGAGAGACTGGTAGTAATTGCAGATGATAAGGAGTCAAAGAATTACCACATTGAGGATTTATCTGAAATTGAAGTTGATGATGCAAAAGATGAATTAATTGTAGCAGAACTAAACAGTAGACTATCTGAGGCATATTCACTATTTATCGCAGGAAGATTTTCTGATTCTGAAAAATTACTCAAAGAAGAGGATGTATGGTTGGAAGAATATATTAAAAATTATTTTGCAAGCATTGATCATTTTTCATATTCTAGCATTAATACAAATTCGTACGAGTTTTTGAAAAAAAATATTATCAGTATGCCGCATGTTGGTGCTGCAACTGACTTTGGCTCTAAAGTTCATCATGCACTAGAGAGTATTCTAAAGGGTAAATCAAAAATTGAAGATTACAAAGATGATGTAAAAACAGCCACTCAGAACGGTCTTGATGAAATTGAGCAACTCAAAAAAGAATATCCAGGCTTGAAAGTTGATTCAACTGAAAGACGCCTCAAAGTTTTGCTTAGTTCTTTGACTGACTATAATGAAGACAATATGCAGTTTACAGGATTCCTTGATGCAGTATTCAAGCATGATACTGGATATCTCATTGTAGATTACAAAACAAGCAAAAAAACAAACTATGCGTCTGATCACAAAAGACAGCTTGCAGTATACAAAAAGATGCTTGCAAGTATTGAAAATATTCCTGAAGAGCAAATTACTACTTGTGTTTTGTATGTATCATTAAGAGGTAGCATCAATACAGGAAAGTTTGACAGTGAAATTAGCAAGGGAACAAGAGATGTATTTCCAACCTTTGAGAAACATTTGCAAAAGGTGTTAGGGTGGAAAAAAGACCCTCAGAAATTCATCGAGGATTTACTTGCAGAGAAAAATGAAGAGTCATTATATCTAGCAGTTAAAGAAAAGTTAACAAAATCAGCAACAGTGTAATTTTTTCAAAAATCTAATCTTCTTTTGTTTCAAATTCTTCAATTAGATCTATGAGAGAGTCATAATCAGGAATCATAGCCTCTACATCCCTTTCATTTTCAACATTCCATCTATCAATTTTCATGTTCAATCTTCGAAGTTTCGCTTTACTGCCAAGATTGTTTTCTTTACAGTACTCTAATGCTCTTTCAAATTTCAATTTCTTTGTTTCAAAACTTTGACTATTGCTCAAACTCCAATAATACCTGTCAAATGATTTTTTTTGTGTTTTTACTGATTCAGTTGGAGCAGTAAAATTAGTTTTTAGTGGAAAAGTAGGATTGGTAGATTTTTGGTAGATTTTACTATCACTATCGATTATTTTTGAGCTCATTGAAGTTGGAGAGTCATGACTAGTTTTTGGTTCTTCATATGGAAATGCTTCAAATGTAGATACATCTAACTCAGGTTCATTTTCAATGAGGATGCCATCATTTTCAGTTGAAGGATCTTCATGATTAGAAATAGAGTATGCAAATGAACCTTTTTGATAATTTTTAGAGGGATATGAGCGACTAGTATTGGATTTGGATTTTTTTCTTTGTTTTATTTTATATGCAACAACAATAATTATTGCAAGGAAAAATAATAAGGTAAATCCAGAATGCACCCCGATTAATAAAAATAGAAAAACAAACAAAAAGACATAACCTATAATTGACTTTGCACTCAATTTTCAAGTTCTCCACAAATCAAATTAATTATCAACAAGTGAATCTATTTTCTCCTTTATTTTTTGTACTTCTCTATCAGGATTTCGCCACCAATTTCTACTCCAAATTCTATTAATATTCCAACCTCGTCTTTCCAAGAATTTTTGTCTCATTACATCACGTTCACGAACACTTTTTCCAGAATGAAACATTGCACCATCACATTCCACGCCTAAGATATACTTTGAAGGATCTTTAGGATGAACTATTGCCAAATCGATTCGGTATCCGGATTGTCCTACCTGAGTCTCTACAGTATAGCCCAAATTTTCAAGCCTATCATGAACTAATTCTTCAAATTCACTATCAAACTGTTTTACTTGTTGTTGAGTTTTATTCATTCCAGAACTAAAAGATTCTAAAATTTGCTCAACTTTTTCAGTATCTCCATTACTAACAGCATTTGCATAAACCAAAAAATCTTTGAGACGTTTTGGTCCAGGATTCTTGGTTCCCTCTACTTTCATATCACGTGGATCAATTGAACAAACAACAATAATTTTTTGACTTGCACGAGTAACTGCAACATTTAATCTATTTTCACCACCATCTTGATTCAAAGTACCAAACTGTAAACGGAATTTTCCTTCAGGATCTTTTGCATATCCTACTGAAAAAATAATAATATCTCGCTCATCACCTTGAACATTTTCAATATTTCTTATGAAAATTTCATCATCTTTTTTACCACTTGCAGGAGTTTCAATCTCTTTGTATAATTCTTCAAATGCAGGATCTTTTTTACATCTATTTTCAATTTCATCCATGATTATGTTTCTCTGCTGATTATTGAATGTGATAATTCCTATTGTTGGAATTTCTTTATCTCTATGCTCTTGGAGAAGATCATACAAAACATCTACAACTTTTGCAGCCTCTCCAATATTTGATCTATTTTCCCATAGACCTTCAGGACAATCCACCCATTGAATTGGAGGCTCTGATGTTTCTAGCTGGGAATTTGGAGATACTTGGAGAACACCATTGTAAAATGCATGATTTGAGAAATCAATTAGTTGTTGCCATCTGGACCGATAGTGCCACAGTAGTGTTGTTGAGGTATAACGTCTTTTTGCCAAAAGAAGTAAACTTTCAATGTCAACTGTATCATCTTCTTCATCCTCGTTATCTTCTTCCTTAATTTGAAATAAATCATGAGGTTTTAGTTGCTTTTCATCACCTGCAATAATTAGCCTCTCCCCTCTATAGAGAAATGGTAATGCCCTTTCAGCGGCAAGCTGACTTGCTTCATCTACAATTACTAAATCAAACATGTTTTGATCTAATGGGAAAATATTTGAAACCATTTCAGGGGATGCAAGCCAACATGGCGCAATATCAAATAAGATATGCTCATATTCTTTCAAAAGTTTTCTAACTGGTTTTACTTTTCTTTTTTTACCTAATTCGTGATTTAGTGCATTGTATTCTGTTTCTCGTTGAGTTCTTTTGTTTCCCATTCCAGGACGAAAATTAGTATTTGCTTCAATAGAATTAATTATTTTTCTTACTACTAAATCAGATTTCTTTTCTAGTAAATCAGATAGTCTGTTTTGATTTTGTTTGTAATCCTCAAAGTATCCTGCTTTTAAAATTGGGTGATCTTGTTCTATTATTTCAATCCAATAATGATAAATTTCTTGTCTAACTATATCAGTCCAATGTTCTTCCAATCCAATTTTTTCAACACATTGATTCAAAATATTTTGTTGAGTTACATTCAAATCAGATTTTCTAATGTCATGGGATTGTAATCTATCAAAATCAGATAAATGATCAAGTAAATTTTGAATGTGAATTGTTAATTCATCAGTGTTTGGTGATTTATCAAGAATAATTTTAATTTCATCATCACTTACAAATTCTGAAAATTCAAAAATTTGATCAAGGATTTCTTTTCCATTTTGTGTTGGAATAAGAAGAGGAATAGATTTATCAAAAAATAAACCATTTTTCTCAAATATTGTTCTTAATGATTCAAGAATGGATTGTAATTTATCTGAATTTTCTTTTAATGATATGGAATCAGAATTCAGAGTTTTTAGATTTTGTAATAAAAGACTCTGATCAGAATCATTTGGCAATACAAAGGATTTTTCAAGAATGTATTGTTTTTGTGCAGGATTTGAGACAAGATTCCATAAATCAAGCCCATTTTGCAGACTATTTTTAAGATCATCAGGATTTTTACCCATATTTTCAGGTCTTTTCAGAAAATCTTTTTGTAGTTTTTCTTTACGTTTTGTTTCTGAATCAGTTAGTTTTTTCCAAAAAGATTTTTTCTCTTCAGAATTTGAAAAAGTTCCAAGTAAATCCATTTGTTTATCTTGAGAATCCTCAAGGATATGATTTTCTTTAATTTGCTGAATTTTATCATAATTTTGAAACTTGTTCCAAATAATCATTCCAGCATTAACACATTTGATTAATTCATCAAGATTTGTCAGAGAAATAGAAACATCATGGGTGACAGAAAGTTTTTGAATTGATTCTGTATTTGTATTATTTTTTTCATTTAATTTACTAATTTCTGAATTTAATTTAGAGTATTCTGTAGCAAGGTTAATCAAAATATCTTGATTTTCCTCATCAGAAAGAATAATACAATTTTTAGATTTTGATAAAATGTCTTCAAGGATTTCTTTAATTTTATTTTTATCAGATGAACTTTTTTTAGAGAAATTTTTACGATTTTTCCATGAATAATTATCATCTTCAAATTTTTTGTAATTTTCTTCAATTTGAGATAAAATAAAAAGAAAATTATCCAATTCAGGATATTGGATTTCATTTCCAATTCCATCAAGATCAAGTTTTTTAGAATATTCTGATGATGATTTTGTATAAAGACCACGAATTGTGATTCCACCAAAATATTGTTTTGATAAGGCAAAAGAAATTGCAGAATGTTTTTTTATTAAATCATCGATCTCGTTTGAAGTAGTTTTTAGAATTTCTTTTTGATCGTTTTCAAAAGGATTTGGCGACTCTAGAATCTGTTTTAATTGCTGATACATGTTTGCACGGTCTTCTTTCTCTTTGTTTAGCAAGACAGCATATCTATCAAGACCTCTCTCCCCAAGTCTTTGATGTACAACTTCCAAAGCAGCTCTTTTTTGACAGACAACTAATACTGTTTGTCCCTTGGAGATAGCATTTGAAATCACATTGACGATAACTTGTGATTTCCCTGTACCTGGAGGTCCTCGAACTAGAGTGATTTTCCTATTTTGAGAGGCTAAAACTACTTGATCTTGTGAGGAATCACTTGCTAAAATCAAATTCAAATCCATATCACGAACTTTGTCAAGATCTTCAAGATTTTCATCATCAATATCCTCAACAAATTCTGCAGGAGAATCAGTCTCGCCCAAAATATCTGCAATAAAGTCATTTTTGTCGCCATTTTGGATTTTTGAAATTAGATTTTCATAGTCATGGTAAATTGCACTTTCCCCTTGTGGAAAGCTACCAATTATTTTATAATTAGAAATTGCCAAAGGCTTTCTCTCCAGTGCTTCAATTTCATCTCTTGAGATATTTTTTAATGGTAATGTAGAATTGGATTCTTTAGTTTCTAAATTTTGAGAATTTAAAGTAAATCCATTGGCAATTAAAAGATCAGAAAGATTTTCAATAAAATCATTTTGAGTATCTTGATTATTTACAGGTGCAAAAGAAGACAGCATATCTTCAAAATCAGATTCAAGACCATCATCTATTTGATAACCTCCAATTTTTTCAAGAGTTGCAAACAATGTGTGATTAAAAATAGGAGAAGCATCTGAAAATTTTACAAACCATCCACTTGTGGTTCCCTCTCTTCCAGAATAAACTGAAATTGGAAATAAAACTAAAGGACCACGTAAATAATGTTCTTGATCTAAATGACCTTCTAAAAAAGGAAATCCAAAGTAGCAATATTGAGAACCAGTTTCATCTTCTAATTGCTTAATGTTTCTTGCCAAATCTTTCAAATGTTTTCTCATAATATCTGCTTCTTCTGAGAAATCTGAATCAGGCAATATACAAACAGATTTTTTTCGTTTAAATGATTGCTCAATTAATTCATCTATTTTTTTTGAATTATTTTCCAATAATCGTGCTAAATCAAAATTGTGCTTGTTGTATATCCTACGAAGACAAACACAACGATTTGAGTCCCCCAATTGGAGCAATTTGTTTTGATATATTTTTAATTTATTACAAAAGTTATCAGTGGAATCCTCAGACATTAAATATCCTCTAATTGATTTTAAAATAGTGCCATTTTAGTATTGATGAGATTTTTAAATTATGAATTTTATTCAATTTTGATTTCTCCAGAGTACAAATTTTGATTTCAAGAGTCCTTTGATACCTAATCTGATAAAATTGTCATCAATTCCAAATTTCTCAAAGATTCTTCGATAAAAATAACTTTTACCAAAAGAAACTGTAGCATAGACTGCAGTAATTGCAATATTTGTAGTAAATGGGTTCCCTCTTGAATCCAACCAACCAACCGATAAAGGCAAAATCATAATCCCAAGTCCATATCCAATTGGATAACTACCAAAGGAATTGACAAATGCTTCAGACATGCTCTTTGATGAGAATCTTTTGGGATGGATTTAGTCATTTTTTACCTCAAATTTTTGTTTCAGTTTTTGTAATATCTCACCTTCGATACCATCTATTTGATGAGTATCAAGATAAATTTGATAATTTTCCATATTCTTTTTAATTTTTTTATCGGAATCTTTTGTGTATTTCCAGAAAAATAATGCCTGAGAATCACGCCATTCTGGATACCATCCACGTTTCTCAAGCCAACTGTAAATTTTTCGATGTATTCCATAGATGTACATCTCTTTTACTTTCATTCCACTGTGATTTGGAATTATGCGTGTACCTTCAGATACCAGTATTTCACCATGATCTAATTTGTAGTTAAACGGCAGAATTTCTTTGAAAACCCCAGGGCCACCTGTACCAATAGTCCACAAGCCACCTTTCTTACCATCATAGTCTTCAGATTTTTTAATAAAATCCATCTCGGAAACTAATTCCCTTAGACCTTTCATGATTTGCTCTCTACACCAGTGTTTCATTTCATTTCCTCCATTACATCTTCTGAAAATGAATTCATTTCAAGAGTTTGTTCATCACATGATTTACAAATATTCTGAATAACTCTAGGAAGATAATACAGTACAATTAATCCAACACTGATCAGAGGATTTACAAATCCTAATCCAATTGCAAATATCCAAAATAATATTCTCCTCATTACATTCATTTGTCATAAACCTCCTCAATTTTATACCCTTGATCATAATCAAATTAATCATCAGCATCAGATGCTTCTAATTGTTTCTTTTTCTTTTTTACAATCATGTTAAATTCCACCTACCATTGATGGATGAAAGGCTGCAACTCCAACAAAGCCACATGCTTTGAGAAGCATTCTATCAAAGGTTACCAAAACAAAATCTTTTGCTTGACATAAACTCAAGATTTTGTTATCTCCATTGTGACATATCTGAAATTGTTCAGTTAACTGAGAAGCATTTGTTTTATCTGATTCATTAATTTTAGATAGTTCTATTTTTCGTCCCAAGAGAATAGATAACTTGGCAATCACTTTTTCAGGGAGATATCCACGCACTCTTTGCACTTCATCTAACACTATATCACAAAGGATGATTTTTACTGATTTGCCTCGAAGACGTGCTTTGAGTCCAAATGCAACTGTGGGTTTCTCCAAAAGGTCAATGACCACACAAGAGTCTAGTAATATGTTTTGGGTTTGATTCAGGATATTATTCAGGCATAGGAATTATTATATAACATCACAATAGTATGCATACTATAGATACTAAATGACTAATCTAGCCACATTCCGAGTACACATTGCCCCATTAGGCTTTGAAGTAGACAGAATTACCATTCCCCTCAAGCAAACAAAGGCTGACAAATTATGGTTATTGGCACATGATAATCGCTCAGCTGATTTATCAGCACCATATTTAGAAAAAATAAAAAAAGAATGTAAAAAACTTGGAGTGGAAGTAAAAATTGCATATTCAGATAGACTAAGTATATTCAAAGCAATAAAATCAATTAAAGACATCATTGAAGAAGAGAAAAATAATTACATCTATGTCAATGTTGCATCAGGTAGTAAAATTCAAGCAATTGCATGTATGATGGCATGTATGGTGCTAAAAAATTGTGATAATCTAAAGCCATTTTATGCACAGCCTGAAAAGTATGCAGCCTTTGAAGGAAAGCAGCAATCATTTGGTATTAAAGATACAATTGCACTACCAACATATGAAATTCAAATACCAAAACCAAAACTACTTGCAGCATTGAAAATTGTCTTTGAACAAAAAGATCAAAAGATGACAAAAAAAGATATGGCAAAGATAGCTGAAGAACAAGAAATCATTACAATTAATTCAGAAGAGAAAAATCATTCACAAGCAAGATTTGCAAGTCTTGATAAAAACATCATTGCACCATTAGAAAAAGAATGGAAGTTTATTGAAATTGAAAAGATTGGAAGAAACCGTTGGATAAAAATTACTGAAGAAGGTAGAAATGCCGCAGAATTTTTAATCTAATTCTTTATCCCATTTGTTTCTTAATTCAGGCATCTCTTTATGTAACCATTCATACCATTTTACAAATTCATCAGTTTCATTTTGAATATAATTTTCAATGTTTTCATAATTTTTTTCATTATACCATTCAATCAAAGGAGAACCACTGTGTTTTTTCCCAGTAAGTTTGTCAAGACCAGAATTTTTGAATTCACCTTTGTTCATTAGTATACCAATGGCTCTCAAATCAATACAAGGTCGAGATAGAATACTAATTGGGAATAGCTCATCATATCGAGACGATTTCTCTAAAAGAAATTTGTGCTCAAATCCCAGATTATACCCAACTGGAACAAAATCAAAAGAATACTTGTTTGTAATTGGAGAATCCTCAATGAACTTACGAATCATCTCTTTTTCGCCCAATTCCCACTCTTTGAGTATAGTCAAATCACCTAGTGGTTTGCCTGTTCCACGCTCAAGTTCCACGTATTGTATGGTGATTATCTTGTTTTGGACCTCATCTAATCCATCAGTCTCAATATCTAGATAGTAAGTTCCCACACATAATTCAGAAGATTTTCTTATTTTACTATGATCATTATACCTAACAGTATGTAAAATATGCATACTATTGACATGGACCATAATAATATAGCGAGAAGCATAAGTTCGTGAGTCATTTTCAATGCATTTCAGTTTGCTTATTCACATTTACCTTGGTAAAATTATTCATCACTAGTTTTTCGATGCTTTTTAGTTCACAAACTTTGTCTCTTCGTTATAGGAACTCATAAAAACTGATCACAATGATGGGAATGTGTATGAATCATTATTCAAAAAATACAAAGCCTGTTTATTTTGATAGTTAGAGGAAAAGATGAAATCATATATGATAATAACAATAAGAGATACATTGACTTTGCATCCCAAACTTTGAACCTCAGTTTGGGACAGTGCAATCCAGAAATAAACAAATCAATCACAAGTACGATTGACTCAATAACCTATATCTCCTCAAGATTTGGAAATCCATATGCCCATTCCTTGACAAACAATTAATGCAGATTGCACCATCTGGACTAACCAAAGCTAACATCAAGATTACAAGTGGTTCGCTAGCTAATGAAGGGGTATTAAAGATGTCCTACAAAAAGCGAAATTGTACAGGTGTCGTATCTTTTCATGGCAGCCATCATGGGCAATCAATTGAAACCATGAATGTTAGTGGAAAGAATTTTGACAAAAAATATCTGAATCGCAGCCATGTTGATTTTCTCAAACCATGCAATTGCGAGGCATATTCTAATGAAAAACATACTATAGTTAAGGCATCAAATATTTGAATACTTTAACAACTTTAACATCACCATTATCTAGTCTCTTTTGCATATGTTTTCTCATTTCAGAGCCATTGACGAAGAATTGGTTTGCAGTTCCCTTTTTCTCCTCTCTCCACTG
>JARPSM010000037.1 GCA_029782475.1 Nitrososphaerota archaeon
GATGAAAAATGGTTGTAATTTTGGTCAAATATGTACCAACTCTTTTTGAGTTGTTGCATACAGAAGCTTTGTACATGCAGAATTAGACGGATCTCATGCAATGACGTTATGAGAAGGTCAATTACGCATCAACTCTATTATGTTGACAATATTTTCATATCATCCATTGACTGCTAATCATCCTAAAATTATTGGAATTAATTTATTCAAAATAATTGAGATGTTATATGAAAATAAAGAAAATACCGTATATCTCAATGAACTTTGTAAAATGGTACGTCGAGAGTATCGAGTTGTTAAAGTTGATGTAATGTATTTGTCTAGTTTGGAATACGCGCAATCTGATTTTCTTGAAGATACTGTTAATCAGAGAATAGTCTTTCTAACTCCAAAATCTATGATGGTTATGGATAGAACAATGCCTCCAAAAGATTATGATGAATTTATCCAAATGTTTGCAAATCCTGAGAAAGACTTTGAGGATAATGTCATTTCAGATAATAAAAGTAGATTCAAAAGAGCTTTTGGATTTCTTAAATCCAATTAGATCGATTGGCCTAATCTTCAATAATATGACAGTCAAAAAATATACTAACGCAAGATTTTATTGCACCTCTAATCCATTTACTGTATATTGGATTTGCTTGTTGATCTAAAAAAAGGAAAACGTGGAGCAATTGCAAAGGCAATAACTATTGTGGAAAATGATCCAATAGAAGCAAAAAAACTATTAAAGAAAATTTTCAAATCTAGTGGAAATTCTATAATAATTGGAATTACTGGGCCTGCTGGTGCTGGAAAAAGCTCACTGATTAACAAAACTGCAATGGCTTTGAAAAAATTAGGCACAAAGCCTGCTGTATTGGCAGTTGACCCTACAAGTCATGTCACTGGTGGGGCTATACTTGGTGATAGAGTTAGAATGAGCGAATCCACTGATTCTGGTACCTATATTCGAAGTATTGCATCTAGAGGTGCAACTGGGGCTGTATCTCGTTCATTACGAAACAGCATCCGAGTTTTAGAATATGCTGGATTTAATCCGATAATAATTGAAAGTGTGGGAGCTGGGCAAACTGAAGTTGAGATTTCAAACATTGCTGATATCACAGTTGTTGTGTTTAATCCAAATACTGGCGATAGTGTTCAAACAATCAAAGCTGGTTTAACTGAAATTGGAGATATCTATCTAGTTAACAAAAGTGATCTTAGCGGAACAAATCAACTATTTGATGCTGTACGTGATTTTATTGGAGATTCTGTTAGAAACCCTATAATTCTAAAAACATCCGTAAAAAAGAATTCAGGAATCACTGTATTTGCTAAAACTTTGAAAGATATGATGAAATCTAAAAAACAATTCAAAGAAACCAAGGATAAAGAACGATTAGAGGCTGAACTGAAGGATATTGTTTTAAATAACATCAAAGAAAAGATTGATGAGTTGCTAGTTTCTGATAGAACATTTTCAAAATATCTTAAAAAATTACAATCAAAAGACATTGATCCTTTCTTGGCAGGGGATAAAATTACAAAATCTTTGGTAAAGTGATAATATGGTTGCAAAAAAATCAAAAAAATCAACAAAATCAAAAACACCTGAAAAGAAAATATTTACTGATTCAACATATGCCGTAAAGAGAATTTACCAAAAATCTTCAAAAAAGAGACCTACTGAAGATGCAGGAACATATCCTTTCACTAGGGGTATTCACCCTGGAATGTTCCGTGAAAGATTTTGGACTATGAGACAATATTCTGGATTTGGCGATGCAAAATTAACTAATGAGCGATTCAAATTCATGCTTGAAAAAGGTCAAACTGGCCTTAGTATGGCATTTGATCTGCCGACCCAAATTGGATATGACTCAGATTCTCCACAAGCCGAAGGCGAAGTTGGAAAAGTTGGTGTATCTATTACGTCAATTAAAGATATGATGACTGCCTTTGATGGTATCCCTTTAGGAAAAGTAAGTTCATCTATGACAATAAATTCCACCGCATCTACACTTTTGGCATATTACATTGCAGTTGGAGAATCTCAAGGATTCAAAAGTCATGAACTACGTGGAACTACACAAAATGATATTCTCAAAGAATACATTGCAAGAAACACCTACATCTATCCTCCAGAACCCTCTATGAGATTAATTGGCGATATGATAGAATATTGTGCAGAAAAAGTTCCTTCTTGGTATCCTGTATCTATATCTGGATACCATATGAGAGAAGCTGGATGTACTGCAACGCAAGAAGTTGCATTTACTTTGGCAAATGCAATTGCATACATTCAAACTTGTATTGATAAAGGATTGAAAATTGACGACTTTGCTCCTCGTTTATCGTTTTTCTTTTGTTGTACTATAGAATTCTTTGAAGAAGTTGCAAAGTTTAGAGTTGCAAGAAAAGTTTATGCAAAAATATTAAAAGAAAAGTTTCATGCAAAAAATCCTCGCTCATTACAATTAAAATTCCATACGCAAACTAGTGGTGAATCATTAACTGCACAACAACCTAACAATAACATCATTCGTGTTGCTATTCAAACAATGGCTGCAGTTGCTGGTGGTACCCAATCATTACATACAAATTCTCGTGATGAGGCATTGGCACTTCCAACACAAGAATCTGCAAAAATTGCTCTTAGGACTCAACAAATTGTAGCCCATGAAAGTGGAATTACAAAGACTGCTGACCCTCTTGCTGGTTCATATTATCTGGAAGAATTATGTGATCAAATTGAGGCTGATGTGTGGAAATATCTCAAAAAAATTGAAAAAATGGGCGGTTCTGTTAAAGCCATAGAGAAAGGCTTTTTCCAATCAGAGATTCGTGCAAATGCATATCGTTTGAAAAAAGAGACTGATGATGCTGACAGAGTAATTGTTGGTGTAAACAAATATGCTGAAGAAGAGGAGCAACCAGAATTATTGAGAATTGATGGTAGAATTGAAATTCAACAAAAGAAAGCACTCAAAAAATTACGTGCTGATAGAGATTCTAAAAAACTAGAAAAGGCATTATCTGCAATGCAGAGTGCTGCTGCTGATACTGAAGAAAATCTAATGCCTTACATTGTAACTGCAGCTAAAGCATTTGCTACCACTGGTGAAATTAGTAATACATTCCGTAAAGTATTTGGCCAATACCGTCCAAAAGAAGTCTTTTGAATATGACTTTCGGCTTTCTAGAAATTATCAACCAAACTAATGAAATGACACACACATTCTGTGACAATTACAAGCCAACACTCGATAGAGTAATCTTTTGTTTTCATGGAATAATCATCATACGATTTGATTTCAGAGTGAAATCTTCTTTTTATCACAGAAATATCGTCTCAGTTTTGTTTCTCTCATGGTACAATGATTCATCAAATTTTCTTCTCATTAGTTTTCTATATTTTCCATGCGTATCTGAAATCAAATTATCTCCCCTAACTGGAATCATGGAAATAGCATTTTCATCTTGAATCATCTTGTGTATTGGTTCTGTATCGTATCCTTTGTCCAATACCATAATCTGCATTGCAGTAACATCAAGCATTTGTGAAAATAGTTTTGGGAAATGCCTGATATCATGAGTGCTGATGGTGCTGAATCACAACTGCACAAATAAGCTGGGATTTCATATCTGATCCTGCTGAGCATTTTGTAAATGCTACTGTCTGTCATCATTTTCAGACACAGAATGCCTGCTGGATCCGTGATCCGGATATGTTTTGATTGTGATTTATACCTGAACATGCGGGATTGGGGAATGGGGTTTCTGCGGGCCGATCCCCATCTGGAATTCTCTTATCCTTAAATTAGTTCCGCCTAAGAAACCCCGACTAAAGAGCCGATACGTTTGGAATAGGGGAAAGAGATATCATGTTATGGCAAAGCTTGACCCGGTAAAGATCAAATGGATAATCACAGAGATGAACAAA
>JARPSM010000041.1 GCA_029782475.1 Nitrososphaerota archaeon
GTCAGAGGCTGTCTTCGAAACGAGACAGGAATGGTGACGTTTGCCAACATCATGACTTGCATGGTGACCTGGCAATACCAGGGACTGGATTTAGGGACTCAATTGAGAAAATATTTGTGATTTGGACCTAAACACACACCAGGTGTGCTTTTGCTGTCTCTAGTGCACTTTTTGATCCACTTTTGGAATAGATCTTTTCCAAAAACTCATCTTTTATGATTCTATCAGAAATAGTCTAAAGCCATTGGTTTTCAAAGAAAAATGCGGATAAAGATATTTTTCATTAACCTGTAGTAGACAACAGTAATTCGATAAGCACAAGTTGATTTCTTTTTCCTGTTATCTCTGATGAATATCTGAGATCGAGATCTATAAAGCTTGTGGATGAATTGTTCTTTCTATGGATTTGCAGTTGTGATTGCACCTTGTGCTGCAGAACCTACCAGTGTTGCATATTTTGCTAATGCTCCTGATGTATAGTTTGGTTTAGGTTTACTCCATGACTCTTTTCTTTTTACCAATTCTTCTTCTGAAACATGAAGATCAATAATGCTAGTTTCAGTATCAATTGTAATTTCATCTCCGTTTTTCACAAGAGCTATTGGCCCGCCAACATATGCTTCTGGTGCAACATGTCCTACCATGAACCCTCTAGTACCTCCTGAAAATCTTCCATCAGTTACCATTGCAACTTTTTTACCTAAACCTTGACCTACAAGTGCTGCAGTGGTTGCAAGCATTTCTCGCATTCCTGGACCTCCTTTTGGTCCTTCGTATCTGATTACTATGACATCTCCTTCTTTTACATCTCCTTTGGCTACTGCATCAAAAGCATATTCTTCTCTATCATACACTCTAGCTTTACCTGTAAATTTTGTCATCTCAACCCCTGCGGTTTTGATAACTGCTCCTTCTGGCGCAAGACTTCCTTTGAGCACTACGGCAGTTCCTACTGAATGCAGTGGATTCTCAATTGGACGAATGATTGATTGTTCTGGTTCTGGAATACTACTCATTGAATCAAGATTCTGCTGAATTGTTTTTCCAGTAACTGTAATACAATCTTCGTTTATCAATCCTTTAGCAGCTAGTTTTTTGAGAACAAATGGTATTCCTCCAATTTTATCAAGACTATTCATTACATAATTTCCACCTGGTTTCATATCTGCGATGTGAGGTGTCTTTTTTCTAATTCTTTCAAAGTCATCATATGTTAATTTGACTCTTGCTTCATTTGCCATTGATAACAAATGTAAAATCCCATTTGTAGACCCGCCAACTGCATTAAGCATTACAATCGAATTCTCAAATGCCTCATATGTCATAATATCTCTTGGTTTGATGTTTAATTCTAATAATTTTGCACATGCAGCACCCGTATCATACACCATTTTGTTTCTACGTTCATCTTCTGCTGGAGGACTTGCACTTCCAGGTAATGCTAATCCGATAGCTTCTGAAATTGATGCCATTGTATTTGCAGTAAACATCCCTCCACATGATCCAGAACTTGGACATGCTGTGTTTTCAATATCTTTTAACATATCTAAGGAAATTTGTCCTGAATCATATGCTCCGACTGCTTCATACACATCTACAACTGTTAGCTCTTTACCTTCTAGAATTCCTGGCATGATTGTTCCGCCATATACAAAGACTGATGGCAAATTTAATCGGGCCATTGCCATCATGGTTCCAGGCAAACTTTTATCGCAACCTGCTATCCCTACAATTCCATCGTACTGATGCGCCCTGACCATTAGTTCAATAGAGTCAGCTATTACTTCACGAGAAATTAAAGATGATTTCATTCCTTCATGACCCATAGCGATTCCGTCACTAACTGCAATTGTTGAAAATATTCTTGGGGTTGCCCCATTCTCTGCAACCCCTTTCTTTGCCTCTTCAGCTAGAGTCGGCAATAATATGTTACATGGGGTTGCCTCATTTCCTGTATGACAAACTCCTATGAACTGTTTACTTAGATCGTTATCGTCTAGTCCCATAGCTTTGTACATTGCTCTGTGAGGAGAACGTGCTGTTCCATCTACTACGTTTTTACTGGATATTTCCATAACATCTCCGATCTGGATTGCTATAATTTAGACTTTCGTCAGATTGTCAGGAATATTAATTCATATGAAATTATATGTTTTAGGCACAAATTTACTTTGAAAACTTAATTCGTATTAGAAAAAATTAGTAGTATTGGATTGTTTTCGATGTGATGGAAAAGGTACGTATAGGAATCAGTTTGGCATGGTGGAAAAATGCGAATCTTGTCAAAAAAAGAGTATGAGTTTTGAAAAGGTAGTTGCTGAACCTGATGGGGACGAAGAAGGATATTGAGAAATATCTCACATGATCACATCCGTATTTTCTAAATATTTTCTAATTAAATAATTTGTGGGTGTTTTGGTCGTGCCGGATTATTGCCTCGATAAACCTACTTTTAGTTTCAAAAAATATGTCATACCATCTCTCCAAAAGTAATTTTATGCCGATTTTAACACTAGTTAATAGAACTTGGCAAATTAATAGATAAATTTTCATGGCAAAATTTAGATCCAATTAAAATTTTAGAGTTTCAATGCCAGCAGTAACTTGTCTACAAATACAATAAATCTTTGAAAAAAATTAGCAAATTAGAAAAAGAAAAGAGGGATGATATGAAAAGACAGCAGAACGCAAAGGATTATGATTATGCAAGGATGTACAAACAACTTTAGCAACTATTGATGGCTATGTAAAGAGGGAAGAACAGCATCTAACAACTATTGATGACCATGTAAAAAAATAGTTGATCTCACAAAAAAACTTGGCATTTATGAAAATGCAAACACACCGCCATCTGCATCAGCTAGATTAAAAAAAGTCAATAATCAAAAAAAGGGTGAAAAACCCAACTCAAAGCCTGGACAGAAAAATAACCACACTGGAACCACAAAAAAGCTAAAACCCACAGAATTCCTTACTTACACGGCAGAGTGTTGCAACTTGTAAATTTAACAATATGGAAATAATACGCACAGAGCACCGTGACATTACAGATGTTCCAGATCCAAAAATCAAAACTACAAGACACATACACCATACAAACCAGTCAATGCAGAGATTGCCACGAGATTACAACACCTGATGCATGCACCAATTCCAAAAACTGGATCTATTGGATTTAATCTATTGACTGCAATTCTGCAATTGCAGAAGGAAAAATGCGTATATCGAGGAATTGCAAGAGTAATAAAGACAGTATACTCCTGGGATATTTCTGCTGGAACAGTTTCAAATATACTGCAACGCACAGGAAAAGAACTGAAAGAAGCAGTTGAGGAGATAAGACAAAAAATTATTGCCTCCAAATATGCAAATTTTGATGAGACAGGAATGTCAATTAATGGCGAACGGGGATGGGCATGGGTTGCCAGACACCAAGATTTGTTTTACTATTTTTTGAGCGATAGCAGGGGCAGAGACGTGCTGAAAAAGTATTTTGCAGAATTTAAGGGAGTTTGCATCTGTGATGGTTGGCCACCGTATGGTCTGTTTGAAATTATACAGCGATGCTGGGCCCACATATTGCGCGAGGCAAAATATGTCTGGATTCAATTGGAAACAGAATATTCAAAGGAATTCTACGATAAAAT
>JARPSM010000048.1 GCA_029782475.1 Nitrososphaerota archaeon
TACAACGGTTCCAGAATTCATTCTGCCTTGGGATATCTGACACCTGATGAATTCATGGAATTATGGGAGATGAAACATAAATGATACCAACTGTATGTAAAATCATGCAAAAAGTGGTACTAAAAACAGGGGTCCACTCCAGTAGTCATAGATTTGATGAAGTTTATGAAAATATTATGGTCCAAGTAGAATAGACGCAATGGTATTCTTAGGGGATTGAGAGGAGGTTCAGAGAAGCCTGAATTTATCCTTCATAAATTAGTCTTAAAATGTTAGAGAGAAATAAATACTAGTTCAAACAACTAATAGTACTCGTATCCGAATCCCTTGGCTTACATGGTTGTGGGCGATCTTGGGCTCATGTGGATACGTACTATTCATTTAAACTATGTTTTCAATTTAGTTTCAATTATTTTTGTTAGGTCGATCTCCATTACCCCTTTTGGTTCTTTATTCTTGTTGTTTGCCCATGCAATTATATCGGACAAATAAAACGCATTTCCCTTTCTCTCTTCATATTTTAATCCAACATCTTTGGCAAAATCTTTACAATCACTATCGCATTGAAAGACAATGTCATCTAATGAATAATTATGTCTGTACAAAAAATCTAAAATTTTTTCTCGCAATTGTTTGAATATAGTTTGATTGTAAATTTGTAAGATTTTTTTCTTGGAAGTATTCTTCTTTCTTATATTTATTTTATTTAAGATTCTGTATTTATCAATTTGAATACAAAATGCGATGACAGTTTGATTATGAAATCTTAATGCTGAAATGATTTGATCTTGATTTTTTTTGTTTTCAATCCGGTTCATGTGTTCACTCAAATATCCTGACTGTTGAATAATGTGATCTATATCTTCTTTTGCACCAATAACAATGGCCATAAACTTGTAATTGCCTTCGTTTGGCGAACCTGATGCATCCATTCCTGCAATAAACATTATTTTTGTCTCACCTGATTTCTAAGTCTGATCTAATAATTAATGTATAGATATCTTTGTTTTACAACCCCCACTGAATAAAAGTATGGAATTTTTTTTATTCAAAACAAGTAAAATTATGATTTGTGAATCACAACAAATCATTCTCTGATCACCCTGTCTGTTATTTTATTGTATTTTATTGTAGGTTTTTTCATTTTGTGATTTTCTTAACTTCTTTATTTCCTCTTTTAACTCTAAAACTTTTTTTCTAACCTCACCTCATTGTTTATGTTATAAACCATAGATGCATATACTGTCGATCAAAAGTTCTTGAGTGTAAGTGGACTTCTACTGATAAACTTCATCACGTCAAGTTCCGGACGCGCTGTCCTGAAATATTCTGATACTGTATGACGCATCTCCCCAACTGTGGCATAGTATTCGGACACTAGGACATCGCGCTTTGCCTGGTGCCAATACTCCTCTGTCACACTGACCTCAGGTGTTGCAGTGGGCATCCATATGACCTTTACATTTGAATTTCCATCCAGAAATTCTTGGACAATGCGTGCCTTGTGTTGCGGCGCGTTATCCATAATTATTGCAACTTTTTTGAAATGCCGAGCCAGCTCCTTGATGTATTGCAGAACAGTCTCCTTGTCAAACCGGTCATACGTCCTAAAGAACTGTCTGCTGATCTGTTGCAATGGAGCCGTATGCCACCACCACCTTGCCGTGCCGTCCCTTGTATGGAAGAACAATCGACTCTCCTTTTTTTGACCAGTACTTTACTCCTCTTGCAGGATCATCTATGAATATTGCCTCATCAAAGACGACCACTGCAAATTTATTAGATTCTAGGCGTGAAATCCTCCTTTTTGTTTTGTGTTGCCATCTTTTGATCTGTTTTATCTCTGCCCTGTTGATGTGGATGCGTTTGGCAGTCTTGGCAGACATGTCAAGCTTGTGCAATATCCTTCTGATGTTTGTAATGTGGTAGTTTACTCTGAATCTTTTTTGTACTGTACACTTGAGTTTCTTTGGAGTGATGATGCCGTCTGCATCCGATACAACCTTTGCAATCTTTTCGAGTTTTATCTTTGACAGTCTGCCTGACTTGAAAGATCAACGAGGGTGGCATCTATGCCTCCCTCTTTGAATCGTTGCACCCACCACATGGCGACCCAGTTGGGGCACTGCAAGAGTGTATCGGCTGCAAACTGAATGCTTTCATTGTTCATACAAACCATGTTTACGACAAGTATCTGGCACGTACTTGGAGATCCTTTTCCTTCTTGTATGCTTTCTTTAGATCTTTAAAAGTTACTGTTGTCATACAAAAGCTGCGTTATCATGATCAATATCTATTGCTAATTGATTAATTTGATCTCTCATGAACTTTTCCTCGACAGTATATCCTAAGCAATAGGCCAATCTTGCTTTTACGCTAAGATTTATTTGCAAAATTAACAAAATTGTGTATATGGCTGAAATTACAGATGAAGATCGTGAGAGGGTCAAATTATTACAACTTATCACAAATTCTAAGCATGAATTCAAAAAATTAACTTTGGAGCAATTAAAAAGATTACAAGAACTAGTTGAAAAAAAAGACTACAGTCATGATAAAAAAGCGCACAAGTCTAAAGTTAAATTGCTAGCTAGAATTAATGTTAGAATTTATGAGATAACTGAAGGGAGAGGAATTTGGAATTAGATAATGCCAATTAGGTACTAATATCCAAACGACACTGACAAGATGTGGTAGAAAATAACCTTATTCATGAAAGTAGTCCCTATCTATTACAACATGCAAATAATCCTGTTAATTGGTATGGTTGGAATGACGAGTCATTAAAAAAAGCAAAAGATGAAAACAAACCCATTTTCTTAAGTATTGGATATAGTGCTTGTCATTGGTGTCATGTAATGGCCCATGAATCTTTTGAAAATGAAGATGTAGCGGAGTTTATGAATGAGCATTTCATTAACATCAAAGTTGACAGGGAAGAAAGACCTGACATTGATGATATCTATCAAAAAGTTTGTCAAATAGCAACTGGTCAAGGTGGTTGGCCATTGAGTATCTTCCTTACACCTGATCAAAAACCATTCTATGTTGGCACTTATTTTCCTGTTTTGGATTCCTATGGTCGTCCTGGGTTTGGAAGTATTTGTAGACAACTCTCACAAGCATGGACTGAAAAACCAAAAGATATAGAAAAATCTGCTGAGAAATTTGTTGCGACATTACACAAAACTGAAACAATACAAACTCCTTCAAAACTAGAAAGAGCAATTCTTGACGAGGCAGCTATGAATTTGTTTCAGTTAGGTGATGCAACATATGGTGGGTTTGGTTCAGCACCAAAATTTCCCAATGCTGCAAATGTGTCATTTCTGTTTAGATATGCAAAACTAACTGGATTGGGAAAATTCAATGAATTTGCGCTCAAAACTCTCAGAAAAATGGCTAATGGCGGTATATTTGATCAAATAGGCGGCGGATTTTCCAGATATTCTACTGATGCGAAATGGTTGGTTCCTCATTTTGAAAAAATGCTTTATGACAATGCTTTGATTCCTGTAAACTATGCTGAAGCATACCAAATAACTAAAGATCCTTTTTATCTAGATGTTTTGAAAAAAACACTTGATTTTGTTTTACGCGAAATGACTTTGCCTGAAGGCGGATTTTATTCTGCGTATGATGCAGACTCTGAAGGTGTAGAAGGAAAATTCTATGTGTGGAAAAAAAGTGAAATTAAAGAAATTCTAGGAAATGATGCAGATCTATTTTGCTTATACTATGATGTAACCGATGGAGGAAATTGGGAAGGAAATAATATTTTATGTAATAATCTTAACATTTCTACGGTTGCTTTCAATTTCGGAAAAACAGAGTCTGAGGTTAGTGATATTTTAAAATCTTGTTCAGAAAAATTACTCAAAGTTCGTTCAACAAGAATCCCTCCTGGATTGGATGATAAAGTATTGGTTTCATGGAATTCTTTGATGATTACTGCGTTTGCTAAGGGATATCGTGTAACTGGAGATGCGAGATATCTTGATGCTGCAAAGAATTGCATTTCTTTCATAGAGCAGAAACTTTTTGTAGATGAGAAATTATTGCGAACTTACAAAAATGGAGTTGCAAAAATTGATGGATATTTGGAGGATTATTCTTATTTTGTAAATGCATTACTAGATGTGTTTGAAATTGATCCAAATGAGAAATATCTTAAATTATCTGTGAACCTAGGACATCATTTAGTGGATCATTTCTGGGATTCTGAAAATAATAGTTTCTTTATGACTTCTGATGATCATGAAAAACTGATAATCCGACCCAAGAGTAATTATGATTTATCTTTGCCTTCTGGAAACTCTGTCTCGGCTTTTGCAATGCTTAGACTATATCATCTATCTCAAGAAAAAACATTCCTTGAAATTACTACCAAAATCATGGAATCTCAGGCACAAATCGCTGCTGAAAATCCGTTTGGATTTGGATATTTACTAAATACCATTTCGATGTATATTCAAAAGCCTGTAGAAATTACTTTGATCAATACTGAAAATTCTGAAATACGAAAATCACTTTATTTGGATTATTTGCCAAATTCTATTTTAATAACAATTCAAAATTCTGCTCAACTGGAATCTCTTTCAGAATATCCCTTCTTTGCAGGTAAATCATTTGAAGATAAAACTAGTGTGTTCATTTGTAAGGATTTTACTTGCTCTTTGCCTTTACATACGCTTGAAGAAATAAACTCAAATCTTTAGATTTTCTTCAAATCTGTTGCAATAATATTTCCAACCTGTGGTCTTCCCATACTGTCATATCTTGATCTTGGCATTGCTATTGTCATTTGAGTTTGTTGATATGATTTGATATTTACTTTTGGTTGTGCTTGTAGTATTGCTTCTAATAATGGCATTACTTGTTCTTTGGTTTCAGAATCTAAATTCTTTGCAACATTTTCCATGATCATTTGTTGTTGTGAAATAGGTTCTGTGGTAATGTTTTCAATCAAAGTTAATTGAATCATTTGACCATTATCTACTATTTGCGTAATTTTGAATTCATTTGTAGCTGACATTATTGTACATTGTTTCTTTGATGATTTATCTTTAACGAATTGAAAAGTACAATACTACACCTGCAGTCACTACTGCAGCAGCAACTCCTAAGAAAAAAATTATCTTACTTCCATCCACATTCATGAGATTCGTTCATAAGGGTTGGAATTAAACTATTCTGATTTTTTTAGGATTTACTTACTGATGATTTCTACGTAAGTGTTTTAATAGAAATTTACTATTATTTGATATCGCATATTAGTTGTATTCATACACCGGCGATAGTTCAACCCATCCAACAAGAGTCATGGGGAGTGTCCAATTGGCCACTCATTATAACCAACTAGTCTGTCTTTTCAGGCACGATTTTTACATCTTGTATGGGTTCAGCCTTTGGAGGATCAATAATTGCCTTTTTCATTAATGCTGCTCTGTCTTTTATTATTTGATTGAATTCCTTCATATCCTCTAAACTTGGTGTTTGTTGTTGATTTTGATATGCTTGTAAAAATCCTGAATATACACATCCCGTAATGATTCCAAATGCTGTATCTGGAACTGATCCTATCTCAGGAACAAAATTTTCTGCTATCTGTTTGTATGATTCTGATTCGCTAATGTAATAATCAATCAAACTATCTATGAAATCTTTATTTTCCTTAGAAATTACCATCGCTATTATCTTTATTTCCTAGTTTATTTAATTGTCTTTGATTAATTGTTTATTTATTCATGAACTCTTTACAAGATGTTGTGGAAACTAGAATCAGATGAAGGGTATTTTCGAATTTATGATTCCAAAAAACTCATTGCAGGATATTTTGATCCTGATTATGGGGATATTTTTCCAAAAGATAATTCAGAAGAAATTATTTTTTCCATGTTAAAAAACCATGATCCAATTTTAGGTGGAATACTCATGGTTCCTCTTGTTAAATTTAGATTATTTGATACTGATTTGGATACATCATTGACAAATGTAGAATCTCAAGTAAATCGTGTAAATGGACATCTGCAAAAATGGAAATCATTTGTCTCTAAAATGAAATATGATTGGCATTCTGTAAGAATCTCTCACACTGACCAAGATATGCTCACTATTGCATTTCAAATAAAATTCCCAAAACCTACCCCCCTTGAAAACAAAGCATTGCTTGAAGAACTCTGGGGTATCTTGGAAACCTTACAACAATCTGAATTACTCTAGTGTGGAAAATCTAAGGCAAATGATCTTTTTTCCATTTTTCAGCCTCGTTAGAGCAGTTAAACCACTCTACTTCAATTTCATCTGAATCAAATTCATTCATTTCATTTTTAAATTCTGAATCACATTTGTTTTTCATATTTTCTGAAATCTGAATTACTTTTTGTTTGAGTACTTTATCTGGAGGTGAAAATTTATCTGCTTCATCAAACTCTATTATCCCTGCTTTAGCTAATTGAAATTCTACCAATCCTAAATTTTCATACTCGTATGCTTCTTGAATTTGGGCATCTGATCTTACTTTGGCTAATTCATCTCCAGTTGTAATCCATTTGATATACTCTACATCACTTTTTAGCTGAGTTTCAGATGAAATTTTGAATAAGTTTACTGAACTTTCAAACAACTCGGGGGCGGATAAATTATCATATTTTAAAATTATTTTTTTAAATTTTTCTACATGTTCGTCATAATATGCTGTAAGTTCTTCTTTTGTAATGTCTCCTTCATCCCATTGTGTTTTTTCAGAATAAAATTTTGTTTGTAATTCTGCTACTTCTTGTTGAATTTGAGCAAGCTCGTTTCCAAATTGAAATCCTTTCTGCTTGGTTTGATCTGCTGAATAATTATATGCAATAATTCCAACGACTATGATGATTCCTATTGCCGCAATGGTGATATTTTGAATTTTATTTTTTTTCAAAGATAATCTATGTAATTTCCTTCATCGTCTAACTTTAATTCAATTGTAAATTCAGTACCGCTGATAAAAGAATCGTTTCGTGTAGTCCTAACCCGTCCAATAACTAATTCATATGGCCATATCTCTACTACGATTGAGCCTACTGTGACTATTGGAGTCTCTGTAATCTCCATGTCTTCACGTTTCACTCCATGTCTTTCAAGCATGTGTATGGCGTGATCTAATAATGGCTCTGGATTATTGTAATTTAGTACCCAAACTTTTCCTTCATAATCAATTTTTTGCAATTTGAAACAATCCTAAATTTACTCATATAACAATTATTCTAACTACTAAGTTAACCTTGTTTTTTTAAGACTATAACACCAAAATACTCGATTTTGTTAACCGATTTACCAATGCTGAATCTTCTAATATTGTATATTTTTTAATATTAATAGTTTTAAAAATAAAAAAGGGGTTATTCAAACACATCATCATCAATGTCCAAATCGTCTGCTATATCATTCCAAGAGTAACCAAATGTTCTCATAGAATTATTGATTTGAATACTTCCTGATATGGTTGAAGTAATACTTGCTTCATTGTCAGAATTTGCACGTGTGATTATAGGCCCACCACTGTCACCGTCTTGAGATGCAGAATATAGAATCACAACATCATCAAGCTCAATAGAACCGTTAGGATCCCAAGGATTTGATATTGGTGTATTGTGATAATAGTGACCTGAAAAGACAATGGTATCTAATTGTCCACTAACTGCCCCAATTGATGATACTCTATCACGCCAGTTAATTTCTTCTGAACCTGTAATGGTATATTGTTCATCACCAGCTATGGTATGACTTGGAATTATTTCCAAATAGTCACCATAACCAATAACAAAGCATTGACCATTAGGTGCATAAGATGGATGGCATATAGGCTCTCGTTCAAATTCTACAAAGACAGAATCACTTGATAAAATGTTACCAGGATTCATATCTGAATTCGATACTACAGTTCCAATCAATCCACTTATGGAATTACCATTAAGTTCTGAATACAATTGATCACCAGCTTCACCAAGTCTGAAAGCATGCTTTGGTGCAATAACACCTTTTTCACCATCTTCATTTTCTGTAGCAAAACCAATTGTTATAGATTCTGCAGTTGATGATGCTGTGTTTACTGCATATGCCCCATATCAACATAAGTTGTTGGGCCAACATTCCAAGTTACATCACCAACTGTTCCAAACTCAAAATTGAGATTAGGATAAGATCCTGCAAAGACTTCTTTGTATTCTGGTATTAGATGTCCGTTAGATTCATGTACAGTAATTAGTAATCCAGCTGAACCCATTGTACCAGTACCTGCAATTTTCATATCATCAGATAACCCAACTGGTGGATGTGAATCATTAGCAAGCCAATTAATTATATCTCGATGTAATTCTTGGTATTCATTAACTAGACTAGGATCTTCATGTTTTGTTAATTCTACAAGATGTTGTGCATCTTCGGGACTTAATTCAGGATAGTCCTCATTGACTGTAACTGGTTCCCATTCTGATTCTTGACCTGGTATTTCTTGTGCAAATACTACTGAACTTCCTAATGGAGTCAGTAATGCAATTGCCAAGAGTGCAATTATTGAAGTTTTATCTATCATTAAGTAATTTAAAATTAGTGTAACCTAATAAAGTTAACTTTTGTGCTTAGGTTCAAAAATTTCTTGGTCCTACAGGCACCACACATTGGACATTCTTTATCATTGAATCCTAAAAGGATATTGTTGTTCCAGTAAAATGGTGTAGATCTCCAAGAATTAAGATTGATGATATTGGTAATAATGAATAATTTCTAGCTCATAACTCAACCGTGTTTATGCACGATGATTACATTTTACACGATTATTTCAATTTTAATCACAGATAACTATATGTTATTCTGTGATTTCATTTTTAATATTACTAGTCGATGCTTACCTCAAATCAATATGATCTTTAATTTATTGTTATATCTTTTCTGACTTTGTATGGTTTTTATTTTTTATCTATGGGATATTGCTGTGATTAAACTAATGATTGAAATAATCATAGGGATAGAAAGTTTAAAATCTAACAAATATGTTTTAATATTTCTAAAAATATGACGTTCAAAAACAAGTTTATCTTTAAAAGCTAAATCTAGCAATTCAAAAATAATTATTACTTTTCTGTTAATTGAATTTTCTAAACTTTGATATTTTTTTAAATTTAAATCTAAAATTTGTTGCACTCCTGTTTTAAAATCTGAAGTTTGTAAGCCATTCTTTCTTGCTAATGTCTCTAATTTTTCATGAGTGGCATATTTTTTACCAAATTTTTCTTCAAATATTTGATCAAGATCTACAAATTTTTTTAAATGATCTTTTAATCCATTCTCTATTTCTAATTCCTTACATCTGGTTATGATTTGTATTGGTCCATATTTTGGTTTGTTTTGATTCCAAGAAATTATTGTATGATTTAAATGAGAATTCAAATATTCAAAAAATTCTTTTAAAATTCTAATTTCTTCATCCTTACTTTTATTTTTTATAGTAAAAGATTTTATTAGTTTCAAATCAAATTCAGTAATCGATATACTGGCTACTCTAATTGGACTTTTATTAAAATCGGTTGTTGCATAATGCATTATCAAAAGATTATTTTGTGATTTTTTTTAAGTCTTCTAGAGTATGCATTTATACTTTTAATTTGTATCTTATGTTATTAGTTTTTTTTATTGTAATTTATTTCTAGTTTCCCAAGCTTTCTTTGCAGCATTATGATTTTTTTGACTCCGTTCCAGTGTGGCATGATAAGCATGTTCTAAACATTGTAAAATCTGAGGAATATCTTCTAAAATAATATTCATTCTACGTTCAGTTCCTTGTTTAAAATACCATGATACTTTTCTGGCATTATCATTTTCATTAAATGTATTATGATTGATTCTAAATGCTATATAACCAGTATTTACTCCACATTTTATTAATGCAAAGCGATTTTTAGGTTCCAGTGGTTTTTGAGTGTATAATGATAATTTTTCCAAGTGTGTACTAGTATGGCAATCAAATTTTTCATTAATTGCACTAATTAATTCATTAATTGCAGTTTTTATTTCATCTGAAGCATTTGGGTGTTTAAAATCTCCTGTTGTTTGAGATTATTCATCTTCATCCTCCTCATCATACTGTTCTTTTTTGTATTTTTCTAAAACCTCTTGTTCCAATTTAGGAAATTTCCAGATAGTAGTAGCTAGTTTGGCCAAATCATTTGCTCTCTTTTTAATCTCATTTTCATTCCAGGATTCAAGAACAGCAAGACTTGAATTCAAAGAAATAGGACTATGTGAAAATCCTCCATCCATATCTCTTTTTTCTAGAAATGATTTATCTCCTAATTCAGGATTATAACCAGTTAAAGTGATATTTCCAATTGTATGAAGATATTCTTCATGAATTCTCTTCCATTCTAAGCCTAAACTTTCTTTCCATGCTTGAGATAAATTTATAGTTTGAGGCATAATATGTTCTATGGTATAATCATTCGCATAGCGATATTCTTTCTCAGTATTGTGATTTTCTATCTTTTCAAGTAGGTATTTTTTGTTTCTGAAATTATAGATATTTTTTCTACAAAATTCATATTCAAATTCTGAATTTGTTGGGAATCTTCTATACGAATCTTTTAGATTAAAAAAAGCCTTGATACTCTCAACATAACAATTATTCTCTTGGTTATTTTACTTGGCTTTTCCGGAAATTATTTCACCCCTTAACCAAGCGTACACTGTGGCCATACTATTGTATGCGTGGTGGAGTGGACCCCTGTTTTTAGTACCACTTTTTGCATGATTTTACATACAGTTGGTATCATTTATGTTTCATCTCCCATAATTCCATTAATTCGTCAGGTGTCAGATATCCCAAGGCAGAATGAATTCTGGAACCGTTGTAATCCGTACGGGATTGTTCTAGAACCACCTCAGCTTCCTGATAGTTTGCAAACTCATACGGTCAGTAGTATTCCTTTTTGAGGGTTTTGTGAAACGATTCAACATGCCCGTTTTGCTGTGGCGTATGGTGGTGCCAGACGAATTCCTGCTGTATTCCCAACAATGCAACTACCTTTCTGAAATCTCTGCTGTTGTACTGTGAACCATTATCCGTTCTGAGAACCAGTTGGAACAGTCAGGTTTTGCAACAGATACGGCATTAACCACTGTCAACTGCCGTATTTTTGGATGCAACAGTATCAAAAGAGTGCCAAATCCATCTTCTGCTGAATGCATCAATCACGTTAAAACAGTAACACCAACCATCGATGCCGCACCAGACATAGTG
>JARPSM010000058.1 GCA_029782475.1 Nitrososphaerota archaeon
TGATATGAGACATTGTCTACAAATATCAATATCTTCCCATAGCGTTTGCGCAATGCTTTAAGAAAATCCAAAAAGCTGTCTGTATTTGACTTTTCATAAAACATGCAAAAAAATTCCGAAACACCTAATGCACCAATGCAATGAAATTTTTCTCTTGTGTAATTAGTTTCAGCAACTGGTTTTTGGCCCTTTAGGTACCAACTGTTCTTAATATTGGGTGAAATTGAGAATACTGACTCGTCCAGACAGAGTATGGTGTATCCACGAGCGGCATAATACTTGGCCATCCTGTTGGCAGATTTTTTAAATTCCTCTTTCTCCTGTTTTGAGGCTGATTTGTGGTGTTTCGGTCTTGGCTTTATGGATGCAAATCCAATCCTGTGCAACAAAACTCGCATAGAACATGCAACATATGAGCATCCATACTTTTTTTCTACATGAGCAATTATCATTCTGGTGCTCCAGACAGTTGATACAAATCCGTGTACAGCAGGCGATTGCAAAAGATCTTTGCGTAATTCCTTGAGCTGTGTCAGACTCATCCAGCACTCACGTCCAGGACTTTTTTTGTCGTGTCGGGATGCGAGTCCGTCTTTTTGTATTCTTACCAGCCAATCACTGACTGTGGATATTGGAATGTTTAGGAACATTGAGATCTCTGAGAATTTTTTACCTAGTTTTCTTTGAATGCAACAAAGCAATCTCATCTTTGCCTTGTTATTTTGTTCCTTGGAGCATGCATTTTGAAGATATTGGATACTTGTACCTGGAAGAAACTTTGAACCCATTGGAATTTTGTTTTTTCTTGCTATAAAATACCAAGAACATACTAGATCTTAGATCTTTTGATCTATCTTTTTGGATATGTTGGTAATTCGAATCTCATGTAACTATACTATAGAATCAAAAACTAAATAGTACATATTGAAACTATTACAGAGACACATCATGGAACAAAAATTATGGAATCATACATCCTTCTAAACTGCAGTCCGGGCTCTGAAAAAGACGTCATAACAGAAGCATTGTCAGTTAAGGGAGTTATCGAGGTCAACGGAGTGTTTGGAAAATACGATGTCATAGTTAGGGTGTCATGTGCAGATCCTAATTCCCTTGAGAGTACAGTATCGCAGATAAGAAAGATCAAAGTCATGTCAAGTCACACCCTTCCTGTCTTGTATGGTCAGGGCGGAAGCATCGATAGATCATAGTCAAAAAAGGAAACATCAGACTTTGGAACATAAATTCCAGTTATACAGGAATTCCTATCAATCAATTCTTTCTTGTATCTGTAAAAATCATCTAGTCTTTGACCTGCGATCTCATAATCATCAATAGATTCCTCAATTAATTCATCAGGTGTCTTCTTGTGAAATTTAATGAATTGAACCATCCAAGTATGCATTGCTTCTTCAGTCTTTGCAGGAATGATTTTATCGTCATTTTTTGCCTGTCTTTGAGAAATCCAACGTTTGGACGTGTTAAAATCACGCCAGTTCAGGGATACAGATTCAAGACTCAATGATTAGGAATAAGAGAATTTTGTATTTTAAGTAGACCTTGTATGCCCACGGCGTTGTCCACTTTAAACAATTTCAGAGATTTTTCAAGGCATATTTCCCAGCATTTCACATCAAGCTTGCCGCATTAAAAACCACATCTCGCCAAAACATAAGGAATTCTTGGATTTTTTGCATTTTATGTTATAGCTCACGCTAGTGATACATCCCGTCAATTTTGTTTTCTCAGAGACTATGCCGTCATATTATAGCTGATAACCCGCAGGATCAACTGCAGCTGTCGCTGCAAGGCCGTCTTTGCACTCACCGATCCTCCAAACTGTGCCTTTATGGA
>JARPSM010000069.1 GCA_029782475.1 Nitrososphaerota archaeon
ACCTTTTTTGCGCTGTCTAATAATATGCTGTCTGGATTGTTCTGTTAGTCTATGTACCATGGTTTTTCTTGATCGGTACAGTTTGAAATAATCGTCGATTGTCCTCTTGATCCTAGGCGGACCTATTTTTCGTACAACAGACCGCGGAATTGAACCATCGACAACCCGGTTTCTGTATGCCTGATGGGCTGTTATTCGTTTAGCCATCTAAAGCCAACAACTACAGCCAGGAGCTCTACCAGGCTGAGCTACCACGGGACAAAAAAACGAAGGTCTCTAGTATTAAAAAACTATCGTTGACGAATTCAAGTTTGATCGTTCTTATCTGTATACGCATAAATACTCTGAAATTATTTTGAAGTCGTCATGTCTAAACTAGAACTATCTTATTCTGGATACGTCTGTGCTCCATATCTGCACAATCATGATTCTATAGAATTAAAAGAACTTTGGAGTAAATCCAAAAATATTGAAAAAATGTACTTTGTTACAGGAACCTTTTCTAGTGAAAGCAAGCCGTACTTTTCTGATTCTACAAACCATTACATTTTAGCTAAATTCAAAGACAGTGAACAAATCTCAAAAGATCTTGCAATTAACAATCAAGAAAAAACATCATTTGTTTTTAACATTAAAGACGATCTCTTCCAAAGAGAAGTCCAAGGTGATACAAATTTTGTTTCTGTGTATTATTTAGAATATGGTGATAATTTGCAAGAAATTGCAAATCTTTTACTGAAACGGGACAAAATTGAGATAGCTGGACTGGGAAACATGAATACCTTTTGCTTAAACACTTCAAAATTCACATTCCCTTACTCTGAAAATATTGTTGTAATTGAAGTTGCAAGCGAAAAAAGTCATCAGAGTGTAAAGACATATTGTGATCAAACTAGACGAGATATTACTCGAAAAGGAATGACGATGACCAATTTGATGAATCTTTCAATCCTTGACAAATTAAAGTAGAAAAGTTAAATATTCGACCAAAAACTGTTTTGCATGAGTAAACCATCTGATCTTGGTTCTTTGAAAATTGGATCATACATTCTATTGCCTCATTCAGATCAACCTAGTGGTGAGCCATGTAGGATTGTAGAATATGATACATCAAAACCAGGTAAACACGGTGCAGCAAAAGCAAGAATTGTTGGTCAAGGTGTTTTTGATGGCCAAAAAAGACCTCATGTTGGTCCGGTCAGTATGCAAATTCACATTCCTCTAATTAACAAAAAAGTCGGTCAAATCATCTCAATTAATGGTGATACCATTCAAGTTATGGACTCTGAATCATTTGAGACTATTGATATATCTTTGATTGATGATGAAGTCAAAGGTAAGTTGGAAAATGGTCAAAATGTAGAATACTGGGTTGTAATGGATAGAACTAAAATAATGCGCGTTAAGAACGATTGAGGGTACTGATGATTATCGGAAAAGCCGTCTGATTTCGTGATGACGATTATGAGTATTGAAGTATCCTTTTTCTATAAATTTATCAAATTAAATATTTTTTAGATAATGAAATTAGCTTCTCTTTTTTCAGGAGGTAAAGATAGTACATATGCAATCTATGTTGCTAAAAAACAAGGACATGATGTAAAATGTCTGTTGAGTATATTTCCAAAATCTGATGAGAGTCATTTGTTACATCACCCAAACATGAAATGGACCAAATTACAATCCGAATCTATGAATATCCCACAATTGACTATTGCTTCAACTTCAGATGAAACTGATAACGAATTAACCCTGGTTGAAAACTTGTTACAAAATGCAAAAGAACAGTTCCAAATTGAAGGCCTAGTTCATGGTGGAATACAAAGTAAATTTCAAAAAGATAACTTTGAAAAAATTTGTTCAAAATTAAATCTAAAAGTTATTGCACCTTTATGGAATGCAGATCCAGAACACTACATGAATGAATTAGTTGATTCAGAATTTGATTTTATTATGACCACTGTATCATCTGATGGATTGGATGATTTCTGGTTGGGAAAAACTATTTTAAAATCTGACATTGTTTCATTGAAACATTTATCTGAAAAATTTGGTTTTAATTTAAATTTTGAAGGAGGTGAGGCTGAAACATTTGTAATTGATTGTCCTCTTTTTATAAATTCGATCAAAATTAATCAATTTGAAAAAAAATGGGATGGCTATAGGGGAAGGTTTGAAATAGTGGATGCGGGATTGAATTTCAATGCTTGATGGTCTTAAGACTAGTTTAGGGGATGCGATTAAAAAAATTGTAAAATCTTCAGGTATAAATGAGGAATTAATCAAAGAATTATCTAAAGATGTTCAAAGAGCCTTATTGCAATCTGATGTTAATGTACGCCTAGTTCTTGAAATTACCAAACATCTTGAGGAACGTGCTCTAAATGAGACTCCTCCTCCTGGACTCTCTAGAAAGGATCACATTGTAAAGATCCTATATGATGAACTTTCAAAATTATTGGGTAATGAATCTGAATTTGATTTTAAACCTGACCGACAAAATAAAATAATTTTGGTGGGAATTCAAGGTAGTGGTAAAACTACTGTTGCATCTAAACTTGCTAAATTTCTAACAGGCCAAGGATACAAAGTTGGTGTTGTAGGTGCTGATACCTATAGACCTGGAGCATTGGTTCAACTGAAAACCATGTGTGAAAAATCAAATGTAGAGGTCTATGGTGAAGAAAATAACAAAGATTCTCCAAGTATTGTCAAAAATGGACTGAAACATTTTGCAGGGAAAACATTAGATGTGATTTTAATTGATACTGCTGGTCGTCATAAAGAAGAACAGGATCTTTTAGATGAAATGGATAGAATTAACAAAGTAGCAGATCCTGATTTAGCTCTACTAGTAATTGATGGTACAATTGGACAGCAATGTTTCAATCAAGCTGAAGCATTTCATAAGACAATTCCAGTTGGTGGAGTCATAGTTACAAAATTAGATAGTTCTGCAAAAGGCGGTGGTGCTCTTGCAGCATCAGCTGCAACTGGTGCACAAATAATGTACATTGGAACTGGTGAACGAATTGATGATTTAGAAAAATTCTCACCAACACGATTTGTTGGTAGACTACTTGGCATGGGTGATATTCAAGCCGTATTGGATTTAGCTAAAAGATTAGAAAATGAGGGCGATGATGTAAGAATGAAAAGAATTTCTAGTGGAAAAATGAACATGGAGGATTTTCTTTCTCAGTTAGAAGATGTTAGTAAAATGGGTTCATTGCAAGGTATTGTTGATAGTATGCCGGGACTTTCTGGAATGATAAAAGGTGATCAAGTAGGTCAAATGGAGGGCAAAGTTACAAAATGGAGATTTATTATTCAAAGTATGACTAGAGCAGAAAAAGCTGATCCTGGAGGATTGCTTAATTCTTCTAGGATCAAAAGGATTTCCCGTGGTTCAGGATGGCCTGAAGGTGAAGTTAAAGAATTAATTAAAAATTATAAAAATTCTAAGAACATGATGAAAGCATCAAAGGGTCGACAGATGCAAGGCACTCTTAGAAAGATGGGATTAGGATAATTAACAATACAAATCCTAATCGAGTATGTCTAATTATCAACAAATTATACCTATAGCAAATAAAATTACTAACAAATATCCTCTGTGTGATAATTGTTTAGGTAGGTTGTTTTCAAAACAGTTGCATCTTTCATCAAATAAACTTCTTGGCAAAAAACTAAATCAAAATTCTACAGAAAAATGCTATGTGTGTAAAAATCTGTTTAAAAATCTAAATTATTTTTTAAAACTTATGCTTGAGAAATCTACTGATTATTCTTTTAAAACATTTAACCTTGGATCTTTGATAAAACCCTCTATTGTTGATAGAGATGATTTTATTCGTTCTCAATACAAATTAAGAGGAATTGATAGCATCAAGACTGACATTACAAAAGAACTGGGAAAATTATATTCTAAAAAGGCAAAAAAAACAATTGATTTTCTTGATCCTGACATAACTTTTACTTTAAATTTTAAAGACGAGTCTTGTGAATTGCGCTCTAAATCTATTATTCTTTCTGGAAGATATGTAAAGTCTGAACGAGGATTTTCTCAAAAACAAAAATCATGCGAGAATTGCTCTGGAAAAGGATGTAGGGTTTGTAATTTTCATGGTATTGTAGAATATGATAGTGTGGAAGGTGTGATTTCTAAACTAATTTTCCAAAAATTTGGAGGTACAACTGCAAAATTTACCTGGATTGGTGGTGAGGATAAATCTAGTTTGGTTTTGGGAAACGGAAGGCCGTTTTTTGTAAAAATACAAAACCCTCGTAAAAGAAATGCGAGATTAGCTAATTTCAATACTGGTTCTCTTAAAATCAATCACTTAAAGTCAGTTCATGAATTCCCAAAAAAACCTCTCAAATTCAACTCTATCATCTCTGTAAAAATATCAACTGAGTCTCAAATTGATTCTAAGAGTCTTAAAAAATTAAAAGATCTAACCATTAATCCTGTGATAGTCTATGAAAAATCTGGAAAACGTTTAGAGAAGAAAATTTTTGATATAATATCTAAAAAAAACTCAAAGAATTTGTTTACTCTAACCATCAAGACTGAAGGAGGACTTCCAATCAAACGATTTGTTGTTGGTGATAACATTGTCCCTGGAATTTCTACTATTCTTGATAAACCGTGTAAATGTGGGGAATTTGACTTTCTTGAGGTTGAAATACAATGATAACAATTAACTGGTACAAAAACAGCCATTTTTAATTAACCTCTTGTACCTAATTGAGGCTTGGGCATAATGATTCACAAAAATAATTCTGAAATTATTTCCTAACAGCAAAGCATTCTCTTTACAATTCTTGGATTCTCTACTCCTGTAACCCAGTTGTAGTAAACTGTCAACTGATACACCAACACACAAATTAGTACAAATGATTTCACATTGCACAAT
>JARPSM010000072.1 GCA_029782475.1 Nitrososphaerota archaeon
CGGTGCAGGCCACAAGTTTGATTTGCCCCTCAAGGACAGAGTCCTGATGCTTTTGATGTACTACCGCACATACACGACATGACCTATTAGGCATAATATTTGATTTGGACAAATCAAATGTATGTAGAGACATCAAATATCTATAGAGCCTGCAATAAAACAGTCCGTGCCAATCCCTTCCAAAAAATATGCAGATTCAAAAAAGATTGCAAACATGCAGCAGCAACTCTTGGAATTCTTTCCCGAACTGACTGCAATAACTGACGGAGCAGAGCAGCCAATCCCAAGACCAAAAAATGGTACCAAAAGAAAGACACACACTATTCAGGCAAAAAGAAAAAATACACAGTGCAAAACCAAATAACGACAAATTTCAACGGTGAGATAATTCACAAATCACCTCATGCGCCTGGCAGTCGACCATGATTACAGGATATACAAGTCAAAGCATCCAACATTGCCCGAGTACTATTCCAGTTTTTTGATCTTGGTATGTGGGTGTTGAGAAAGACTTTGAAAATCAGATCAGTGTTTTGCCATACAAGAAAAAAAAGGGTAAAAAGCTCACCGCCCAGCAAAAGGCATACAACAAGTCAGTCCAAGATAAGAGTCAAAGTGGAACATGTCATTGCACAAATCAAGAAATTCAGGACAAGTAGTGAGGTGTTTAGGAACAAATTATCAAGGTATGACACGGTTTGTGAAATTGTCTGTGGAATTATATAATTACAAGATAAAATGGAAAAAAGAATTCATTGTAATACCCTGATGGTATAGAACAGTTACAAATCAAATGGAATGAAAGGTTGGGTTTTGCTTGTAAATACGCAAGTCATCTAACAATCAATATATTTTCTAGATTATCCAAAATGATAAATGACATTGACATTGACAATTAAAGCGTTGGAATCGATCAAATGTACAAATTCTATTAATAGAATACTTGGTGTGAGTAAATTATGATAGAAACTGAATTGGGAACTTTACGTAGATCTCACTATTCAAATCAACTCAATGCATCCATGGATGGCACTCTAGTTACTGTAATGGGTTGGGTTTTGACAATTCGAGGACACGGAAACATTAGTTTTGCTACCGTTCGTGATCAAAATGGAGATCTTTCAATTGTGGCAAAAAAAGGAGACTGTCCTGATGATATCCGCGAAAAAATTTCCTCATTAAAAGCACATTCTTCTATTGCAATTACTGGTAATGTCAAGGTATCTGAAAAGGCACCTAGTGGATATGAGATAATTCCTACTGAGTTGAGGGTATTTTCAGACGTTGAAAAAATCCCTCCCTTTGAGCCTACTGTAAAAACTGTAAAAAATATTGATACTAGATTAGAAGTTAGACCCATTGATCTTAGACGTGATGTTTTACAACATATTTTCAAAACTAGAAGCTTGGTTTTAAAATCAATTCGAGAATATTTTGGAAATCAAAATTTTGTTGAAATTAACACTCCTAAAATTATTGCAACAGCTACAGAAGGTGGAGCTGCATTATTCCCAATATTCTATTACAATAAAGAAGCATTCTTAGCTCAGAGTCCCCAATTATACAAAGAACAATTAACAATGAGTTTTGAAAAAGTTTTTGAGATTGCTCCTATCTTTAGAGCAGAACCATCTAGAACAAATCGCCATTTAGCTGAAGCAATTTCAATTGATTTGGAAGAAGCGTTTGTCGATTACAATGACGTGATGAATAGAATTGAAGAAATCATCAAAGTTTCTATTCGGGCTACCATTGATTATGCAAAAGATA
This sequence comes from Nitrososphaerota archaeon, assembly GCA_029782475.1. Taxonomy (GTDB): domain Archaea; phylum Thermoproteota; class Nitrososphaeria; order Nitrososphaerales; family Nitrosopumilaceae; genus Nitrosopumilus. The sequence continues at coordinate 1,771 of JARPSM010000072.1, forward strand.
ATCCTGATTCAGAATTTCCTGTAATTGCAATCCCTGAAACAATTCCTCGATATACTTATGATGATCTAATTGATAGAATGCAAAAAGCAGGTGCAAAAACAGAATGGGGTGATGATCTGTATCCGTCTAATCTTGAAAAAATTGGTCTTGATGGTTTTTACTTTATCACTGATTGGCCTTTGGCACCAAAACCATTCTACGTCAAAGATAGTAAATCTAATCCAAAGGTTTCTGAATCTTTTGATTTGATGTATGGTGATTTAGAATTATCTTCAGGTAGTACAAGAATTGAAAAACGTAATGAATTAGCTGAGCGAATGAAAAATAAGGGAATGAAAACTGATGCATTTGAGTACCATTTTGGTGCATTTGATTACGGTGTTCCTCCTCACGCAGGATGTGGTATAGGATTGGAGAGGTTGATTATGGTTTTAACTGGCACTGAAAATATTCGTGATACTACATTTTATCCACGAGATGTGGATAGATTAACTCCATAGGTGCTGGGATGAAATGGTAACTGAAGAAGAAATAGAACAGGTTTCAAAATTAATGAAAATTGATATTGATAATCACAAAGAATATGTCGAAAAAGTGCATATGATGATTAATTATTTTGATATTTTAGATTCTGCTGGAGTCGAATCTGAAGAGATTTCAATGCCTGAAATTTCCATTTCGAAATTAAGAAAAGATGAACATATTCCATTTGATGATAAATTAATTGAAAAACTCAATCACTACAAGGGAACATACGTTCGTGCACCAAAGATGTCTTCATGAATCTAAACATATCTGCCCTTGATTATATTCAAGAAGTAAAAACAGGAAATATCTCTGCTGAAGATTTTATTGCAAAGACTATTGAAAGAATTCAAAGTGTGGATGATAAATTACATGCATTCTTGTCTGTAAATGATGATGCAATAAATCAAGCAAGAGTCATTGACAAAAAAATAAAATCAGGTGAAAAGGTTGGAGATTGCTTTGGAATGCCTATATCTGTTAAGGATAACATGTGTATCAAGGATTCAAAAACCACATGTGCATCTAAAATGCTTGAAAATTTTATTGCACCATACGATGCAACGGTAATTTCAAAATTAAAACAACAAGATGCAATATTTGTTGGCAAAGTCAACATGGATGAATTTGCCATGGGCCTTACAACTGAATTTAGTGCATATGGACCAAGCAAAAATCCTTGGAATATGGAATGTGTTCCCGGTGGCTCATCTGGAGGCAGTGCTGTTTCTGTTAGTGCATTGGAATGTGTGGCATCACTTGGTTCTGATACAGGTGGTTCTGTGAGGAATCCTGCAAGTTTTTGCTCTACAGTTGGTTACAAGCCAACATATGGTCTGATTAGCAGGTATGGTTTAATTTCATATGCAAACAGTATTGAACAAATTGGTCCTCTTACAAGAACTGTGAAAGATACGGCATTCATGTTAAATTTAATTTCAGGAATTGATCCTAATGATAACACAACAATGGATAACAAAAATGAGGATTATCTTTCAGGCATAGAATCAGGCATAGAGGGTAAAAAAATTGGCATAGTCAAAGAGATGATGGGGGAAGGAATAGATCCTGCAGTGTTGACTGCAACAAAAGATGCTATTGCAAAATTAGAAGGATTGGGGGCAGTCTGTGAGGAAATATCCTTTGATATGGTAAAGTATTCTGTTGCTGCATACTATACCATTACTGCAACTGAAGCTGGAAGTAATCTTGCAAGGTATGATAATATTCGATATGGGTATGATTTTCCATTAGAAGGCTATGAGTTTAATTCATACATTTCAAAGGCCAGACGAAATTTTGGACCTGAAGTTACAAGGAGGATGATTATTGGTGGATTTGTTCCATCTGCAGGCCATGCTGGAAAATATTTCCTCAAAGCACTAAAAGTAAAAAGTAAACTTACAAAAGAAGTTAATGACGCATTTAAGAAATTTGATTTCCTGATTTCTCCTACTGTGCCAATCTTACCATTCAAACTAGGTGAAAAGATTGATGATCCTGTTTCATTATTCTTAGTTGACATTAACACTGTAACTGCAAATCTTACTGGGAAACCTGCAATCTCTATTCCGTTTGCAAATTCAAATGGATTGCCAATTGGAATTCAGTTAATGGCTGATTCAATGAATGACAAATCACTATTACAAGCTGCATATGCATTAGAGCAAACAGTTAGTTTGCCGGAGGTACCAATATGACTATGATTGGATTAGAAATTCACTGCCAATTAACAAACTTGAATAGTAAATTATTTTGTTCATGTAAAGCCAACTATAGGGAATTTGAAATTAATGAAAATATTTGTCCTGTGTGTATGGGATTACCTGGAAGTTTACCTAAACTAAATCAAGAAGCAGTAAAAAAAGCAACAATAATTGCAATGGCTTTAAACTGTACTACTCCTGAAAAAATTGCATTTTTTAGAAAAAATTATTTTTATCCTGATTCACCTAAAAATTTCCAAATCACACAATTGAACATCTATGGTGATACTAGTGTGGGTGGAACTGGATCTGTAATGGTAGGTGATAAAAAAATTAGAATCACGCGAATTCAGCTTGAAGAAGATCCGGGACGACTAATTTACGAAGGAAGTTCGTCTAAAAACCAGATTACTTTGGTTGATTACAATCGTGCAGGTACTCCATTAGTTGAAATTGTAACTGAACCTGATTTTGAGACGCCTAAAGAAGTTAGAGACTTTTTAAATATTTTATCTGATATTCTTGCAAATCTTGGAGTTGCTGATCCTAGTTTAGAGGGTGCAATGAGGGCCGATGCCAATGTGTCTATTGAGGGCGGTAAAAAAGTAGAAATAAAGAATATTGGTTCTTTTCATGATTTAGAAAAAGCAGCTCATTTTGAAATTACAAGACAAAAAAGTCATCATTCAAGAGATATTGAAATTATTCAAGAGACTCGTCATTGGGATGATAAGAGAAAAATTACTATCTCATCACGCTCAAAAGAAGAAGAACTTGACTATAGATATTTCTTAGAGGGTGATATACCTTGGGTAAAAATTGATCCTGAAATTCAAAAGAAATTACAAACTGAAATGCCTGAAAGTATTAGTTCTAAAAAACAACGATATGTTTCAAAATATAATATCCCAGCACAGGTATCTGATGTATTGTCATCTGACAAATATTATTCTGATTTATTTGAAGAAGCACACACTGAATCAAATGCTAAAGAAGTAGCAAATATTATCACAACTGAATTAATGGGGCTAGTTGATACTCGTGAAAAACGAAAAGCATCAAAATTTACATCAACTCATCTAAGAGATCTTGCTGATGCAATTCAATCAGGAAAAGTTTCAAGAAATTCATCTAAAAATGCATTACATGAAATTTTAAAATCTGGTAAAGATTTGTCTACTGTGATTTCAGAACTTGATCTTGGGAATGTTTCAGATGAATCCGAATTATCTGGATTCATCACACAAGTAATTTCAGAAGAACCACAAGCTGTTGAGCAAGCAAAATCAAATCCCCAAACTATCAATTATTTGGTAGGCAAAGTAATGCAGAAAACTAAAGGAAAAGCAGATCCTGTAATGACTCGAGATATGTTGAAAAAACAGATTGGTGTTTGATGACTGAACTGTCTTTGGAAAATATTGAATTTATCAAAATTTTGGCAACATCTGATGCTACAATTTTACAGGCAGGGATGAATGATGCTACCCGACAAAAATTAGATGATGAAATAGGCATGATTTTAAGAGAATATTACCGTGAAAATACAATGGGGACTGCAACTGAATGGACTCTAAAACTAGAAAATGTTGGTATAGATGAAGATGCTGGGAAAGCAGCTATTGCTTGTGCAAGAAGACTGGGAATTGATATTTCATAACAAAAATCTTTTTACTCTATCCAAGTTTTAAAAAATCAAATATTGTCTGAATTTGAATTTATTCCAACTGAAAAACAAATTCAAGAATCTAATATCTATAAATTTATGAAAAAACATAATATTTCTTCTTTGGATGAACTGTCTTTAAAGGCCAAAGATGATCTTGAATGGTTTTGGAAATCTGTTGATGAAGATCTTGAGATTGTTTGGGATTCTCCATATGAAAAAATTTTAGATATTTCTAAAGGTATTGCATGGTCTAAATGGTTTGTTAATGGTAAAACAAACATCTACAAATCATCTGTAGAAAAATTTGTCAAAAAAACTTCTGATAAAACTGCATATTATTTTGAATCTGAAGATGGAAAAAAATCTCAAATTACTTATTCTGAACTTGATTCTAAAGTTTCAAAACTTGCAAATGGGTTAAAATCATTAGGTGTGAGAAAAGGTGACGTAATTGCAATATATTTGCCTATGATTGAAGAGGCAGTAATATCTGTTCTTGCAGCTGCAAAAATTGGTGCAATACAAACTATAATTTTTTCAGGATACCGTTCTGACTCTTTGCATGTGAGATTAAAAGATTGCAACGCTAAAATTTTGATTGCATCTGATGGGTTTCATCGTAAAGGAAAGACTATTTCGCAAAAACAATCTATTGAAACTGCATTAAAAGACACTGTAGTTGAAAAAACTATTATAATTTCATACAAAGGTGTAGATGAATATGTTGAATCTGAACATCTAATTTTTTATGATAAACTTGTATTGTCTCAAGATATAATTTGTAAAACTATAGTTTTAGATTCCGAAGATCCTCTTTTCATTTTGTATACCTCTGGGACTACAGGGAAACCAAAAGGGGTGGTTCACACCCATGGTGGCTTTTCTGTATTTGCTGCACATCAATCTGCATATCTTATTGATACTCAGGCACAAGATACCTTGTTTTGGCCTGCTGATATTGGTTGGATTACAGGATTGGTGTGGAATGTTTATGGTCTTTTGATGATGGGTGCTAACGCTGTAATTTATGATGGTGCATTGGATTTTCCAACATCTGATAGAATTTGGAAAATGTTATCTGATTATAATGCAACAATTTTTGGAATATCTCCAACTGCCGTAAGATTATTTAAAAAAAATAATGTTGAACCATTGAAATTATTTCCTTTAGATAAAATAAAAAATATTCCTACTACTGGAGAGCCACTTGATGAAGATTCCTGGTGGTGGTTATATGAAAAAGTCGGAAATAAAAAAATTCCAATCATGAATTTATCTGGTGGTACTGAAATAGGTGGTGCAATGCTATCTGTATTCCCTGGAATGAAATTAAAACCATCTACTGTTGGTATCCCTGTACCTGGAATGAATTTAGATGTAGTTGATGATGAATTAAATTCTGTACGGGAAAAAAATGGTTACCTTGTTATAAAATCTCCCTGGCCTGCAATGACACGTGGTTTGTTAAATGATGATAAACGGTACTTGGAGACCTATTGGAGTAGATTTGAGAATATTTGGTTTCATGGGGATTGTGTTTTTGTAGATGAGGATAATCTTTGGTATATGCGAGGACGAACTGACGATGTGATTAATGTTTCAGGTCATCGAATGAGTACTGCTGAAATAGAACACACTGTTATCTCTCACAATAAAATTTCTGATGCTGCATCTATTGCAATCCCTGATGTTATTACTGGTGAGGCCATTGTTGTATTTTTTGTAGCCGATGAAAAATCTGAAAATATCTTATCTTCTGAAATTTCTGATTTTATATCTAACAAAATTGGAAAATTGGCTAGACCTAAATTTATTTTCCAGTTATCTGATTTGCCTAAAACTAGGACTGGAAAAATTATGAGGCGATTACTGAAATCTAAACTGTTGGGAACTAAATTAGGTGATTTATCTTCTCTTGAAAATGCCTCTGTTTTGGATGAAATTGAAAAATTAGGTTGATAAAATATAGCTCTTTGATTTTTTCTATTTCACGTTTTATCTATAATTTCAATTATGCTTAGATATATCATTGAAGTTTGTAGTTGATCAACAAGTAGAAGATATTGAGATGCCTGAAAATCTCAAATTAAACACGTTTTTACAAGAATTTCACTCTGATTGCCCTCATGCTGAATGTAGTTTTGGATTCTATGGGTTTGCATTTGGACAGTCCCCATTCCCAGTTCCTAAATTAATTCAAGATGCATTGGTGAAAAATGCTGACAAGGGTGCATATGCCGCAGTTCCTGGAATCCCTGAGTTAAGATCTGCCATATCGAAATACAATAAACATTATTTTGGAATGGATGTAGCCCCTGAAAGAATCTATGTTGGCCCTGGAACTAAAGAATTAATTTTCAATCTTTTAGAGATTCTACATGGCACTGTAATTTTACCAACTCCTGCATGGTTAGGATACCTTCCACAAATCAGATTCCTTAAAAAAAATTATCACATGTTACCTACTCGTGCAAATAAAAAAATATCTTCAACTGATTTAAGAAAACTAGCATTACGATTACAGGACCGACAAAAAATCTTGATACTGAATAATCCTCACAACCCTACAGGTTTACTTTATGATAGATTAGAATTAGAAGAAATTGCAGATGTTTGTAGAGAGCAAAATATTACAGTTATTTCTGATGAAATTTATGCGCTTACTACATATGATTTTTCTAAATTTGTTAGTATGGGAAAAATTTACCCTGAGGGAACATTTGTAACAAATGGTTTATCAAAATCACATGCTGCAGGTGGTTATAGGTTAGGTTATGTTGTATTCCCACAACATGCTGTAGATCTTAAAGCGCAATTTAAAAAAATACTTGCAACTGAATATACTGCAGTATCTACCCCGATACAACATGCAGCTGTTGCAGGATTTGAAATTAGTAAAGAGATGGATGAATATTTTGATGTAACTCGAAGTATCCATCAAATAATGGGGGATTATACATATCATGCATTAACTGGTATAGATGGAGTTAAGGCAACAAAACCTGATGCGACATTTTACCTCCTGGCTGATTTTAATGCATTTGCACCTGATTTGCAAAGAGCCAAAATAACTACATCTCAAAAATTATCTGAATCCTTGATTGTTCATCCCTACCATACAGCAATTGTAGGTGGAGATAGTCTTGTTTTAGAAAGAACTGATTTTAGTGCACGAATTGCATATGTTGATTATGATGGGGTTAAAGTTTATCAAAAATATCTTGAAAATAAACCAAAATCACATTCTGAAAAACTTGAATTTGTAAAAAAGAATGCTCCAAATGTTGTGGCAGGCATTGACATGATTGCTGATTTCTTTGCAAATCTACGAAATGATTCACTATGTGACTTGGAAAATAAAAAAAGTTCTATGGTTACTTTGAACTAATTTAATTTAGATTTTAATTTCTCATATTCTTCCAAAGTAATTTCTCCCTTTGCTAGTCTAGTTTGAATAATTTCTTTTGGGTTTGAACCTATGATTGGATTGATTATTTTTTCGTGGGTGTTTAGGTCGTGCCTGATTATTGCCTCGATAAACCTATTTTACAGTTTCAAAAAATATGTCATACCATCTGTCCAAGGATAATTTTCTACCGATTTTAACACTAATTAATAGAATTTAGTAAATTAATAGATAAATTTTCATGGAAAAACTTGGATCCAATTAAAATTTTAGAGTTTCAATGCAGCAACAAGTCTACAAATACAATAAAGCTTTGAAAAAAATTAGCAAATTAGAAAAAGAAAAGAGAGATATGAAAAGACAGCTGAACGCAAAGGATTATGATTATGCAAGGATGTACGAATAACTTTAGCAACTATTGATGATCATGTAGAGAGGGAAGAACAGTATCGAACAATTATTGATGACCAAGCAAAGAAAATAGTCGATCTCACAAAAAAACTTGGCATTTATGAAAATGCAAACACACCGCCATCTGCATCAACTAGATTAAAAAAAGTCAATAATCAAAAAAAGGGTAAAAAACCCAATTCAAAGCCTGGACAGAAAAATAACCACACTGGAATCACAAAAAAGCTAAAACACACCGAATTCCTTACTTACACGGCAGAGTGTTGCAACTTGTAAATCTAACAATATGGAAATAATACGCACAGAGCACCGTGACATTACAGATGTTCCAGATCCAAAAACCATAACTACAAGACACACATACACCATACAAACCAGTCAATGCAGAGATTGCCACGAGATTACAACACCTGATGCATGCACCAATTCCAAAAACTGGATCTATTGGATTTAATCTATTGACTGCAATTCTGCAATTGCAGAAGGAAAAATGCGCATATAGAGGAATTGCAAGAGTGATAAAGACAGTATATTCCTGGGATATTTCTGCTGGAACAATTTCAAATATACTGCAACGCACAGGAAAAGAACTGAAAGAAGAAGCAGTTGAGGAGATAAGACAAAAAATTGTCGCCTCCAAATATGCAAATTTTGATGAGACAGGAATGTCAATTAATGGCAAACGGGGATGGCATGGGTTGCCAGACACCAAGATTTGTTTTATTATTTTTTGAGCTATAGCAGGGGCAGAGACGTGCTGAAAAAGTATTTTGCAGAATTTAAGGGAGTTTGCATCTGTGATGGCTGGCCACCGTATGGTCTGTTTGAAATTATACAGCGATGCTGGGCCGCCCACATATTGCGCGAGGCAAAATATGTCTGGATTCAATTGGAAACAGAATATTCAAAGGAATTCTACGATAAAATCCAAAAGCTCTTTGCACGCATTACTGCAAAAGAGATAACAAAACCGAATCGGCGTCTGTACAA
>JARPSM010000073.1 GCA_029782475.1 Nitrososphaerota archaeon
ATTCAATTGCCAGTCTCTTTAATCCTGATTCTGCATAAGAATTTCCAATACAAATGGCAATTAATGAATTTACCATGTCAGATAATCCATATTTGGCATTGTATCTGGTAGAAAATCCAAATGACAAGACAGTGTATAGAGTGTTTGATGTAACTTTTCAAATGGTTCATGTGAGATATCGTATTGGTGTGCAGTGCTAAAAATAGTACAATGATTCACATTTGATGGAAATGTACACTTTCATCAAGATTTTTCTATCTGAATAGTTTGAGGAAATGATCGTTATTTTTTGATCCGAATTAAGCACTTTTCTATCTACTGGATATGGAACTGGGAAAGCCTCTCAGAGTATGTCAAGTTCTACAACGAAAAAAAGATGCACTGGTCCCTGAATACGGACATATGCGAGACGCCTCAGATGGCGTTTGCAGACAGAATGGTACCTGAAGCGATCAGAAAAACCAACCCAATGTGGATGGAGGAGGACACAGATGACTAGACGAAATCATTTCCATATACTACATTCTATTTTGATAATTTAGAAGCGATCATTACTGCATCTTTAGTTGCATCTACATTATGAGTACGAATAATATCAGCACCGTTCATTACAGATACCACTTCAGCAGAAATTGAGCCAAATAATCGATCATTTGGATTCTCTTTTTCCAAAATTTTCCCTATGAATGATTTGTTTGAAACAGAGACTAGCAGAGGATAATTTTTCTTGATTGAATATAGATTTTTTAAGATGGATAGATCCCTTTCCAACCAATCTGATTTAATTTTTGTAAAAAATGATCCCTTTCCAGTTTTTCTAAAAAATCCAATAGCAGGATCTAGTACAATATTTTTAGCAGGAATGTGTGATTTTTTTGCAAGATTTATGCTATCTTGAAGTAATTTTTTAGTTATTGTCAGATGGTTACCATTAACAGGTTTTTGACTATATGCACACAAAATTAAAGATGGATTGTATTTAGAAATAATATCGGGCATATTTTTATCATATTTTAATCCAGAAATATCATTAATAATTTCAACTCCATATTCTAAAGCATCTTTTGCAACTTTTACTCTACAAGTATCCACAGATATGGGGAGATTTGTAGAATTTTGGATTATTTTAATTGCATTTTGAATTCTTTTTGATTCTATTTTTTCTGAAACAGATGTTGACAGATATGGTGCAGTAGACATTCCTCCAACATCGATAAAATCTGCACCTTGATCTTCCATCAATTTAGCATTATTTTTTATCAATGTTTTACTAGCATTAACAGACTTTTTGTAAAAAGACTCAGGGCTAGTATTCATAATTCCCATTATTCGTACTGGATTCTTTCCACCTACACTCACATTCCCAATTTTTGCCACATGGTTTATCAAATCTAATGCAATTTGAGTGATATGATGATTTTAGGTTGGAAAAAGAGATACCATGAGATTTTAAAAGAATTCAAGTATAGTGAAAAAAAAGACAAAGAATCATCCATTGTTTTAAATTCAATTTTAAAAAAAACCAATGTTAACAAAAAAATCATTGATTTAATCAAAGGAAAAACAGTTTTTGTAATTGGTTCTGGGCCGTCTTTAGCATCAGCCATTCCAAAGTTAAAAAATTATAAAAAAATAATCAAAATTGCTGCAGACAGTTCAATAAAACCACTAGTTGCAAATGGGATCATACCAGACATCATTGTAACAGATTTAGATGGGGATGTAAAGACACTTGAAAAAATTGGAAGAACCAATTCCATCTTTGTTGTACATGCACATGGAGATAATTTAGAAAAATTGAATTTTGTAAAGAAATTCAAAAATTGCATTGGTACAAGCCAGTCAACACCTTTTGATAAAATAGAAAACTATGGTGGTTTTACAGATGGGGATAGAGGTGTTTTCTTAGCAAATCATTTTCAAGCAAAAAAAATTATTCTAATAGGGATGGATTTTGGAGATCGAATTGGAAAATACTCAGAAACTAAGAAATCAGATAGAAAAATAAAATTAATGAAATTAAAAAGAGGTGAATCTCTTTTAAAATGGCTATCCTCATTTACAAAGGCAGAATTATTTACCACATCAAAGTCAATTATCGGATTTAAAAAAATATCATACAAAGAACTGGATATCATAATTACCTAGAATGCATTTAATACCTATTCCTCATTAATCAAAGTATGAAATTCTCAGAAGAACAAGTGAAAGAGATTGTTGCTTTGAAGGAAAATTTGATCGAGCAAATTCACAAACATCAGGAAGGGATAGAAATGTTAGAAAAAAATATCACAGTTTTAGACTTGTTCCTAAAAGACTCTAGTTTTGTTAAAGCATCTCAATTAAAAATAGAAAAAGAGATAGAACCAAAACCTGAGATCATAGAAAAACCAATAGAAAATTCAATTCCAATTAAAAGAGTCAATGACGGTAAAATTATTGCCAACGCATTTGTCACACCAAACCAGGTTTCCATAGTTTTAGAAAATGAAATTATAGTTAATGCAGATACTCCACCTTTCAAATCATTCTTTTTAGATAGAATAATTGGGGAGATGAAAAAAAAGGATGTTGTTGAAGTAGAAAATGGGAAGATCCAAAAAGAATCAGTAATTGATTATATTGTTAATAAAAACGGGGCAGATATTAGAGAAATTATAATTAAAAATTATAGGCAAAAAGAAAGAGTTAATGAATTAATTAGCACCGCAGGTTGGTCATTGACTAGAATGCTTGAGAACATAAACAAGTGATAGTATGGACAAAATTGTTGTTTTGGATTTTGGTTCTCAATACAGCCATTTGATTTGTAGAAGGATTAGAGAATTTTCAGTTTATGCAGAACTTGTTCCTTATGATATCAGTTATGATGAATTACAAAAACTAAACCCTACAGGAATAATTTTTTCTGGAGGTCCATCAAGTGTTTATAGTTCAGATGCCCCTATTCCAGAAAATAAAATCTTTGACATGAATTTACCAATCCTTGGAATTTGTTATGGACACCAGTTAATTGTTAATAAATTCGGAGGAAAAGTAAAAAGGGCAAACAAAGAATATGGTTCATCACTACTAACCATTGATAGTGATAAAGATCTCCTTAACGGAGTTGGAGAATCAGTTAGAGCATGGATGAGTCATGGTGATGAAGCAGAACAAATTCCTGAAGGTTTCAAAGTGATTGGACATACTGAAAGTGCAAAAGCAGCAGCAATTGCATCTGAAGAAAAATCAATTTACGGTATTCAATTTCATCCAGAAGTTGTACATACAGAACAAGGTATAGAGATTCTAAAGAATTTTGTTTTGAAGGTTTGTGGTGCAAAACAAGATTGGACCATGGAGAGTTTTATCGATACTGCAGTTGAGAAAATTTCAAAGATAGATGGAAATGTACTTTGTGGAGTAAGTGGAGGTATAGATTCTACTGTGGTAGCATTATTAATTCACAAAGCAATAGGTGATAGACTAAAGTGTGTTTTTGTAAATAACGGATTGTTACGAGTAAATGAAGAAAAAGAAGTTGAAGAGATGTTCAAAGATAATTTCAAAGTAAATTTCACATCAGTAAATACAGTAGAAATATTTCTTGAAAAATTAAAGGGAATAGAGGATCCTGAGAGAAAAAGAAAGATCGTGGGGGAAGAATTTGTTAGAGTTTTTACGGAATTTGCTGAAGGAAACGGCCCTTTCAAATGGTTAGCTCAAGGTACATTATATCCAGATCTAATTGAGAGCGGAGTATCAAAAGGTCCTGCAGCAGTAATCAAATCTCATCATAATGTAGGTGGATTACCTGACTGGCTTAATTTAGAAATTTTAGAGCCATTGAAAGAATTGTATAAAGACGAAGTAAGAAAAATTGCAAAAATTCTCAGAGTTCCAGAAAAACTTTTCATGAGACATCCATTTCCAGGTCCAGGATTATCAGTTAGGATAATTGGAGAAGTGACTCCAACAAAACTTGAGATTTGTAAAGTTGCAAGTAAGATTGTAGAAGAGGAATTGATGGCTGCAGGATTGTATGAAAAAGTATGGCAAGCATATGCAGCAGTAGGTGATGACAAAGCAGTAGGAGTTGTCGGAGATGAACGCAGATATGGGAATATAGTCATGATCAGGGTTGTAGATTCAATTGATGCAATGACTGCAGATTGGACAAGATTACCGCATGGATTATTAGAAAAGATGAGTAATAGAATAACTAATGAGATTGAAGATGTCACTTGGGTTACCTATACCATTTCAAGTAAACCACCTGCCACCATTGAACCTCAATAATGATTAAAATGGAATACGAAAAAATCTGTGATGAAATTTTAGAATGTGATAAAGACATTCGATATGTTGGAATATACGATTACGGAGAGCTTTATGATAAAATGAAACCGGGATTAAAAAGTCATTTATCAAGAGAAGAAACTGAAATGTCCTTATCTCAAGCAGTGTATCGTTGGTCGACACGTAAGAAAACTGCAGATAAAATTGGAAAACCAATTTATGCATTAGCAAAATATGAAAAAATTTACCGAGTTACAATTCCAATTGGCGGTGCAGGATTAATTTTGATCAGTATTGAATTAAATGCAGATGTAAATGAAATTGTTGAAAAAATTTTAACAATTAAAAATAAATATCCTTCATAAATTATGATTGATATGGATTTTCATGTTTTTGATACATATGTAAAATCAAAAGATGGTCATACAACAGTAGATAGGAATGTGCCAAATCAGTAAAAAAATAATGATCAATTATTCAAATTTTTCAAACCAAAAAAAATTGATCCAAGTATATCCATCATGATTTATGAATGATTCAACAATTAACAAATGTAAGGTAAATAATCAAATTTCTAAAAAAACATTCAAAATGATGCATAATATAGTGGGAACTTTGTTGTCATTTCCTTTCTC
>JARPSM010000077.1 GCA_029782475.1 Nitrososphaerota archaeon
TTTGTGAAAAGGATAATGTGGGATGTGGACAATATGGAGGATCTCAAATTCTTACTAGAACAAAATGAAAAACCAGAGATATCAGAAAAAATAAGAAAAGTAGCAGGATTATAACAGAAAATCCTCAAAACATGAAAGAAATGTTCATTCCAGGTATGAAATCACTTTATTATCCTCAAATTAGTTCACCCCATCATTTCTAGACTAAAGTCAAGATACGTTTGGAAAAGAGGAAAGAATCACAGAGTCATGCAAAAGTTAGATCCAATCCCAATATCCTGGATAATCAAATCAAAAGAGGATCATATGTGGGATAATTGTCCCTGACAAAAGAATGAATTGTGGTAGAATCAATTATCTGAATTCGGTCTTTTTCTTTACCACCATATCTACAATAGTCATCCCCACCATCCAGAAATAGTGGATTTCGGCACGAACATTTCACAAAATCATGTACAAACGTGCTTTCTAGAATTTCTCCACAATCCAGACAGTTGATAAAAGTCACAACATTTACAGAAATTTCTAATTGAAAAATGAAGAGTATTGTATTATCCAGTATTTGAAGTGAGTTTAACTGATTCATAATTTAGACGGAAAACACGGAAACGTTGCATATGTTTTGTAGTTCAAGAAATATTAAAAAATTACTTATAGTTTCGTATTTAGTAATTAATTAAATGACAGTAAAAGTTTCGCTTATTCTTGTTGTTCGTGAATTATCTTATCTTGTTGACAATGGTGCATTTGTACCCAAAAAAACAATTATGAATATTATTGATAATGGATATGATTTTATTCAATACTTGGATATTACGTTAAATTATAAAATGGATTGGAGTTTTCTTATAAAAAATGAACGGGATTTGTTTATGGAAACAGTAATAGTATATTATGAAAATCATTCAGATAAACACTGGAAAATAGAAAATAATGGATTGTTACTTCTCATCGATATATGTATGAACATAATTGCAATGAAATATTATGATGACATAGAGATTGCAAATTTGTTTTTTGGAAATCTATCGGACAAACAAATTTGGGCTCTTAAAGATGGACAGATGATAACAAATCATGACAAGTATCCAGAGAGATAAAATGTCTGAAATTAGTAAAGAAGAACTTACAAAAAAGGTTATTTCAGATAGACCCCATGTTGTAATTTTAGGTGCAGGAGCTAGTCGTGCTACTTGCCCAGACGGGGATAAAAATGGAAAAAAATTACCTCTGATGAATGATCTTGTAAAGTGTCTAAATCTTGAGTCAAAAGTATTAGAATATGGAATGGAACCTAAACAGGATTTTGAAGATCTTTTCAGTTTTCTCTTTGATGCTGAAGCATTTGAAGAAACAAAGGAGTTAGAAAAAATCATCTATGGTTATTTTAAATCATTAGAATTACCTAATACTCCCACAATCTATGATCATTTGGTATTGTCATTAAGAGAAACTGATTTGATTGCGAGTTTCAATTGGGATCCATTACTGTTACAAGCATATCGTAGAAATAGCAATAAAGGAATAAGATTGCCCAGATTAGCATTTTTACATGGAAATGTAAGAATGGGGGAATGTAAAAAACACAACAGAAGTAATTATGTTGGAGAAATATGCGAAAGATGTAAGGAAAAATTAGAACCTGTTGATTTACTTTATCCAATTACAACGAAAAACTATGCACAAAATAACTCACTCAAGATTAATTGGGATAGATTTGAAAGACATCTAAGTAAAGCATATCAATTTACTATCTTCGGATATAGTGGTCCAAGAACCGATGAAGAAGCTGTTTCCATAATGAAAAAAGCATGGAAAGATAAACACTCCGATAAAATATTAGCAGATACAACAATTATCAGTACAAATACAAATGATGAAGTATACGAACACTGGAAACATTTCTTTCATTCACAGTATTATGAATTAGTTGATGATTTTTACAAGTCAGATATAGCAAAATATCCACGTCGAGGATTTGAAAGATCATGGGAAAATAATATGGAAGCTGTTTTTGTTGAAGAAAACCCTATTCCAAAAAATTTAGATTTTCCAGCTTTATGGTCATGGTATCATCAATTTGTAGAAACTGAATACAGATACAGAATAAAAAATCCTTTTCCAAAACCACCAAAGTGGTATAAAAATAGAATATGAAAGAATATCTAAACCAGCTTAAACAGGGATAGTTCCTCCAAGTTATACACAAAATCATACATATGAAAACATAATTTAGAAAACTAGAATTTGTTCAAAAATCAACCGAAATGAGACAAGGAGAAGAATTCAACCGACGATAAGACAAAGCCAATCACAGGCATACTTATAAGTGATAAATTAGAAAATCTTAAATATCATCATAAAAGGTTTTGAAAGATAAAATGGCTAAAACGACTAATCCGAAAGACAAATGTCCCAGATGCGGAAAAGGATCGCTAGTTACAGATGCCAATACAGGTGAGAATTTTTGTAGTAAATGCGGATTTGTAATTACAGACAAAGTAGAAGAGTCAGGTCCAGAATGGAGGTCATTTTCTAATGAAGGTGAGAATAAAAGCAGAGCCGGAGTTCCAACATCACTTGCAATGCACGACATGGGTTTAGCCACAGTGATTAATCCACAAAATAGAGACGCAACTGGTAAACCATTAACTGCAGCAATGAAAAGTACCATCGAAAGGCTAAGAACTTGGGACAGTAGAAGTCAAGTTCATGAACCAGTAGATAGAAACTTTAGACAAGCATTTAGTGAATTAGACAGATTAAAAGATAAACTTGCCATAGGAGACTCGGTAGTTGAAAAAGCAGCTTACATCTACAGAAAAGCTTTAGAAAAAGGATTAGTTAGAGGTCGCTCCATTTCAGCATTAATTGCATCTGCACTTTATGCAGCATGTAGAGATACTGAAACCCCAAGAACGCTAAAAGATATCGGTCAAGCAAGCAACATTAAACGAAAAGATATTGCAAGATGTTATAGATTGTTGCTCAGAGAATTAAATTTAAAGATGCCAGTAGTTGATCCTGTAAAATGTATTTCAAGGATTGCAAGTAAAGCAGGATTATCTGAAAAAACAAAAAGAAAAGCAACAAAAATCCTACAGACAGCTGAAGAACAAAAAATATCAGCAGGTAAAGACCCAATGGGATTAGCAGCTGCTGCACTTTATGTAGCATGTGTAACAAATGGGGAAAATAAAACTCAAAGAGATGTTGCAGAAGCTGCAGGCGTTACCGAAGTTACAATTAGGAATAGATACAAAGGATTGAAGGTAGCATTAAACCTGTAATTATTTTTTAATAGTAATGGATTTAATTTCTTTTAGAAATTCAAAATCATCAATTAGAAGATTTTCAGGATAACAATTCAGCATCTTTCCATTAGATATAGAATAAAAATCCCAATTCAAACATTCAGTATCAAATTCGTATGGATGTGTATTTTCATATTTCCAATCAAACCCATTTCGAACACTCTTATCAGGATAGCCATGGCCAGGCAAATCGTGTCTACACAAGGCAGCAACAAGAATTGCAGGTTGTATTGACAAACTACAGGATGTGATTCTTGCACAGGCAGGACGAGACGCATTTGGCACACTGATGGGGGATTCCTCCGGATTTTCCCTGTAT
>JARPSM010000081.1 GCA_029782475.1 Nitrososphaerota archaeon
CTATTGCTTGGTTGGTGTGTTTGATCTTTGTGTTAAATTGTAGTTTGCCCGTCTCGTCTATTACTGCTACCTGTATAGTTTCCTTGTGAACATCTAATCCGGCATACATCTTATAATTGCTTTTTAAATCCCTAATCTGAATCTTTGATTTTCGCTTTTTCCTTTTAGCGATTGGAATTAAAGTACCATCTAATTTCCTTGCAGGCGATCTCTTCACATATGGTTAGACTAGTCGCTGCTGCATTGAAACTCTAAAATTTTAATCGGATCTAAATTTTGCCATTAAAATTTATCTATTAATTTGCCAAATTCTATTAACTAGTGTTAAAATCGGCATAAAATTACCCTTGGAGAGATGGTATGACATATTTTTTGAAACTGTAAAGTAGGTTTATCGAGGCAATAATCAAGCACGACCTAAACACCCACGATTTAAGAAGTTTACTCATGAAAAATACTAAACTAAGAAATAGAAAAAAAGGAAAAATCCTTTAAGGTTTAAGTGAGAGATGATGGGTTTGAATAATATGAGTAGATCCTCTACTAGAGGAATTTTCCTTTCAACGGTATTGTTATTTTCACTTGTGGTAATTACATTACCATCAAATGTTTATGGTGAAGAGATTTCAATTACAAATATCGCATTAGAAGAAACATCTCTATTAGAATTAACAAATGATTCTACAAAAGATGTCAATACATTAAGAATTTGGCTAGGAAGTGATTCTAATTTCAAATCATATAAAACTGAAAAAGGATGGGTGGGTGAGAAAAATTCTCAGGGAGTTATTATTTTCACATCATTAGAATCCATCAAACCAGGAGAATCTGTAAAATTTGGAGTGAAAACTGACAAAATAAATTCAGGTATCAATTGGAAAGTATTAGACAGTAAAGATACACAGGTTGCCACAGGAGTATCAATTGCAAAAGAAATATCAACAGTAATTAAAAATCCAGATCAAAGTTCAACAAATACAGGAGAAAGTATGACAGATGAATCCATATTCAGAATAATTCCTGAGAAACCAAATGTTGGCTCAACAATTAGAGTGACAGGTGATAATTTTGGAGCATCACAAGAGTTTGATTTTTACATTGATACTAAAAAAATTGGTTCTTTTGATACAGATGAAAACGGTCATTTTATGACTACAATGAAAATCCCAGATGAGCAAAAAGCAGATAGAGTAGACTTTAAAGTTAAAGACAAAAACGGAGAAGAAAAAAAAATAAGTCTTAGAGTTAACGAAATAGAAAATAGGATTCCAATTTCTCAAAACATACCTTTAACGATTAAAGGAATTCCAGATATTGTTAATCGAGGAGACTTTTTAGAAATTTTTGGAACCGGTGAACCAGACAGTGCAATTACCGCTGAGATCAATACACCGGAAGGAAATGTAATTAATTCAAGAACAGCTGAAATAGACAGTAAGGGAAATTGGGAATTAGATGAACCGATCATTGTGGCATTAAATGCACCATTTGGAAACTATAGTGCAACAATTTCAGATGGAAGAGATAATAGATTAATTTATTGGACAGTAGAGTCAGACAAAAAAATTGTCATTGTTCCAGTCAATTTAAAATTTGATCCTGGAGAAATTATGAAATTTAATGGTACTGCATTACCAAATATCCCAATAGAATTGGTACTAGAGGATCCTTTTGGAAAAGAAATAATTTCAGATATAATACAAATAGATGATTCAGGCTACATACAATACGAGTTCCCAACAACTCAAAATACAGCTGAAGGAACGTACACGTTAATTGCAACCCAAGGGAAGGATAAAGAATTCATCTATACAGGATTAGGTCAATTACCAACCATTCCAGTTAACTTAGAATTTGATAAATTAAATTACAAAACAGGAGAAACTGCAATAATTTCACTATCAGGAAAAGCATCAGAAATTATTAGTTTGTTAATTGTTGATCCTTCAGATAAAATAAAAGGAGATCAAGTATCAATCACATTGCAACCAGATGGTAGAGGAGCACACTTGATAGTTCTTGATGGATTTTCAGCTGGAGTATATACAGCAATTATCAATAAAGGCAGTACAGAGAGTTCAGAAATTTTTACAGTTGGACTTCAAACAGGATCAGGTGAGATTGATATCAATACTACAAAATTAGAATATCATCCAGGAGATCCAATGTTAATTTTGGGAAATACCGGAGCTAATGTACTTCTAACTCTTACAATGAGTAATCCAGAAGGAGAAGAGGTTAAAGTTAAAGAGACATTTTCAGATAAAGATGGAAAAATTTCTGAAGGTTCATTCAGAATCCCAACAGATGCAAAATCAGGGACATGGTCAATTAATGCAAAAAGTGGCTCAAATTTTGATAATGTTGAAGTCGATGTAGTTACATCATCAGGAGAAGGAATGGAAGTATCAGCTAAAGACGGAGGATATAACCATGGAATAGGAGATACAATTAGAATCAAAGTATTCGGAGCGCAATCAAATGTACAAATTAAAATAATTGCAGAAGATGGAGAGATAATTGGTGAAACAGAAGGGAGGATCACAAGTGCAGGAGTCATTGATCAATTATGGCCAATTCCTGCAGAAACAGACCCTGGTACATATACAATCACAGTTACAAATCAAATGGATTATGCAGAAACTACATATGAAATATCAGGATAAGTTCAAACAATTTTATTTCACCTTGTTTTGATTAAATTATGAATCTTAAAGACAGAATAACAGATTATCCAAATTTTCCAAAAAAAGGAATTTTATTTAGAGACTTTAGTCCAATTTTAAAAGATCCTTCAGCATTATCTTTTATTGCAGACGAATTTGCAAAATTATTTCATCCAAAAGATATTGATGTTTTTGCTGGAATTGAATCAAGAGGGTTCATTTTAGCATCAATTTTAGCCTCAAGATACAACAAGGGCATGATAATGATTAGAAAAGCTGGAAAGATTCCTGGAAAAACTACAAAATTGGCATATACAATTGAGTATGGAAAAGACACAATAGAGATTCAGAAAGACATTGTCAAAGAAGGAGAAAAAATACTCATTTGTGATGATTTGCTTGCAACAGGTGGAACTGCAAAAGCATCTGCAAAATTAATTGAAAAAGTAGGAGGGAAAATTGTAGGATTTGCATTCATCATAGAACTAGTCGATCTTAATGGAATCAAGGGAATAAGTAAATACAATTGTAAATCACTGGTGAAATATTGATGGAAAAAGATGTAGAGATTGGAATTTTTGGTGGAACCGGAATTTATGATTCAGGTTTACTTGAAAATGCACAAGAAGTAGATATGAATACACCATATGGAAAACCTTCAGATACAATAACAGTAGGAACTTTTAATGGAAGAAAGATTGCATTTCTTCCAAGACATGGAAAAAAACACACAATTCCACCACATAAAATTAATTTTAAAGCAAATATTTGGGCATTCAAAGAATTAGGCATTACAAGAATCATCGCACCATCAGCAGTTGGAAGTCTAAAAGAAGAATTAGCTCCGGGCCACTTTGTATTACCAACTCAATTCATAGACTTTACAAAATCTAGAGAAGGTACATTTTCAAAAGAAGGTAGAGTAATTCATATTTCAGTTGCAGAACCTTTTTGTCCAGAACTACAATCATCAATTATTCAAGTAACAGATAACCAAAATTTGAATATCCATAAAGATTGTACTTATGTCTGCATAGAAGGGCCACGATTTTCAACCAAAGCTGAATCAAAGTTCTATAGAACAACAGGCGCAGATATTATCGGAATGACACTTGTTCCAGAATGTCAACTAGCAAGAGAAGCACAAATGTGTTATGCTTCAATTTCAACAGTTACAGATTATGATGTTTGGGCTGACAAACCAGTCACAGCTAAAGAAGTAATTGAAACACTAACAAAGAATGTAGAAAAAACAAAGGAAATACTAGCAGAATTAATTGATAAGATTCCTAAAACAAGAAGTTGTTCTTGTGAAAAAGCACTATCTGAAGCAGAATTCTAATCATCAACAAAAGACTCTTTCGTAAGTCCTTCTGGAAGTGTCAAATCCCCTTGAAGCAGATTTCTCTGAAGTAAATCTATTACTTCATCAATATTATAGCCTAATGTTTCTAATTCTTTCTCAGTAATTTGAGAAAGTTTAGCACCAATGTTTTGTCCACCTATTCTACCAAATGCAATAGCTGTAAAACGAAAGTCATGTTCATCTATCGTAAATTTACCAGTAATTTTCGCAGCCATTTGGCTTCCATGAATATTATTAATGTGAACTTTAAGATCCATTTCAAAAATTAAATTTCTACAGCTTTGTTAACATTGTCATCAATTAGAAAACTCCAATGTTTTTCATCTTCTACCTTGAAATCATTAATTTTAAGCGGAATAACTTTTTCATCAAGACATTCATGTTTTATTTCTCCATTTTCTTTTAATTTTACTAATTTCCATTTGTATCTACCTTGTTGTAATTTACATACAGTTACTCCCCATTTTGCATCAGCATCAATTTTTGGCATTCCTACAGTTTCAGCTATTTCTTCAATTCCAAGTTGTTTTTCTTCACAGAACTTTTTCTTACAAACTCCGCATCTCCAAACATCAACAGAACCGATAGTTCTTTCATCAATGTTGATGTTTATTACACCAAAATAGACTGGTTGATGCTTACATGTCTCAGTATCAATACTCAATGTTGTTCACCGAGTTTTGGTATTATTTAGTTCTTGCATCATCATAGGGTTTTTCTAAAATTACCCCAATATTATCAACTATTTTGTTTCTTTTAAATTCAATATTTTCTCGCTCACACATTTTTCTATACATGTTTACCGCTGTAAATCTAGGGTGCATAGCCTCAAATTCCGTAGGAGTGATATCAATAAAAGCACCAATACCCATTAGATCTTTTGATGCTTTCTTTGCATCATCAATAGGAATTTTTAATTTTTCAGCAATTGACTCAGATGACATTTTTCCTGAGCAAGTCACTAACAAAAATATTTGTGCCTGGATAGAATCCAAGTGAATTTCAGATATTAGATCATGTTCAATTCCAGAATAGGACATTATTTCTAAAAGGAATTGTCAAGACATAAAACATGATCTATGAGATTATTTTTTAATTAAGATTTTTTTTGAAATTTTCAAAGAGAATCCCATTGCAATAAAATGAATCACTGCACCCAATATTGCAGCATATAGTAAATTATCTAAAATTTCCCAAGTAATAACAAAAGATATGATTGACGGAACTGTGATTATGACTGCAATTATAGTTCCTCTCAATGCCATTTCACTTATTGTAAGTTTAGATTCCTTATTATCGGACAACAAGGAAAACTTTGAAATTGGTAATAAAAACCAAAGATCAGTCAGATAACATTGGCCTAATTTTGTACTTTAATTTTACCAAAAGTCTAGTTTTCATTTTCTTTCCCCATTAATACTAGAATCAAAGAAACTGTTTGGCACCATCCTTGCAGATAAATTCTGAATCATTGGATGTAATTTCATTCTCATGATACCTGTCAAACTCATTATTATAATAATCAGTTATAGTAGAATCATTTTCAGAGATATCATCACAAAGACATTGAATTATTTTTACTTGAACATTGTGTTGTGTCAGTCTTGAATCAGTACCACATGGAAACACAGATACAAACGGAATGTAACATTCCAACGCATTATTGATTACAGGCTCTACATAATAGTAATCATAATCAACACTGCATTGTTCTTTTTTTATACTTCCTTCCATTTCAACCCCATTCCATCCAATAATAAAAAAACAACTACAGGTATTATGATGATCAAAAGCCTAGTTTTCATTTTCTAATTTTAACACTCCAAACAAGAAATTATTTTTCATGGGAGACTAACCCCACTCCTGTGCATTCCAATAGTATCTATGTTGATAATTTTTAACGTATCAAGTTCAAAAGTTATGCGAAGAAAATTCTGATTTGCAATATCTACGAATTTAATATTTAATTCGTCAATGTTATTTCTTGCAGTGTATGTACAGCATTGAGATTCCCAATCTACACCTTTGACAAAATTATTAACTATCGGATCTTCAAGTGCAAGCGTCTCAACATATTGCACATATTTTGGATCAATTATTCGAGGCTTTTGTTTTAGGTAATCAATTATTTGTGAAATACTGGATTTATCCAATGCCCATCCTCTCTCAATTAGTTTCTGTTTTGTTTGCTCTTTTACACATGCAGGCAAACCATCAAGTTTTGTGATTATGGTTAATGGTTCTCTGCACTGTATTTTATCTACTGGAATTCCTAGCTTGAATTCCTGTAGCGGAGATACAGTAAATGTTTCACATCCCTTGACTTTTTCAGTTCCAGGCCAGCCCGCAAAAGCTACTTCAATTGTTTCTCGTACCTTGCTTTCAATATTGAAATAATAAAAGCAGTCATCTGATGTTTCAGTTACAGGTGCAATTTCTTCCCCGTTTTTTAAAATGAAAGGTCCAGGCCCTTCCTGATATATTTTTGGAACCTTTATCTCCAGTATATCATTACCTTTGGTTTCAAATATCACTGAATTTAGATACGGGTCAAATGAAACAAAGTCAATTTCATTTTCAATATAGTACACCTTTTTGAAATCTCCATCCACCTGTATCAGTATTGAATGATAACCGTGACGTGGAAACACACTTCCGTTTTGGGTTACTCTACCATACTGGTCATCACATTCTTCATTTTTTATTGTAACTTGTTCCAATCTTCCAGTAGCTACAGATAAAGATTCAATTTCGAGATAATCTGAGTCATTTACAGGTATTTCTAAAATGTAAAAGTAATTCGATTCAGTTTCTTTAATTTGAATCCATGAACCGTCTGTTTGTATTGCATACAAACCTGATCCAAAATCCAAGTTTGTTGTTCGTGGAATACTTTTTGGGATTTGAAGCAAAATGGTTTCATCAATTGGTTTGTCAAATGTAATTTTGCCGCTAGGGAAATCTTCAGAGCCCCAACTTAATTGGAAATCAACAATGTGCTGATTATTTACAAGAAGTTTGTCTACACCGTTATCAAATTTAACATAGGCACCAAATGCTTGTGAAACAATCAATCCTGATGAAGCAATCAAAATCAGAAAAATTACAAAATACTTCATACTTAATCAGATGAAGGGTTGGAAGTTCATAAAGTGTTCTAATCTATACCATCTACAATTATTTTATTAAAAATGACGACATTAAACTACAACACCTTTAGGGATTTGGAGAGTTGAACTGATCAAATAAATCCCCTAATGAGAATTATAAATCAAGATATAACATCCAATTCATCATGTGAGATTTATTATTGTAATTTCAGGTGGATTGAAAAATCGAGGTGCAGGAGTTAGACCGCATGTAGTGTAGACATCAGCATCATTTACAATGTAGTGCCTATAGTCATAATCCCCAGAGAATCCCATCATTTTGGGTATTGAGCCAAAATATGGCAGCCTTACCTGTCCGCAGTGGGTATGTCCAAATAAATACACATCTGCAATATCCCCATCTATCTCCAAACCATCTTGATTATGCGCAAGCAGTATTTTGAATTCATCCGAAGTATCGCTAAAAGCCACATCCACATCACGTAAACCTGCCCAGTAAGAATCAAGGCCAATTATTGCAACGCCATTAATTGTGACACTTTCATTTTTTAAAATTTTAACCATACTGTCACTTTCAATGAAATCTTTAATTTTTTCACCCCTTTTCAGATTTGCATTGTCTTTATGCAAAAAATACACGTTGTAATCATGGTTTCCCAAAACACCATAGACTCCATGGGTTGTTTGCAGTTGCTTTAGCGGCTCAACTGATGGCAATTCATCAATGTGCTTGTCTACAAAATCACCTGCAATCAAAACAACATCGAGATTTTTTTCATTAATCATATCAACTACACGTAAAACAAATGCAGGATCCGCGTTTTGTCTTTGAAAGTCTGCAATAAGACCAATGTGCATCTCAGTACCAGTATCAGAGATATCAATTTCATTTATCTCAATTATGTTGGGTTCAATTACAAAAGCATCTATTCCAGATATTACAATAATACCTACAAGAATGACAATTGGAATTTTGTATCTAGTTTTCATCTTCTACCTCAAACAAAGACTCTAGAATGTTTCCCTGTGAATCAACATTACGAACATACAGAATCTCATTTGTATATCCTATCCAAACTTGAGTATTGTCATTTAGTTCATACATGTAGATGTGAATTCCACTTCCAATATCGTTATGCGGTTTGCCAAATCTATACAGTATTGTATCAATGTCAGGTGATTCAGTTAAAAATTTTCTAAAATCATCCAATGTCGGAGTTATTTCATTCATGTATGATGATGTGGAAATTTTGATGTTTTTATTTTCAAACCATTCACATTGTTGTGCATCAAGACGGTGTGTATCGTTCTCAAAATAACTTGGGCCAAAATACCAATTCTGCTCCATAGGATTAGATTCAAAACAATTGTATGTCACAGATTCAAAGGAATCAATCCATTTGCAGACATTGTTATCAATATAATGGGTTCCATTGTTAAAAAATAGCAAGTCGCCATGTATTACATTGAAACTTTCATCGGAATTTATCCACGGTATTTCACCTGATTCCAATTTTTGGATATAATCACATGTATCTAAAATGCTTTGAATTTGATGCATTGTATAGGTATCAAGGATCACCTCATTGTTATTCAACAGAGAGGTTCCAATGAATGTAGGTTCATCTGAGAAATCACCCACATTAGATTCAGCATCAGTAATTTCTTCTTCCCCGACATCATTTGTGAAAACAAGTACCACGATGCTAAAAATTGTTAAAAACAAAACAGTTGTGATTAAAATTAATGTTCTAGTCTTCATTTTCTATTTCTCTAAATCCAATCGTCATAAAGCGTTCTAATCTTTGATTTTATTTTTTTTTTAAAATTTGCAAAAATCAATTTCCACGTAGTCCTGCACTTTCACGCTCTACAGCTAACTGATATTGGGATGAGGAGGATACAGGATAAGCACTACTGTCATAATCCTGATAAACTACATCTTCATTATTATTCGTAAAAGGTTTTTTTGGAATTTCCAAACATTGTGTATATTCCAAATATAGAATTGCCAATGTGTCGCTAGCACTTGGAAGTCTCTCTTCCCCGGAAAGATTACAGCTTATCGAATAATCCAACATTTGGTTGCGTACATCATAATCCATATTCAGTGTAATGTAATGAAAAGTTGTAAAGTTCATTGCAGTCAACTCTACACGTGCGTTTCGGTTGTTGTGGTTTTTAAGAACTTCACTGGCATCAGGATATTTTTCCTTAAATTTTGAATAAACAGGCTCGCTACTGAAAATATTCATCGCCTCATCATTTGTGAGTTTTGGTGTCAGTATGTCGCTCCAATCACGCTGAGTACTTGACACAATATGCGGTATTGTGGTGATTAAAAACAATGAAAAGAACATCAACCCTATGACGATTGCAACCACGATTGCAATTTTTAATAGTTTTTCCATCAGTTACTACCTCTTAGAAAAAAATAGAACATTTGTAATCTGATTAAAAATATGTTGATTATAACATTTGATATAATTGAAATTTTACCAAAAATTATCAACGATAATTCATAAAAAAATAGATGAGGGTAACCTAGGCAGAATCCAGGTCACCCCTTGGTGTGTTTACCACCTTAAAGATCTTGACATAATAGTCGCCTTTAAAAAAATTGGTAATCCCACCATCATCTATTGATAGCACTCGAAACTTGTACTCAAAAGAATCATCTCCTTTCAATGATACCTGTGCAACATGAATAGGATCTTCATCAAGGGATTTGAAGAATTGGATTATCACAGGATATCCTTGGGAAGGATCATTGACTTTTCCTTTGACAGTGCCCCAAGGAAGAGTATTGTTTTCAGGTATACTCATTGTAGTTACTGTTTTTTCAAGACTAATCTCATCGTTTAACTTTGTTGTTGTGGTTTGAGACGTCTCTGCAAATGCTGGAACATCTAAAAAAAAGACAAATGCACCCAACATTATTCCAAAAAAACATAGCACTGTTGAAATTTTTGTATTTCTTGTGTTACAAGTTTTCAAGATACCTGATGCAGGAATTGCACTCATGCTGATAAACCACATCCTAATTTTTGATGACCTCTTCTTGACTTGTTTTGATGTACGAACAAATTATCATAAATGACATTGTTCTTGCAAAAAGAGTCCAACATATTGGCATCATTTATTTTTTCTATGTGATTCCACTGCGAAGATAAAAATCCACCTCTGGGAAAAAATCTATGTTCCAAAGGTTTCATTTTATCATCTCCTCAACATGACTTTGGCGATGCAGTAGCGGTACAAGATGACAAAACATCATGTTACATACAATCTGACTGTGGTAAGGGGATACAGACTGTACAGGCATTCTTAATGCCTCTCCTCAAACAAAATCCAAGATAGACCCATTAAATCCTCAACAGAGAACGTAAGGGATTTTGTTTGTTGCAAGGGTTTTGACACTGCTTTTACAGGGTTGCTTGCAACCTGAGTTTCAGAAGGCGAGTGTTGCCAGTTGTGCATGATTTGCTGCTTCATGCAAAAACTGAGCCTGAGTTATATATAACAAGAGATACCGTATATCGGCATGCCTTCAAATGATGATTTGACATATGGGAATTTGCAAAACTACAAACTATATCTTCGTCCCAATGCACATAGTCATTATGGTTTTCCTAACGAGCAAAAATCATCTCTGAATAAACATCAACAAAATGTTCAGAATCTACTAAAAATAATGAGTGAAAATGAGCCAATGACCACATGGGATTTTGCAAAAATTTCAATACCTAATGACATTTCAAGATTACGCGAACGTGAAAAAATTTACAGACGATTACTTGTCGGAAGAAAAGACAAAGGAAAACATTCCGATGGAATTTTAGATTTAGGTCTTGCAGTAAGAGACGGGAAAAGTACCAAGACAGGAATAGCAGACAAGTACAGACTGTCATTGTATGGAATTTTATATTGCATTGACGTATTGGATCTTTCTAAAAAAGAGATTGATAAAATTGCAGAAAAATATTCTAAAATATTGCCAAAAGTTTTTAAAAAATGGGAACATCTTAAATCAAAAATTGGTGAAAGTGTTTATGGAATTAAACTATTATCAAATGGATTGCTGGCAGATAACCCACAAATTCAGGTCCAACCTGGAATTCCATTTTATGAATTAATGTCATATGTGCATATAAAATATCAGAGAAATTTTGAGCAGATTTCAGAGGAAAAGTTAGCAGAGCAAATTT
This sequence comes from Nitrososphaerota archaeon, assembly GCA_029782475.1. Lineage (GTDB taxonomy): Archaea > Thermoproteota > Nitrososphaeria > Nitrososphaerales > Nitrosopumilaceae > Nitrosopumilus. The sequence goes on from JARPSM010000081.1 coordinate 11,351, forward strand.
CTTATTGGTTTTATGTCAATATTCTATACCATCCAATTCAGAAAAATGATACAAAAAACACAGGTATTAAAAGTTTGAATTTAATATTTGAAACCGACGATGAATTAAAAAAGTGGTTTTTAGTTTTTTTCAAAGAATCAAAAAAATACTATCATCAACGATACAGTATTCTTAAAACATCAGAGATAGGGTAATCATTTACCTGAATCAATCATGTTGTTTAATTCATTTAGATCAAAAGGTTTTGTAAGTAATCCAAACAATCCCGATTTTTCTGCATTTTCAAACTCTTCATTATTAATTGCATATGCTGATGTGAATATTATTTTTGCATTAGGATTATCTTTTTTTATTTTAAAAAATGCATCATATCCGTTCATTACTGGCATCTTGAGATCCATCAAAACTATGTCTGGATCTGATGCGTTGAATTTTTTGATGGCCTCTTCTCCGTTTTTTGCAGTAATCACATCATAATTTTCATATTTTAGCATGTATTCTGTGGCTTCCAAAAACTGAATATCATCATCTACCAATAGAATTCGTGTATTGGTCATGATTTTTCATGCCCCTTGACTGCAAAAGTCTCATAAATTATCATTTTGGCAACCTCACTGAGAATATTACTGGATCCGTAGTTACTTGTATGTCTCCTTTATGCTGCTCAACAATATTTTTGCAGCTAGACAGTCCCAATCCTGTACCTTCCAGCTTTGTGGTAAATAGTGTATCAAAGACACGTGTCAAATCTCGGGAAGGTATGTTGGGTCCAGAATTCTCAAATTTCATTGTAACATTAGATGATGTCTCAACTATGCTTATTGTAATGTGACCCTTTTTTTCTCCAATAGACTGAATTGCATTTAATAAAATATTTACAAACACTACCAACATTTTCTCATAATCAAAATTAATCACTATATCATTTTGTGGCAAAATGACTTGAATGTTTTGTGGCACATCCAATGTGTCCACGGCATCTTGAATAGTTTGATTGATTGGATGGGGTTTTAGCATTATAGGGGTTGTTCTCACATAGTTTAACACTTCTTCAATCTGATGTGAGATACGGCGCACTGACAAATTGATTCGGTTTAATTCCCTTGAGATGATTTCGTTTTTACCTTTGTTTTCCTTGCCAATTATCACTCCTGCATTTTTAATTGTCCCTAAAGGGTTTCGTATATCGTGAGCAATGTTAGAAGAGAGTTGTCCTATTACAGTTAATTTTTCTTTTTTGAATCCCTGTGTACGTTTAATCAGAAATATCAACAAAACCGTTATTGTCGATAACAACAAAAATACAGTTTGAATTTTTGCAAAAAAGATTACCTCGTCAATTTCTTTGTTTATCGATTGTACAGGAGTAACCACTGCAAATAAAAATTCATTTTTATCTTTAACGTTGATTGGAATTCCAGAATTTATCCTCTCACCAATATCATCATCCAGAGTAAAAATTACCGTGGATAGATTCCCCTCCATTACATTTAGAATATGTTGATTAAGGATGGAGTTATTTTGAATGTCATTTTGAATTTTATCACCAAAAAAACTCTTCCCCACATTTTCCATATCGGGATGAATAAGTAATACGTGATTTTCATCCATGACCATAAAGAATTGCGACTCTACATCATAGATGTTCCCGTGCCTTTCAAAAAATTCACTTGATGCAAATGTTACCAAAAGCATTCCTGCAGGCATGTTTGTTTGTTGATTAATTATTGGAAACGTAATTGCAATTTCAGGTTCATCATACAGCAATGTGTTGATAGACAGTATTGTGGGTTCAGTTAGTATTGGACTTTTTTCAGCACCAATTAATTCAGGCAATCCCTTAACGGTTGCACCAACAAATGAATTATGATTTTTACTTGCTTGGGAGAAAACCGTAAAATTTTCATCAAGTGCAAGAATTTGCGCCGTAGGGGAAATTGTGTTTAAACGACTAAATGTTTTATTTATCAATTGACTTGATTCTGCAGTCCCGATATCCTTTTGCAATTCATCAGAGTTTGACAAAAATTCTAATTCAAATATTATTGATTCTAATTCGGAACTAATATTTTTAGAAATAGATTGTGTGATGATTTCCTGAATTTTGATCTGATTTTTTATAACCGATATTTTGATGTTCTCCTCTTCAATACTATAGATTTCAATTGTTACAACAGTCAGTGAAATAATTATTACAGACATTATTACATACCACGATATCTTTTTTTTACTTGCGGCAAATAACAAATCTTTTAGATCCTAGTCATCATACATTTCATCATGTTTTGGTTCACTATTACACTAAACATATCAAGAGTTCATAAATTCTCCTAATTTTTAGAGAAATTTCATACGTATCTGCAATTATTTTATTAAAAACTCATTCATGGGATATAACCAAAACATTCTATGAATTTCTGGTCATATGCAGAATAATGATCAGGGTGATCTATTTCGTGAACGTGATTTTCACTCATATCTTTACAAGGCATTTCTTGCAGTTGTTTTATTTTCTCTTTAACATAATCGGGATTTTTTGCAAGTTCTTGTACTGTGAGATAGTCTGCAGCCCATATGGCGGTAATTGAAAATGAAATACTGAGAATTACAATAATTATCCATAGCCTAGTCTTCGTTTTCTCCATATCTCATAGTTTTCTGTGTCGTTATAAGATAATCCATCAAAAGTCCAGAAAAACGAAAAAGGTTTTGCTTACCCTCTACTTTCAATTACGTCTGCAGTTTCAAAAGTCACACAAAAGGAGGACCATGATACAATCTGTACATTGGCTCCATTCCAAGTGGACATGAGATAAGATCATAGATGGCCAGGGGAGATTGTGCCATCTCTTTTAAAATTAACATATGCATCTTGTTCTTTTAGTGGTGTTATTTTTACATCTCCTGAATAAATGTCAGGTAAAAAATCATCCTCATTCCATCCCCAGATGGACGACCCTTGCAACTCATCTACAAGATAAACATCAGACATTATACAGCTTGTTCCAAAAGAGAACCCGTCAAAGTGTCTCAAATACAAGAGGCGTCTCTTCGCCTATGTCCGGAGAAAACTCATAGCCGTAAAAAAATTGCTTTGCATATTGCCTGTCATGCGTTCGTTCCATTCCAATTATCTGGATGACCTCATTGAAGTTTTACCTGTGTGATATTTTTCGACTTTAAAATCATAGAGAAAAGAGGCTTTGTGTTTGCTGTCGTTTAGAAAGCCGGTATTCCATCATTTGGTTTTGCATATTGCAAGCCCAGCCCACATGGATTCTCAAGATTGTTTTTGTTGTATCCTTCCATTGCATCTGTACCATATAATGTCGAGAAAAAGTTCATCAGAGATCAAATTAATAGATGAGTTGTGTAATTATTTTTAGGCATGGGTTTTGAGTAGGTTAATTTCCAAAAATTCGCCTATATTGAATTTGTAGGCACAAATTTGACTAAAATTCAAAATGTTGTCAAAAACCATTTCAATTACGCAATTGATCTATGGAACTAGTCGATGCAAAAAATGGCTTGACTATGAAAACCCGCACACTACCAAGACAGAACAGTATTCCCACTCAAAAAAAAAAAGAAATACCAAGAAAAAATATAATTCCAGAAAACCAGGTCGTCGCAGCAAAGGACACAAGGGCGTATCGCATTCCCACAAATCAACTGAGACCGTCCATCATACCCCCAAACACTGCAAAGGATGTGGCAGTGCTAATATCAAAATAACAAAAACAAAATCAAAACAAATTACTGATTTTAAATCCATGCCAGAACTGATCACAACAACGCCGGTATCTAATACTTGCATACAATTTTGTTTCCTAATTCAGGCTGATCCTACTATTCCAAAAAGAAAAGGCAAGAGAAACCACCAGGCTGAGTGTGTGTCGTCATTTTAGCACTTTGCGCAAAGAGTCATTTAACACCTTGCTGTACGAGCAGGAACCGTGGGTATTCTTGATGATGAGTGCCTGTTTTTGGCGGATCTTCCGGTCCAGGTCATCATTAATCATTATGGTAACCCTGCGACTCAGTCCGAATCACCATAGATGTATAGGTTCAGTGTCTTTTCCAAGGCAAGCATGTCCGCGACTCCCAATCTCTCCAAAAGCAGTGGATCGGCAGACCTTGGCAGACGGTCAGGGAGATCATGTGCAAACGCATCGCCTGGCTGCGGCGGTATCGCACCACTGTCAAAGATTAGGGCTGCCCTGCCCTGCTCGTCCTGTACGAGTTCTGCAAAGCCCGAATGTGCCCTAGTCATTACGCTGGTCAGTCCATCAGATCTTGCCACACTGTCAGGGTGTGTTATCTGCAGCCAGGTGTCCGAGTCGTTTTGTGTCCAGAGATAACCCTCAGAGTCAGTCCATACGTTGTATCGTCTGTCCTCTTGGGTTAGTTGTATAATGTATGCTGCCCCCTGGTTGGTATTTTTGGAATATACACTGGCAGTTGCAGCAGGTAACAATGATTCTCCTGTAAACTGTACACCTTCGTTAACAAATGTTACCATGCTTCTTCTCTTTGTA
>JARPSM010000083.1 GCA_029782475.1 Nitrososphaerota archaeon
CAGGTAGTACAAGAGATAAAATTCAAGATTATGGTATACAACAAGATGATTGACAGGGCGATGGAGGCGGGAGTCTAAAAGAATACCATGACAAATCTGGGATAGTGCAAATCTAACTCAGAATTGGGAAACAGAGTTGTATATCAAGTTCTCTATCAGGATCAATACCTATAGTATTGAATGGAAGTGTTGTTAGTTTATCTCCAATTAAAGGACCGTGATCATATATTGACAACGGAAAATCTATTGAAAAACCTATAATTTCAATTTCAGTTTCTATTTTCTTTGATTTGATTATCATTTCATTATCATGAAAAATCTCAATTTTCATTTCAGGATCATCATCAACAGATGATTGATATTTACAAAAATATGTCAGCAAGGGTAATTCCTTATTTTTTGTATTTGATGGAATATGTGGTTCTCCAATATTTACTACGCCATTGAGTTTTTGTGAAACTCTTTGCATTGCTTCAATTACTTCATCTCTTGAACTCCCTGTAACTATGTCAATGTCCACGCTCAATCGACGTAGTGTTTTATCATGTAAATGAAAAGGAACTGCCATTCCGCCTTTAACAACACAATCCGGTAGTACTTTTTGAATGTGAGTTAATACCTCAAAATTCATAATAAATTTCTCTAATGGAAGTGAATCTCTAAAACCATTTTCATCTCTAATTTTATCAATACTATCTTTATTCAAATAATTTTGAAAATGAAGATCAACCATTACTCAATCATTGCCAATAATTTTTCTAACTGTGATGATTTTTTAACAAAGTTACCATATCTTTGCATTTCTTCTAAATTTATTAGATCCTTTCTTTTCATTGTTTGAAGTATTCTTTTCAATTCATTATCATCTAATGGAATATCATGAGTGTGGGTTTCTACTATAAGATCTACAAATGCTTTATCTGGAGTTGCAATGCTAGATCCTTTTACTACACTATATTCTCTAACTGCAATAATTCTATTGATGTTTGGCATTTTAAGTAGAGTATTTAATGAATTTAGATCAGGTTGATTTACTATAACAAAATGATCTCCAAATTCTTTAGACAATAATTCTGTAACATATTCGCCTTTGTTTGGTGTTGTATGAAGTGTGTATACTATTTTTCCACGTAGATTATGTAAGTAAGGTGTAAGGGTGGATAAAGCTGTAAATTGAAATTTAGATTCACAATTTTCTTTAAGAAAATCATGCAGATCTATTAATTCATCTGCTAATTTGTAATGAGGCATATTAGGTATCGGTATTTCCCTATCTCGGAAAATTTCTTTTTTATCATTTTTTTCTGACCAATTTTCTAAAAATTCTTTTAATTCACGATTTCGTTCTTGCATAAATTTTTCAAATTCAGGATTATTTGAAAGAAGTTTAATTTCAGATGCAATCATGCCAATTAGAAATAAAGGATTTTTTACAAATTTGAATGAAGTATCGTCACTATTGATGATTATTGTTTTTTTAGAATCAATTGTTTTTACAGTATACAGAGGTTCAGTTTTTAGTGATTTTATGACTATTTGTGCCACACTTTTACCTAATTTTATTTCAAATGGTTTTGTATCATGTAGTAATTCTTGTGTCAATTTTGTGCGTACATTTCGTTCTAAATATTGAGATTTTGATTTTTCATCAAAATAATCAAATACAGATTCGACAGATGCCACCACAGAGCCTTTTGATTTAGCTGACATACGGATTGTTTTTAATGCATCAGATGTACTGAATATTTTGAATACTTCTTGGTATTCTGGACTTTCTTCAATAAATTCACTTTTGTAGAAATTGACAGGTACATGATCCAAATTTAATTCTCCAATTATTTTTGCAGATTCAGGATGTGCTGGAAAGCCAAATTTGGCAAATGATTTGATCAGTCTACCATGTTTGATTAAATTAATACCATAATGTCCTTGTATAGATCGTTTTTTTAATAAAGCAACATATCCTTTTACAATTATTCCTGTAGGTAAATGAAGTTCTATCGGAGTTTTACTTCCTTCTTCTATATCTTCATGATGTGGTTTACAAAGTCCAGTATTGATTTGTATGGATACTTGTTTTTCTTGTAAATATGGAGCATATCGTAAACCAAAATTTTCTTTAAATTTTGTAACTTGTGTTGGATATAATGGAACTTTCAAGTCACCAATTATAATTAATGTACCATGCCAATTTTCTTCTGGAGTAAGTATTTTTTCAGAGATTTTAAAATTTGTCCAATCTAAAGAGTTATCAGCTAACCATTCATCTTCATCATATTCAACTTGATATTCTTTATCTGAATTTATTGTAGATGTTTTTATGACAAATGTTTTTCCTAATGCAGAACATGCACTTTTTAATCCTATACCAAATTTACCAAGTGAACCATCTGACTTTGTTCCTTTTGCAATAGTTAGCGCATTTTTGAGATCGTGTTTATCCATTCCTTGACCATCATCTTTTACGTCAATCCATTTTTTTTCAAAATTTAATTTTACAATAATTTTTTCTTCTTGATTTGTAATTCTAGCATCAATAGAATTATCTATCAATTCTGCAATTGCTTGTACAGTTCTATATCCGACAAGCCCCAATTTTTGAATTAATGATTTGTCAGGAGTGATATCTACTGAGATGCTATTATCCATAGTTTATGAGCTTAAATCTAGAATTTAACGCTTTTTCTAGGTTTTAATTCAACTATATGTTAGCCACGAATAATATCATGGTTATTTTTGTAATTGTGCCTGTTATACATTTTAGAATAATCGTATAATCGAGAAAAAAGAGATTTTTCTAGATTTATATTCATACTTTAAATACTATTTTTGACAATTCAATGAGGTTGATTCTTTTTTCAATAATTACACAAAATTAGTTGGGGGTAATAGGTTTACAATCACCAAAATTAAAATAAAAAGAACTGACTTACGTCTTTCCTAGCTACTCAAAGGTAGAAGAAGTAGAGGATTGTGACGAAAGTCCAGTTGAAGATGGTACAGATGGGAATTTATCTCCTATCTGTTGCTCAGCTACTGCAGATGCTTCTTGAAGAATCTTTTCGGTTTCTTCACTTGAAACATCAGACTCCATACTAAATGAGTCTCCTGCAAGTGAATCCATCATTAGGCCATTAAGTGTCTGGGTCATACTGTTCAATTCTGAATCAGCTTCTGGCATGAATCTTCCTAGCGATGACTTCAATCCCTTCATTGTAGACATTGCTGGTCCGATTGCTACCATAGCATCACCAAGATCATGAATAGTTGTCAGTCTTAGTTGGACTTGTTCTAATGACATTCTTGCGTTGCCGAGCATCTTTGTAACTTTACGAATTTCAGCTAATTCGTTGGACAAAACTCTACTTGTGCTAGTATCATGTTGTTGCATTGCAGTCACGACTCTTTGAAAGAGTTGCGCATCTCTTTCGTGCAGTTTACCTAACATAGAGTCCATTTTTGAGATTTGGACTTGTAGTTTGTTCACTGCTGTTTGAATACGTGGTTTTAATGCACCTTGAGGTTTTACTGCATCTCGTAGTTTGCCAGTTACGCTTTGGGTCTCTTGTCGAGCCCAAGTACTATCGAAGTTTGGCATGATGAGGAATTTAGAAATTTAGTCTTAATCAACGGTGTAAATTTAGATCAGCTTTCGACTAAATTTAGCTAACAAACATTACCTTTGGGCTTTTAAGCGATTTGTGGCTAAAATTGCAGTTTTTGATTCAGGTTTAGGCTCACTATCCATAATTAAAGCCATTCAAAAAATTTCAAAGTCGGATATAGTCTATTTTGCAGATCAGCAAAGTTTTCCATATGGAAACAAATCGCAGGCTCAATTATCAAAAATTATCGAAAATTCCATTCAATTATTGGAAAAAAATTTCTCACCAGACGTCATAGTTATGGCCTCAAACACTCCCAGTCTCATGTTAAATTTGAGAACAACAAGAAAGAAGATTATTGATGTTAAACCGCCATTAGCAGATGCCAAAAAGAGATCCAAAACAAGACAAATTGGAATACTTGCAACAAAGAGTGCAATTAACAGTAAAGGTTTGACTCGACATATAAAAAGAAATAATTTATCAAAAAGTTTCAAATTTTTCAAAATAAATGGCTCAAAACTTGTCAAACTAGTGGAATCTGGAAAATTCATTTCAAATAAAAAATACTGCCAAAAAATAATCAAAAAAACACTTGAAGAGACATTATCTAAGAATAATATCGATACAATTACACTTTCTAGCACACATTTGTCATTTTTAAGAGCATCATTGGAAAAACAATATCCAAACATCACCTTCATAGACCCTTCAAATGCAGTCGCAGAAGAGATTGTCTTAAAAACAAAAAATAATCAGACTAGAAACAACACATTGAAAATTTTTGCAACGGGGGATACAGAAACATTTCAGACCAGATTAAACATGCTGGGAATTAAAAACAAGGTCAATCCTCTGTCTTTTTAGCTTTTCTATATCCATGACTGAATTTTTTGTCATACAGTTTTGAATACTCGTACGTCACAGGATCTATCACATCACTGATAATTACAATTGCAGTCCTTGTAATTTTCTCCTCTTTGATTTTTTTTGCAATATCCCCCAGTGTTCCCTTTATTATTTTTTGATCCTTCCAGCTTGCCCTATACACAACTGCAACAGGTGTGGATTTTTTGTATCCGCCGGCAACTGCCTCTGTAACCAAATTGGAAATTAACTGAATGCTGAGATAAAAAATCAACGTTGCCTTGTGTTTTGCAAGCTCTGAAATTTTTTCACGTTTTGGAACTTTGGTTCTTGATTCAGCCCTTGTGATAATAATTGTCTGAGTGACTCCGGGAAGTGTCAGCTGCATTCCAAGTGCAGCAGCCGAGGCTAAAAATGCCGTCACTCCCGGAATGACTATGGATTTTATTCCTTTTTTCTCAAGGTTATCAATCTGTTCTTTGATGGCGCCATAAATTGAGGGATCCCCATCATGCAATCTGACAACAAGTCTTTCTTTTTTTGCATTTTTGTATAACAAATCAAAAATCTCCTCCCTGACTAGCTTGGCAGCATCATGCAGTTTTCCTTTTTTACAGAGCTTCAAGATCGGCTCAGGGATTAAAGAGCCAGAATACACTACAACATCTGCTTTTTGAATTAATTTTTTAGCCTTGACAGTGATCAGTTCAGGATCGCCAGGACCACAACCAACAAAAAATACATCAGACACGTTTTACCACCAGGATTGAAAAATATTTCGTTGTCAATGATGAATCATTTACTTGACCCAACGTCATCTTTCTAATAATCTCATTTTCTGTTCCCAAGTCCTGTCCGATTGCAAAAATGGAATCATCTGGAAATCCAGATTCTTTGAGGACCTCGATGACCTTGTCAAAGTATCTTCCATCTTTAAGAAATATCATTGATTCGGAATGTTTTGCAATCTCCTTTACACTTGATAAATCATAACAAGATGGAATAATGGCAACTTTTTCTGCACCTTCGGCTACACTTACACCGACTTTAGCTGCAAATGCAAACATGGAAACAATTCCAGGAACCACACTGATATTCATATCAGGATAATTTTCCTTAAGATCCTTGTGCATGTAGATCCAAGTACTATACAGGAAAGGATCACCCACAGTAAGATAAACGACATTTTTTCCAGTCAATACGGTTTCGGCCATTATTTTGGCATTTCTCTTCCATGTTGCCTCCAAAACGTCCTTGTCTTTTGTCATTGGAAAGATTAGTTTTACAATCTCTTGATTTTTGGATTTGTCAATTATTGGTGAAACAACTGCAAATGCAATACTGGGTCTGTCCTCATTTGAGGCAGGACACATTATGATATCTGCATTCTGTATTGCCTTTACAGCCTTGACTGTTAGCAGATCAACATCTCCTGGACCCACTCCTATTCCAACTAATCCGGGCATAAGATGTATGATTTTCTTCCTAATTAAAAATCTAGGTTAGATCCTAGTGGCAGATATGATGGTGACAGGATTTCTTGCAAGCATCATGGTTCCAGTACTGGTTTTTCTACTCTTAGATATGGTAACCTGAGTGATATCAATGGACTCAAACTGTAGTTTCTCCAATACTTGTAACACAGAATAAAGTGTCTCTATCAGAATTATTCCAATTACGATTCTTCCTCCAGATTTTAGTTTATTCTCAGAGATCTCAACTATCTCCTTGGTATCGCCACCCGTGCCCCCAATAAAGATCGTATCAGCTTTTTCAAGTTCTGAAATTTTTTCTTTGGCATTGCCGTAAATGACTGTAATATTTGATATGCCAAATTTTTGAATATTTTTTTTAGTTAGCTGTATGGCATTCTCATCATAATCGACTGCCAAAACTTTTCCAGATGATTCTATCTGTAATGCAGCTTCAATAGAAATAGAACCGCTTCCACATCCAATATCATAAACAATTTGTCCAGGCTTTAGTCTTGCTTTGCTTATTTGAATAACTCTGACTTCTTCCTTTGTTATTGGAACTTTTTCTGCTCTATCAAATTCTTCATCAGGAATGCCAGGTGTTTTAAATCTCCACATTTGTAATTACCTTATAATTTCTAAACTAAATATTAATTCCACTACTAGTACTACCCAAATGAGTTAACGTGTAACTTACAATCCATGAGAACAAGTATAGGAAAACATAGCTTCCAATAGCTTGTGTAACAACTTTCTTTCTATCTGATGACGGTAACTGCATCTTCATTCCTTTGGCAATTATAACAGTTCCAAAAAATATTGCTATCATAAATCCAATTGATGCCCATCTTCTATCCTCACCTTCAATATCTTCAAAGATGAAAGTTGCCGCAGTTCCTGCTATTATAGCCAAAGCAACACGCATCCAAAATAATTTGTTTAATTTTTTATCTTTTTCACTTTTCTCAGCAATACTAACTGCTGGTTCCCCTGATGGAGTATCTGGAATCGATTCTGATTTTTCTATTTCTGGTGTATCTACAGGAACATCTTCAACTGATTCATTTTTAGATTCATTAGGATCTACTGTAGGTTCAGATTTTTTCTTTTTGAATTTTGCCAAGTAATTTTCTAGCGTGTCTCAAGCAAACCATGTTTAATATCTTTGGTCAAATCTTGTATATTTCAAAGCAAGAGTATAATTTTAGATAAGAAATAGGTTGGTTATGGCATTATCAGGGATTGAATTACGATATTTAGTTGATACAATTACAGAACAAGTTCAAGGATACTATATCAGCAATATTTATGGAATTTCTAAAGACAGTATTCTTTTCAAACTTCATCATACAGAAAAAAGTGATCTTTTCATGATGATTTCAACATCAGGTGTATGGTTGACTGCTGTAAAAATTGATCAAATAGAACCAAACAGATTACTCAAAAGATTACGTAGTGATTTACTTAGATTAAAATTAAAAAAAATCGAACAGATTGGTGCAGAGAGAATAGCGTATTTTACTTTTGAAGGATTTGGAAAAGAGTTAGTTTTGGTAGGAGAATTTTTTGGAGATGGGAATATTTTACTATGTAACAATGAAATGAAAATTCTTGCGTTACAGCATTCAATAGATGTTAGACATAGAAAATTAGGTGTTGGTTTAGAATACGCTCAACCTCCTACTAGCGGATTAGATATTTTTAATTTAAAAGAGTCAGACTTTGATGAACTTAAAACAACAGATTTAGTTGCCGCAAAATGGTTTGGAAGAACTTTGGGTTTACCAAAAAAATATGTTGAAGCTGTGTTTGATATTGCCCAAATTGATGGAAAAAGGATTGGAAACTTGTTATCTGATAAAGAAATTGAGAAAATTTTTGAGACAGTCAAAAAAATTGTCTCAGATGTCGTATCTGGAAATCATAATGCTGTTATAGTCAGAAATGAAAAGACCGAAGTCCTTCCCTTACAATTAGGAAAATTGGATGGAGATGTTATACAAGCAAATAGTTTCATTGAGGGATTGGACACTGTATTTACTGAAAATATAATTGAAAAAGGAAAAACTGTACAATCAAGTGGTTCAGATAAAAAAATAAAGGAATTGCAAACACAGATTTCTGAACAAGAGAAAGCTATTGAAACTGTTAAGGAAAGATCAAAAAATATCACAAATGTTGCAAATTCTCTTTTTGAAATGGTATCCAAAGGAATAATATCAATTGAAGATAATCTGGCACAAGAAATTTTAGCATGTAATAATGCAAAATTAATCAGTGAAAAAGGATCTTCATTAATTGTCGTTCAGGATGAAAAAATAAAAATTAACACCCAATCCCCACTGCAATCAATTGCATCGGTGTTATTCAATGAGGCAAAAAAACAATCCGGTGCAATCCCTTCCATTCAATCAATCAAAGAAAAAACAGAGAAAAAATTAGAAAAATTCCAAAGTAAGACAGATTCAGAAAAGGATCTTTTTGTGGTTACGGAAATCAGAAAGAAGATCTGGTATGAGAGATACAGGTGGTTCTTTACAACTGATGGGTATCTCACTGTGGGCGGAAGGGATGCTGCATCTAATTCAGCCGTAGTTAGAAAGCATTTGGATAAAGATGATAAAATATTTCATGGTGATATCTTTGGCTCACCGTTTTTTATTTTAAAAGATGCCAAACTTGCACCTGATACAAGTATGAACGAAATTGCACATGCGACTGTCTGTTTTAGCAGAGCTTGGAGGGAAGGACTGTACGGCGTAAGTGCTTATTGGATCCATCCTGATCAGGTGAAAAAATCTGCACCAAGTGGAGAATTTTTACCCAAAGGATCATTTACCATTGAAGGACAAAGAAATTTTATAAAGTCTGAAACTCTTAGATTGGCTGTAGGTATCATCAAGCAGGACGATGATTATGTTTTAACATGCGGTCCTCCTGAATCGATTAAAAAATATTCTACATTGTATGCAATTATTGAGCCACATGGTTCAGAAATGGCTGAGACAGCCAAAAAAATTAGAATTGAATTTTCCAAGCTGGAAGAACAGATTGCAAAAAATATACCTATAGATGATTATGTACGTGCATTACCGGCTGGAAAAAGCCAAATCATCAAGGTTGAATACGGCGATGCAACAATACTTCCTTTGTAAATCAACCATGGCATGGAGCCCACAAACAACGAGTCAGAAATGATGCTGCGTTTTATAGTAATTGACAGGAAAATAAGACACAGAATATCCAGCGTAGAGGAAATGGAGGTGTATAGCACACTGATGACTTGTGTACTAACATGGAAGAAACAAAAGTTGAATCTTTTTGAAAAGCTGCTAGAAGTACTTGGAGCGAACCTAAACGCTTACAGTAACAGTCAATCTGTGCCTGAGATTTGGAATTAGGAAACAAAATTTACAAGTTTATGAGACAAG
>JARPSM010000088.1 GCA_029782475.1 Nitrososphaerota archaeon
AGCATTAAAGAATTCAGGTAATGATTCACGAACCCAGCCATCTAACATCAAGTAAATTTTTGGAGGGATAATATCGCATTTATCAACATCAAGATCTAGTACCTCAGCATAATTTTCATGTTCAACTCTATACACTAAAGCCAAAACAACATTATCAGGAGTTGGATGATCAAGGATTTCTCTTGAGCGTTCTCCTGTTTTTCCTTGAGCAATCTTATTTTTCAATCCTATCGGATTTACGATTACTCCATTAACACCAACTTTGCGTCCATCAACCCCAGTAATCACACCAAAGATAAAATCATTAAATTCACCATTTTTTTTAATTGAGAAAATAGTAGTTCCTTCTTTCAAAGTAGGTTTCTTTCCAAACATGAATAGATTACATCATGTAGTGTATTTAATGTATCATTAATCGACAATTCTTAATGTATCACTAATACCAGGCTGTTTTATTATAAAGTGTGACTAATGGCTCTAACGTGAAAACCATACAAGTAATCAAGGTATTGTACCCTTTCTCTGGTTCAGAGAAGATATCAGAGCAAGTAAAACAATGTCTCTCAACTCTAAAGAAAGGAGATGAATTTACCATTAATGATTTCGTTAACAAACACCTCAATGAATTTAGCATTTAAAATACGACAAAGGCCACCAACCAACATCTTATTGGTCTGGACCCCTCTAGAATAGGACCGGTAGCATACATACACTTTTCAGAGAATCCAGGAGGGCTTGATCTCATGGTAAAGAACAAATTCACATCAGCAGAAAAATCAAGGATAGTTTTAGTCCCTGAACACAAACATCAGTACGGCAGAATTGTGCAGAAAATACAATATTCATCCACAGACATTTTACCAGTGGAAAGAGCGATTTGTAAAAGGTTGCAAGGCCTCACTTATGGTACGCCAAACGGCAACGTCTGCAAGAATCTACAAAAAGAAAACGATTCACTCAAGAAACTAATCGGTGAGATTACAATTGCAAATGACATTTTAAAAAAAACGTTGGAGAATCAGAAAAGATGACTGCAGTAAAAGAATTGAACAAACATGTCAGTTTGAACAAATCATTGTTATTCATTAGAGTATCTAAAACCCGGTGGTACTATTCCAAGTCACCAAGAAGCAAAAGGGCAGATCCTGTAGTACGGATATAGTTCAAAAGATTGGAAAACAAAGACCTACCTGTGGAACCCGACATATGGCGGCCCCCCAAGTGTCAAGGGAACTGAAAAGTCAGGAAATAGAAAACAGATACAGAGAATATTTCACAAACTAGGTAAGGCTGGATTGAGCCTAAAAAGACCAAAAATGACATCACAAGTCTGCAAGAACACAGTTTCAAGCCTGATGCGCCAAACCAACTATATCAGACAGACATCACTTGTCTGGTGCGGCATCGATGGTTGGTATTACTGTTTTAACGTGATTGATGCATTCAGCAGAAGATGGATTTGGCACTCTTTTGATACTGCTGCATCCAAAAATACGGCAGTTGACAGTGGTTAATGCCGTATCTGTTGCAAAATCTGACTGTTACAACTGGTTCTCAGAACGGATAATGGTTCACAGTACAACAGCAGGGATTTCAGAAAAGCAGTTGCATTGTTGGGAATACAGCAGGAATTCATCTGGCACCACCATACGCCACAGCAAAACGTACATGCCGAATCGTTTCACAAAACCCTCAAAAAGGAATACTACTGGTCGCATGAGTTTGCAAACTATCAGGAATCTGAGGTGGTTCTAGAACAATCCCGTACAGATACAACGGTTCCAGGATTCATTCTGCCTTGGGATATCGGACACCTGATGAATTCATGGAATTATGGGAGATGAAACATAAATGATACCAACTGTATGTAAAATCATGCATAAAGTGGTACTAAAAACAGGGGTCCACTCCACCATTTATCATGATGATTACATTATGCTTTTTCTACGTTTCTGTTCTTTTAATGCCCATGACAGTTCTATATCCGTAATTCTTGTTTTACTTTGAATAACACTCATTCTTAATGCATCTTCACAAATTACTGCAATGTCTGATGCAGAGTAATTGACTGTTTTTTTAACTAATTCTTTGATGTTTACATTATCCATTTTTTTCAAGACTCCCAAATATTTTTTGAATAATGCTTCACGTTGTGTTGCAGTTGGAATTTTGAATTCTAAAATTTCATTAAAACGTCTCCAAACTGCTGAATCTAATAATTGAGGGTGGTTAGTAGCAGCAATCAAAATACTGTTCCCATCATAACTATCAAGCATCTGCATGAAATTATTTACGACTCTTTTAATTTCCCCATGTTCTTGAGGATCATCTCGCTTTTTCCCAACTATGTCAAATTCATCAAATAACACAACAAATTTGTCACTTTCGATAAAATCAAAAATTTTTCTTAAATTTGTTGCAGTTTGTCCTAAAAATGAGGAAATTATTGAATCAAATCTTATGTAAACAAAAGGATACCCAATTACACTCCCAACAATTTTTGCACTAAGTGTTTTTCCTGTTCCCGGAGGGCCACAAAATAGAATTTTCTGTTTTGGTTTTAATCCAAATGAACGTAATTTTTTAGAATTTTGATTTTCTGTAATAATGTATTCTAATCTATGTTTATTTTCCTCAGTAAGAATAACATCGTCAAAACTATAAAATTCCTCTGAAATAGATAACAACGGAAATCCTTTTTCACTGTCTGTAGGGATGTTATCGAAATTTATCTTTGGACCAATCTTTATTCTGTCTCTTTTAGAGATGATATTTTCAGCCAATATATTCAGCATATCATTAGTATTTATAAAATAGAGTTGATGCGTAATCGATCTTCTCATAACGTCATTGCATAAGATCCGTTTAATTTTGCATGTACAAAGCTTCTGCATGTACAAAGATCCACATGTACAAAGCTTACACATGTAACAACTCGGACAGTTTCATCCA
>JARPSM010000089.1 GCA_029782475.1 Nitrososphaerota archaeon
AACAGAACTGCAGATATCGCAATCAACATTATCGGTATTGTCTTATTCATACTGTATCATTCACATAATGGTATTATTAATAGTTATTCACTGATCGTCATACTATGTGACAAATAAGAGGTAGGCAAGATACATGTGTACTGCCAGTAACCCGCACAATATGCCATACATTATTTTAAATGAGTTTGTGATCTTTTGTATCATAGTAGTAGTAGTAGTAGTATACATCTTGGAAGAATACAGCAGGTGTGTGTGGGTCAGCATTCATGGTACTTTCAATATTAATACCTTAATATGCTTTTTATGATTTTACCGGGTGGGGGCTTTGCTTGCTGATTATCACATCAATTTTACCTACAATACCACTTGGCTGTATTGCATACATTGGTTTATTATTGGTTTTCTCACCGTATTTCTTTTCTAGATAGCTAGCTATAGCTAGCTGTGGTCTATTTGTTCTCTGTCTTGCCATAAGGGACGGGGGCGTGGGGCGGGGGGTCTCTTTGGCATCTTTTTTCTCATTATCAAGTCATCCTTTAGGTCATCTATCTATCTTTTCATCCAGATTTTTAATTGATGTATAATCCTACTGGGACCTGGGTTTTTGCCATGCCGATACATTAGACTGCCAGACAGCAGTAGATCTCACCATATTGCAATGATATATCTACATTGATGAATAGAATAATTCTAGAGGATTACTTTGTGATTTTACAATTTCTTCTGGATGTATTTCCATTGTTCTAGTATTCAATTAAAGTACAGATAAAGGACATGGTTGTCGCAATACCAAAGATACTTTATATTTGGAAGACATTAATTTTTACTGTTTGTCGAGTCATAAGGGAGCATATTCAAATGAACAATCATTAAATTTTGTAATTCCCATTATTGTCATTTTATTTTTAGGAATCATCTACATTATGACACAAAGAGCAGATTCAGGATTTGTTAGTTTTATCCTAATTGGTGCAGCAGCAATTACAATGTTTTATTGGGTTAAGGTTTTAAAGAAAATGGCTAAAGATCAAAAACCAACATACACACAAGCCAGAGAACAAGAAACAAAGAACTGGGTATACGATTTGATTAAAGGTGAAGGAGAATTTGTTTTTGTAGCAGAAGTTCCAGGACCTGAAGATAAAATTGCAGTTAGATTAATAGATGGTATGTTATACATTCGTGGAACATCTGGATTTTCAAAAGAAGTTCCAATAGAAGGAGTCAATGAAATGCAAATATTTGATTTCAAATATAGAAATGGTGTATTAACACTACGAATTAAATAATTAAAGACTTTTTGCTAATTCTAATTTTTGTGGCAGATATTTATCAGTAATGTTTGTTAGACCGTATTTTGAGAAAGCCTCCAACTCTGCTTTCCTTTTTAATTTTAAAAATACATCAAGCTCTTTTTTCCAAATGCCATCTTGGTATCTAGGATCTTTTTGTAAATCATAGCATCTCTTAATATCAGATTCAGTCATTGGAATTGTTGGTAACTTGTATTTTTCAATATCAGTGGCCCATACTCCAACCCATTTTGCATCTGGAACTGTTAGTTCTCTAAGATGAGCAGCATTTGCAGAACCGGATTTTATCACCATTGCAATATGTTCTCCATACACATCCCCATCAGTTAGAACGATTACAGGTAATTTCATTTCTTCATGCAGTCGTTTCAATAAAGTTCGAGTTGAACGAGGTGCTTGTCCGCCGGTATTGATAATTATAGATTTGAATTTTTTATCAACTTGTTCTTCAACAAATCTAGTAAAGAGACCACCTTTTTCAATTGCAATTACAATTTCAGCACTAGTATCCACCAATTCAGCAGTAGTTAGACTAGGACCAATGGAATATCCATCAGGATGATTTGATAGATTCATAGTTTTTCCCTCATATCCAGGAATAGTATATTCAATTGTCAAATCTCCAAAAATAGAGCTTCTCTCTTCAGGAAATATGTGGAAATCTTCTCTAGGCTTGGAGGTTACAGCCTCTAAATCGACAATGATGTTATCAGATTCAGATTGGTCTTCAAATTCAATTGCAAAAGCTTGTGATGAATAGTAAACATCTCTTAATGTAGATGACTTTTTTTCATGAGTTAATCTATTTGCAAAAAATGCCAACCACATTAGTTGTGTAAAAGATCTCAACTGTGCAGAATTTCTAGAACTTCTAACTGCAGCATTAGTACCAAGGATATACTGTCTAAGTTTTTTATCATAAACGATATTACTTACTGATCTACTTGGAATAGAAAATTTTGGAAATTGTCCGTTTTCCAAATCATCGTATATTTTTGCACCATGACTTTTAAGCATCTCAAGGATGTTCTTTTGTTTTTTATCAGCTTTTTTGCTTCGTTCTTTAATCTTAGTTTTTTCTTTTTTACTTGTTGCCAATTTTATTTTCCTCCTCCTCGGTTATTTGTTTAGATTCAACTGCATTTTCTTCCAATAGTTTCTTGTAATTAGGTTCTTTCTTTTTTCCAGCAAGCTCTGTACAAAATTCTGCAATTTGTGGCAAATATTTTGCATAAAGATTTGCTCTCTTTTTTGCCATATCAGCTTGGCCTCTTTTTGACATGTATGCTGCCAATTTTCTTGATAACAATTGTAACCCAAGTCTTAGTTCTCGCTCAATTTCAGGTCTATCTGCAACATTTTCCTTTCCTGCAGTTTTGTATGGGATTCTAGTTGAACAAATATGAGATACAATGATGAATGGTGGCTCTCCTTTTACTTTGTATCGTCCCCAATCAGTGTCATTGACGACTTTTAACACAACGTCACTTCCTTCATCATAAAGTAATGGGATTCTGTTGGCATATCGATAAACATGCGGTCCTCCTGATTTTATATCTCCGCCATAAGCAATACCCATCTCAATAATGAATGGAAATCCCGAATATGCAGATGCTGAACGCTGAACGACAGAAGTAAAATCAGGATTAAAGAATTTTTTAATTCCTTTTTCTAAAGGGGCTTCTCCCAAGGGGGCTAAACAACTAGAATCAGGAGCCATGAAATCTTCAAATTTTTGAAGTGAGTCACTCAAATTGACTAATTCTTGGTTTGATAAAGTTCCCATTCTTTTTTCAGGTTTGAATCCTGCAAATTCTGCAAATTTTACAGCTGTGGTAGGTCCAATTCTTTGAAATCTTTTTGTAAGAAATGTTGTAAGCGGCTCTCCTTGTACAGTATTAGTAAGCTGTTTGTAATATTGACCTTCAGGATCCATATCCACTGATTTTGATTGTGAATCACCAAAATCCCAATAAAACAATTTTTTGTTTGGCATGTCAATGTCTTCAATTCTTATTTTGTTTAATTTTTCAAAATCCATTTTTAAAAATGACATTAAAGCTATCACAACTCTAACTTGACGTGGAAGTGTTTTCCATTTTTTCTTTCCCTTGTCCATGATTACAGTGAAACTAAGATTCTTTACAGATAACCCCAAATCTTTTCTAACTTTTTCAATCATTGCATCATCAATGATAGGGATTTCAAATTGAGATTCTACAATCATTCTTCTAATTCGTTCAACATCAATTCCATGTGGGTGTGGACGAATAATAGTTGGAGGTGGAGGGATTTCTTTTACAAATCTTGGATGACTGAATTTTTGTTCTTTTGGATCATCAAAAGTGATTGAGGCATAAGGAGTGATCAAAGATGTTTCATAAACATAATCTCTAATTTTGTTTCCTGCTTTTGAATAATCCCCCTCTAAACAAATACTTACACTAAGTCCTGTTTTTGAAATGTCTTTAGTTGTGTGTTTAACAATTACAGGTTTATTTTTTTGAATATCAAGTAATAATTCAAACGTATCTTGAGTAGCACCATCAACAGAACTTTTTACAGTTACAGGTTTGTTGGTAGTGATTTGCCCATAAAGAATTGCCATAGTAGCACCTAAACCAAACATTCCCCTTGCTTGTTTAAGTCCAAATTTAGAGCCATAAAGTACAGTTCCAAAAGCCAACGGGATGTGTTCTGCATCTATTCCAGGGCCATTATCCTTTACAGTCAATATGTATGGCTTGGGATCTGACTTGTCAGGGTCAACAGCCTTAATCGTCAAATGTACATCTGGAAGAATGCCTTTTTGATCACATGCATCCAAGGCATTTTCAACAAATTCTCTCACTGCAGTATAAAGAGATCTTGTAGGATTACTGAATCCAGCTAAATCACGATTACTGTAAAAGAATTCACTAGGAGAAATCTGATTGAATTTTTCTTTAATAGAAGACATCTTGATCTTCCCATAATTTCATTCGTTCTTGTTTTGCAGTTCTGTTTGCTGCTTCCAGTTTTGTGTAAACTGCACCATGCATACTTCCACTGGAAATAGAAGAAATAGCATCAACTGCTAAACGTAATTTACTTGAATCGCCAATAATTGAAACAGTTCTTCCATAAACTGAGATATTAGTACCGCTAAGATTTTCCATATTTCGTCTTGCTCTACCACCCTCTCCAATAATCCTCCCTTTTATCCTTTCAACATTAGCATTAGATTTCCCTGCAAATTCTCTAAGATCTATCACATGTAATGCATTCTCACCTTTTAGTAAAGTCATTGCATTTTCAGGAGAAAAACCTCTTCCAATTGCAGTAACTATCTCCATAGCTTTGAATGGTTGTATTTTATCAACATCACCTTGAGTTCGAACAAAAACTTCTCCGGTATCACCATCAATATCTAAAGAAACATAGCAAGATTCTTCAATTTTTGATTTCACGTTTCCAGATTTACCAATTAAAACTCCAACTCGATCATTTGGAATGCGAATTAATTTTTCAAAGCTCATTTTACAATATCCTCAAATATTTTATCTGAATCTTCAACAGGAATGCCTCGTTTATTGAAGAATCTTCCAATGTTATTAATATCACGTTTAAGGAATTCTTTAGCATTTGGATGTCTAAGATCAACTCCAGAACCCAAATCAAAAACAACCAAGCCTTTTTCAGTTTTAAAAATATTATATTCTGAAAAATCACCATGAACCAATTTTGCCTTTTTGTATAAATCATCTAAAATAGATATTGCTTGGGCATAGTCATTTTCATCAACTTCAGAAGTGAGTAATGACTTTGCAGGGGCGCCATTATCACCGATAAATTCCATAGCAAGGACATTATTTGTAACATATAGAGGCCTTGGAACTGGAATTCCAGCCCTATAGCATTGAGTTAGATTTCGGTGTTCTTTTTTTGCCCATAAATACACAAGATTTTTTGTTCCTTTTTTCAAGTGAGAGAATCTGGGATCTCCAAGTATGTAGGGTTCACGTTTTTTAAAATTTGCAGTAGTAACTAAATAAATTTTCAAAGCAACATTAACATTATTTTCATCAACACCCCAAAAAAGAACAGACTCTTTTCCAGCACTCACAGAACCATTAATGTAAGCAATAACATGATCAGTAATCATTTTGTAAAGAGTCATGACTGTAGGTTTATCTAAAACTTCGTTGACTACTTTTCCTTTTTTAAATCCATCATCTAATGGAGAGCGTTTTCGTTTTGATCTTAATTTATTATCTAATTTAGATTCTAATTTTTTACTAATTGTATCAGTCATTGAAAAGAAATACTCCTACTAGATAAAATGGGTTGCTGTTAAAATCTAAAAAAGTTTGTAAAGTAAAAATCAAATCAAACAGATTTACGTATTAAATATAATTAAAAATGGAACATCAGAAACTGTTTTTACAGCATTTTCAGAACCAATTCCTAGTTTTAGAGCTAAGGATATAGTTTCTTTTCCAGCCATGTTAATTATTGAAGAATTATTCAATAAAGATTCAGCTTCATCTTTTTCAACAAATCTTTCCCCATAGTAATTTTCACTAATGTGCATCGTTAAATCACCTTCAATGATTTTTTTTCCCAATAACTCAGCATCACAAATATTTAGCATTGATTGGTTTTGATAATTCGCAGTTTTTACCGAGAATTGCATTACGCATATTTACCTTTCAAAGTAGATTTTGCCCCACATGCTTCACAAATTAAAAAGGATATCCTATTTTCTTTTAGAATTTTTGTATCAGGACTTTTACATGTTGGACATTCAAGATAGTCTTTTACATAAATTTGAAATAATCTTGTGAAATCATCAGGAGCGCGTCTACCAACAAACATTGCTTTGTCACCCAATCTTTCTGCGGGAACTGCAAATTCCTTTGAGAGATATTGTAAAACTTTGTCAGGATCTCTTCGTAAAACCTTTGGGAATTCTGAAAAATTTCTTAAAAAGGTCTTTTGACCCTCCCACATTACATCGACAATTGGAAGCTCAAACCTGGTTTGTGATTCTTTGTCAGTGTCACCTAACTTATCCTGAATGCGTTTGAGCAAGTTTTCATAGTCTGATTTAGTCACTAAAAAATGGTGCAGGGTTGACCCTATATTGGTTTTAGTAGATTGGTTCAAAATCCACTGCCACCATTATCACCAAAACATTCACAATATACAAAAAATTCCAAGAATTCTTTCTGTTCTGGCAGCAGTAGGACATGGTTTCTAATGCCAGCGAGATTGATGCCAAATGCCGGGAGATATGCCTTGAAAAAATCTATGAAATTAAAAGGGGACAAGTCGGTTTTGACACAAAGCTAAATAACGCATCAGAGGATATGTTCACATTTGTGAATCACCCAGGCATGGAGAAGCCTACAAACACCGAGTCAGAAGGGATGCTGCGTCTGATAGCAATTGACAGGAAAATCAGACATTGAATACACAGTGCAAGGGGAATGGAGGTGTATGGCACACGGATGACCTATGTGCTGACATGAAAGAAACAAAGGTTGAATCTGCTTGAAAAGATGCTAAAAATGCTTGTGGCGGCTTAAACGGTTACCAGTAAATTATTCAGCCGTAGGCTCAGACAGTTTTCCCATAAACAGTATCATACCGCTCTCATCATCCTGAATCACAAACAGGAACGGATGATCTGCAACAAACAGAGGCGTAGGTGGGGGACCGGAAGTAAAGGCAGCTACAATGGTGGTAACTGCTGCCGCCTCTGTCCCCTCTTCGTTTACATCAACATATGCGTCATGCACTGCATTTGATACAAATATTCCGCCCAAAATGCCTGTCAGGTTGGCAGTTTTGGAATCAAAGATGTCTTCAACACCCAGATCCTTCAACGGCTTAGGCAACTCATAATGAGTCTTCATTGTAAACTTTGGGATCTTTACTAGCACATTCGTGGCAGACATGCTGTTTTGCCATTTGCGCAATTTCTCAACAGATAATAAATCTCCAAGACTGTCAATTCCGTCTCTATCATCAGGCAGTATCAGCAGCATCGAGAGTCGGTCCCCCTTGTATGGCATCTTTAGAATTTTGGCACCGTCTGTCTGTGTGAAATTAAATGTGGATTCAACAGTCATAAAATCAGCAGTCATCTTGTCCTCCGAGTTTCTCCAAAAGTTAGATGGTGCAGTGTCTGCCTCATCAAACTGGGTCACCCATGTCCCCTTGAAATATACCGCATTTGTCAGCCATTACAGCACCTATCAGTTCTCCCTCCTCGACAACTTTGGGTATCTTTCCATGGGTCTTGTCAGATGCCCACTGGTTTATCACATCATAATCACTTGGAAATGATACACTCTTGACATCAGCAACATACGTCTGGCGTATTGCCTCCTCATATGAAGACAGTACCGAATGTCTCTTGTCCGGCCACAGGGCGTTTGCAATATCTAGTGTGGTATCAGGATCTTCCCTGTTAATTGAGGAGATCATCTGTGATGTCTCTGTGGTGCGAGTCGTACTGTCAGGTTCAAACCCAAATGTGTCTTTTAGCTGGGTTGCACTGTTATTTCTTGCGCCCTCATACAGCATGGAAAATGCAGTGTAGATGCTTGCAGGCGAGAAGAACTGATTCTCGTCATTGTCTGATATCTGCCGGTAAAACTCGATTGCAAAGGCATTGTTTGCATTGGCCACATTCTGCGGGATGGGATCATATGTGGGAACAGGTGCAACAGCCGTCTTGATGTCCTGCAATACATCTGCAACATAGAGTCCAAATGATCCAATGGGCTCCAATACAGGATGGATTGCTTGCACAATGTGCAGCTGTGGATTTCCGATAAATGACTGGGATTCGGAAGGATCGGAGCTGGTGCTGAGGATCATATGCGCCACTACCAAAACCATAATAAGGAATACTGCCACAAGTATGCCGACAGTTAGCGCAATTATCCCGATGTGTTTCTTCTTCAGGAGACAATCACGCCGTATGGTTCGTATTCCGTATCTGTTCCATCAGATGCGGTGATCCAAAACACATATGATCCCGTAGATACAGCATGCTCCGTTTGAATCAGGTCTTGAATCATTTGATAGAATTTATCATCAAACTTGTATTCGGCACCGGTATTTGCAATGGGGCCTACCGCATCATCCTGAGGTATGATGTCTGCAACATAGACCTCTTCAAAGTTTTCATTTACTGTCTGCGCGTATATCGCGCCTGGGATTAAAAGTGAAATTCCCAACATAGCGATCAAAGTCATTATTGTGGTTCTTTTAGCCATCGAAAGCAAGATTGAATATAAAAATAAAAGTGATTCGATCAGGGAATCCTCCCATCCGTCACAGAGATAATTGAGGTATTTGGAGTTCCTGTATGCAAGACGACAGTTCTACGACTGTTGTATGCAGTATCTGAGAAGCTAAAAGCAGAACAAAAAAGAATCAACGAGTCCATTCCAAAATCAAAACAAATCAAAATGGATGAAACATCATTCAACGTACCAGGAGGACGCGGATATGCCTAGTTGTGCAACGGGGATTATGTTGTATCAGTTAGCATCATGACGATGCGTGCTGCATCGGTAATCAAAGATCTTTATCCGTACTGGGACATACCGATTACATGTGACGGATAATGTTGATTAATTACTGATGCAGAACGTGTCATCTGGATGTTAACTGATACTGCAATCCCCAATGCGCAACCAGACATACCCGCATCCTCCAGATATTTGTATATCATCTCATCGATTTTGATTTGTCTTGATTTTGAGATGATGGACTCGTTAATCCTTTCTTGTTTCAAAGCAACCTGTAAGATAATGCATTTAGCAGTCTTTGAACAGTCATTTTACATATAATCTTGATTCTCATGCAGAACACTTTACATATTGACAAATCCAAACAAACTAGATCTTTTGAAGAGATCATAATCAGACACAGGCGACATATTGCAGATATAAAAATCTTTGAGATTATTGCACTGACAATAAAAAACATAGATGAAAATTAGATGATCATCACACTACTAATTTGGATGGTGTTTTAGATGAGCTTGAGAAAAAACCATATTCACTCCATCCATATAAAAAATATTTTCAGTGTTTTCTTGTGTGGACATCTATATCTTGACTACCAAGGGAATATTCATTCATCAAATCAACAAAAGACCTCAACGCCTTTCTTTTGTTGTACCACTCTCGCTTAATCTGTCATTTACATTTTTTACACTTGCATCACATGTGAGAATCATGAACAAATCGCATCTATGTACTGTAGTAGTGGATAGCCCATCATAAATAACCAGGCCTTGTAATATTTTTTGTCTAGCATGAT